>CBDUZO010000031.1:0-39637 GCA_965371725.1 uncultured Phycisphaerales bacterium
AAACAGGCATTACCGGGGCGATTCTCCAGTAACTAATTCGGAGGAGAACCATAAATAACAGGACATAGACTCGCACAAAAACCCTTTAATCAAGCGATTTTCGTGGCCCAGATGTTCTGCAACTTACGTCAGGCTGTATAGCATGCCTTGCGATACCTGCCGACGGTCGGCGGCTGTCAAACGTAGCGGAGCCGGGCGAATTCAACGTCAACCAGCTGATTGGTAGCGTACTGGCGATACGCGGAGTCGTACTACCGAAAGAACGGCCAACCGATCGGCGGAAAGACCGAATGCACGCCGTAGCCCGTTGAAGAACTCGTGTCAGATCGCTCCGGTGTAACGCCACCACTTGTGGGTGGCGCCCGACGCGGTTGCTCGTCGCCCACAAGGAGCGACGCTACATTCTTCAACGGGCTGGTAGGGAAGGAACGCCGAGGATCGAACGTATGCCCTGCAAACAGAAGGACCTTGCAGGTCGAGAGGATTGTGCCTTAACTTTGCTTCTTGGAGAGGCCCCATTCAGTGACCCGTTTTGTCGGTGCGGTTCTGCGGATTCATTCGAATTCCTCACAGTGCCAGACACCACTCTCGGGTTTTGGAAACATGCACGTTTTGCGATTTTCGCAGGTGGCGCACAACCCTTTATACTGGGACGATTCGTCTCTTGCGTCGGTTGTCTGTGCCTGCGGTTTGCTGGCGGCGTGGGCGACGGTAGCAGCAGCGGTTTCCACGTGATCCTTCCCGCCGTCGTCGAACTCCTCGCAGGACAGGACTGGTTGATCCTTGCGCCGTGGGAATGCGCAGGTGGAGGAATGTACGCACGTCATACAGAGGCCGCCGTATTCGGTCTCGTGCGGGGTGGACCTCCCGGTCTCATCTGTCGAATCCTGGTTGCCCGAGATTCCGTCTTCTCGATTCAGCAAGCGACGGGACGCTGAGAAGCGAAGCAGGTGCTGAAGCGAGAGGAAACTCCCCAGGCGTTTGGCGATGGTATCAATGAATCTGCATTTCTCCGGTGAGAGCGCCCCTCCGCGTGCTTGCAGGTTTTGTTGCTCGCAGCAAACCTCGATAGCACCGACCCGCTCGCCTTCCACAAAGATATCCGCCTTGTGGGCGCAGGGCACTTCTCGAAAACCCGAGGATTGGAACGTCGAATGCTCTAATGTAATTCTCGCCCTGCAAGTCTCCGGGTGTTGCCACGCCGACGGGATTGCCTGCACGACGAGATCGAAAACACGCCGGGGGTCTGCGTGTGAATCCTTGAGCAGGTCCCCGATCTCATAAAAACAAGCGAGTTCTTTGGCACGCTCCTCCGGAGCGTCGTGCGTTTCACGGATGGATTTGTCTCGGTCAGACATTTCGCATGACTCTCAGGCATGCCTTCAACTGTCCGCAGTCAAACATCAGCCGCAAATTCTGAGTCGATACTGTTCCCCGGAGGCTGTTGTGGGCACTAGGCCCGGCATTTCATCCTCGTGGAAAACTCCGCTGGCCGTCCTTCGGACGAAGAAATAGAATACCCCACCCCCATACGAGGGGGTGGGGCACTCAAAAGGAGAATGTGGAGAGGCTGGCTAGAACCTTCTCCACACACCAGCGCACTCAAATGCAGCAGCCTCCATGATGGCACAGCCGTCAGATGGTCTGCGACCTTATAGCGCTCTCCGAATTCGTGTAGCGGGCACGGTGCGACGAACCCAGAAGAATAGGGTTGTTTCACCGCCACACGAAAAAAGAGCTTGCTCTAACTGCTGAGAATCTCCTCAACCTGGGCCTTATCCACGTCCGTCATGAAGGGAATACCACTGATGTCGGCGGCCTCATGGGTCAGGCACGCCAGGTCGTCACGCGAAATGTGCTCCAGCGAGAACTTTCTGCTGCCGCACATGAACTGACGAAGACCCTGGGCCAACCGCTCGTAATACGTGTAGAGCCCGAGGGCACCTGTGGGCACCTTCTCGAATTCTTTGTCACCGAGTTCGCTACGCAGGTGACCGGCGGTTACGAAGATTTCATCCTTAGTATTCCCGAAGCGCTCGATGTAGACGGGGATCTGGCCCTCGTCGATCGTCCGCCCGATGGTTTTGCCGACCATCGTCGCCGCGATCGGCGCGCGGGCCATGCCAACCAGCCTCGTAAACGGCGCCCCCAGGGCAAGACCCTTGAAAATCTGATCCTCGAACGCGAACCCGCCGGCGGGGACCAACGGGGGCACCTTCATTCCCTTGTCGGCCAGGCGTTTGGCATACTGGTACATCAGCGAATGCAGCTCGACCGGCGGTACACCCCACTCGTTCATCATCCGCCACGGGCTCATGCCCGTTCCACCGCCCGCTCCGTCCACGGTAAGGAGGTCCAGCTTGTACTTCGTGGCAAAGAGAACCGCGCGGGCGAGGTCGGCAGGTCGATACGCTCCGGTCTTGAGGAAGATGTACTTGGCCCCGGCCTTGCGCAACTCGTTCACCCTCTTGGCGAAGGATTCCTCGCTGACCATACCGATGCGCGAGTGACGCTCGAACTCCTTGAACGCACCCCGCTCGAAGGCCTTGATGATGGTCGGATCGGTCGGATTGGGGAGCACGACATAGCCGCGTTCATAAAGCAGTTGGGCCTTCTTCAAGTCGGTGATCTTGACTTCACCGCCGATGTCCTTGGCCCCTTGTCCCCACTTGAGCTCGACGTGCTCGACGCCGAGCTTCTCAATGGCGTACTCCTGCACCCCGAGGCGCGTATCCTCAACATTTGCCTGCACGATGGTAGCGCCGTACCCGTCGCGCTGATGATCCTTGAAGAGCTTGATTCGGCGCTTCAGATCCACCGTATCGACCACGCGTCCGTTCTTGATGATTGCCTCGGGATCCATCCCAACCACGTTCTCGCCAATCGTCAAACCGGTTCCGGCCAGCGCGGTGCCGATGGCCAATCCTTCCCAGTTGTTCTTGGCGATGTTGGTGGAACCGATTCCGGGGATTATGAACGGGTAGCGGAACTTGATACCTTTATCATGGCCGAAGACAACCTCGAGGTTGACCGCCGGGAAGATGGCCTTGTCACTATCAGCCTCGATACCATGCGCGCCCACAGCGGTGCCCATGATGTTGAAGTGCGAATAGTCGACCGGATAGGTCTTCTCGGCTGCGGTGGTGATCACGCCGAAAGGCTGTGGGTAAATCACCTCATGCCCTCGGTAGGCGGACTTGCCGATCTCGCACATGCCGATGCAGCCGTCCACGCAGGTCACGCACATGCCCGAGCTAGGCGTGATCGAGCCTTCTGTTCTGTTTTTCGTGAGGGTCGCAGCCGAAGCGTTTATCCTCGAGAGTGACAGCGACATTGAGTCTGCTCCTATCGTTTGTTATTACTTCTCTATTTCACAGGCAACACAGGGGTCCATATAGCACATCATGTCGTCGAACTGTTCCTTTTCGACGCAAGGCGGGCTCAGGTTGGCACAGGCACCGCAAATGGCTTTCTCCGGTTCGTTGTAGGTGCAGCGAAGCTGGCAGGCGGGGCAAACATACATGCAGCCACCGCATAGCCGGCACACGTCCGACTTGATGTCGAACGGCGTGCCGATGCTGCGGGTTTCGCCCCGTCCCCTAAAGCCGATGGCCTTGGCCATCATCTGCTGCTCGCACATCCGGACGCACAGCCCGCAGAGAATGCAATCCTCGTACTCTTGCCGAAATCGCTGCTGACGCACATTGTGGGCGGAGGCCAGATCCTGGATCGTCTTCGACTGCGGACACGAGGCGAGCAGGAGTTCCAGAACCATCTTGCGGGCTCGCAGGACACGTGAAGAGGCCGTTCGCACCTTGAGCCCGTCCTGAGCGGGATACGTGCACGAGCTAACCAGTTTCGCCTTCGGGCCTTCGCCGATTTCCACCACGCACAGACGGCAGGCGCCATAGGGTGACAGCCCGTCCATGTGACACAGCGTTGGAACAGGGAATCCGAGAAAGCGGGCGGCTTCGAGCAGCGTCGTGCCCTCCTCGACCGATACTGCCAGGCCGTTGATGCTCAAGCTGATCATGCCGTTTCTCCCACAGCCGCCGGGGATACCGTCTCGTCCTCCTTGGGCTGCGTAAACTCCAGATCGCACCGCAGACACCGGCGGGCCTCTTTGGAAGCGTCTTCAACGGAGAACGACAGTTCGATTTCGTTGAAGTTCCGCCTTCGCGATGCCACGGGAATCATAGGAGGCTCCATACGCTGGGCCTGCTCGAGCTCTTCCTCGTCGATCGCAAGCGCCTCAACGTAGACATCCGGTAATAGCGCCGCGCCCGGTTGTTTCAGTTCCTCGCCGCGCAGATAACGTCCAATCATCAAAGCAGCTTTCTTCCCGGCGGCGATCGCCTCCACTACCGTGTTGGGCCCCGTAACCACGTCGCCTCCGGCGAAGACGCCCGGCCGATTGGTGGACAGCGTCTCCTTGTCAACCTGCATCGTTCCCCATTTGGTTACGTCAATCCCCATCGAAGTGATGAAATCGATATCAGGCACATCACCAATCGTCACGATCAGGGTATCCAAGTTGACAACATATTCCGTCCCAGGAATAGGCACTGGTCTCCGTCTGCCACTTGAATCGACGTCGCCCAGTCGATTCTTGATACACTCGATTCCCGTCAGGCGCCCCGCCTTGGTAAGGATTCGTACCGGCGATACAAGCGTCTCCAGCTTGACACCTTCTTCGAGGACGGTCTCAATATCCCTGTCTTGGGCAGGCATCTCAACGCGCGTGCGGCGGTAGAAGATGGTCACGCTCTCGACGCCTTCCTGACGCAGGGCCACGCCCGCGGCATCCACGGCGCTGTCACCGCCACCAATGACACCAACATGTCCTTGCGAGACGGTCTTGCCGCGAAGGTTGAAATCCTTGAGGAATCCGATCGCCGGATAAACGCCGTCGGCGTCTTCGCCTTCGAGGTTGATTTTACGGCTCTTGTGGGCCCCCATGGCCAGGAAGACCGCCTTGAACCCGCCCTCAAAGAGGCTGTCGAGCGTCATGTCACGCCCCAAGGCGGTGTTGCATTTCAGAGTTATGTTCTCGTCCAGCAGTGATTCGATTTCCTTGTTCAACGTATCCCGGGGCAGCCGGTGTGGCGGGATCCCACTTACCAGCATCCCGCCGGGCCGATCATCCGCCTCGAAAACCGTTACCTTATGCCCGGCGAGAGACAGATAATGAGCGGCGGTAAGTCCGCCGGGACCGGAACCGACAATGGCAACAGGGGGTTTGTCCCCTTTCGATTTGGCGGCTCTTATGGGCTTGTACACCGATGGGTCAACACGATCAACGACAAAACGTTTCAGGGCACGGATTGCAATGGCGGATTCTCCCGCCGTGCCACTTCGACACTGGGTCTCGCACGGGTGAGAGCAGACTCGCGCACAAACCGAGGGGAATGGGTTGGCCTTCCTGATGACCTGGTACGCCTCTTCGTATTCACCTCGCGCTATGTGAGCGACGTAACGCCACGCCTCGGTATCTATGGGGCACGCGGCCTGGCACGGGGCCCCGACCAGTTGGCTGCAAACAAACGCTCTGCATCTCTTGTCGCGGATATGCTCCTCGTACTCGTGACGGTAGTACCGTAGCGTGGACAGGACGGGGTTCGACGCCGTCTGCCCCAGACCGCACATGGTCGTATCCTTGACCGTAAGCGCGAGTTCCTCGAGCAGGTCGAGCTGTTCGAGCGTCCCTTTGCCCTGCGAGATATCATCGAGGATTTCGTACATCCGCTGGGTACCCTTACGGCAGGTATAACACTTGCCGCAGGATTCGCCCTTGAGGAAGTTCATGAAATACTTGGCGACATCGACCATGCAGGTGGTCTCGTCCATGACGATCATGCCGCCGGAACCCATGATCGATCCCGCCTCAGCCAGGCTGTCATAATCGATGGGCAGATCAAACCTCTCGGCCGGAATGCAACCACCGGACGGGCCACCTGTCTGCACCGCCTTGATCTTCGCTTTGCCCGGCGGCCCCCCGCCGATGTCGTACACGACCTCCTTGATGGTGATGCCCATGGGCACTTCCACCAGGCCGGTGTTCTTGATCTTCCCGACCAGGCTGAAGATCTTCGTGCCCGTGTTGCCCTTGGTTCCGAGTTTGGCATACTCCCCGGGGCCGACTCTGAAGATGAGCGGGATGTTGGCCCACGTCTCGACGTTGTTGATTGCCGTCGGCTTGCCGTTGATTCCCTTTTCTATTGGGAAAGGCGGGCGCTGGCGCGGTTCGCCCATTTTCCCTTCGATGGATCGGATGAGCGCCGTTTCCTCGCCACAGACGAATGCGCCGGCACCTTTGACCAGCTTGATGTCAAACGAGAAGCCGGTTCCAAGAATATCCTCTCCCAATAACCCGAACTCGTGGCACTGCCGCAGGGCAATCATCAGATGCTTGATGGCCAGGGGATACTCATTGCGCACGTACACTACGCCTTCGTTCGCACCCGTTCCGTAGGCACCGATGATCATTCCCTCGATGATGCTATGGGGATTGCCTTCGAGGATACTGCGGTCCATATACGCGCCGGGGTCGCCCTCGTCCGCGTTGCAGACGAGAAACTTGCCCCGGCCGTTCTGCTGCTTGGAAAGGAGTTCCCATTTCAATCCCGTGGGGAAGCCGGCTCCGCCGCGACCACGCAAACCGGACGCCTTGACCTCCTGGACCACCCACTCGGGACTTCGCTTGGAGAGCACACCTTCCAGAGCACTGTAGCCTTCGCTGGAGATGTAGTTGTAGATCCTAATCGGATCTACTCTCTGGTTCATTGCCAAGAGAATACGCTGTTGATTCTTGAAGAACGGGATGTCGTCGTAACTGTAGAATCTCTCCCCCGTGACCGGGTCGCGATACAGCAGATCTTCAACATGCTCGTTTGCAAGGACGGCATCAATAATCCTCGGGACATCCTCGGGCTGAACCTTGGCGTAAAATGCGTTCTGCGGTTCGGTGAGGATGAATGGACCCATTTCACAGAATCCGTGGCAGCCTGTAATCCGAAGGGCGACCTTGTCGATCAAACCCTGTTCCATGATGTGCTTTTTCGCGACACGCAGGAGGTCGTTTGAACCACTGGCCTGGCAGGCTGTCCCAGCGCAAACGACTATGCGAGACTTGCTCTGGTCAACGTCGCCCAGAATCATGCCCCGCAGTTCTCTTAGCTCATCTACTGAGGATAACCTTGGCATCTTGCCACCTTTGCAGAATAGTCATCTCGCGCGGTCGGGCCGAAGACGACGTTCAGAAGCCACCGCCCTCCAGATCCAACATGTGACCCTTGCAGCCGCGCCGCGCGCAAATCTGAACAATACCTCCAGCTCGAACGATCATGGAGACCATCGGCGCGCTGCACAGCGGGCAGGTTGAGGCGCCCTTGAGTTCCGCGTGACAATGCGGGCAGAAGATGTCCAGTACCTCGTCGGTCCGAATCGGGTACTCGGATTCAACCACGAAGCTGCCATAAAGGGAAGATAACCTTAGCCAGCCGTGTTTTCGCTCGAAGGATACGGTTACACGGATCGACGGGGAGCCGTCGATGGGGTGATTCGGATCCATCAGGCTGTGGTTGCACCGTGAGCAACTGACCGTCAAAAGGTAGACACGGCGATCGGCCTTGATCTCGGCTTCGTCGAGCCCCGCAAGGGTCTCTTCGATGATCCGTTTCACTCGCTTGGATCTGACGTTCGAGAAATAGTGACCGTCTACAACGGCCACAGGCCCAAGCGCACAAGCCCCCAGGCAATTCACCGTCTCCAGCGTGAACTCCTTATCCGGCGTTGTCTCGCCCGGGTTGACTCCCAGTTGACGCTCGAATTCTTGCGCAACCGTTGATGCCCCTCGAACGTGGCAGGCCGTACCCATGCACACCGAGCAAAGATGCTTGCCGCGAGGCTTCAGGCTGAACGACTTGTAGAAGGTGGCCACGGCGTAGATGTCAACCAGAGATTGGCCGGTCGCATCGGCTACCGCTTTCAGGGCGTCGGGGGGCAAGTAGCTGTACTCCGCCTGGATCTCTTCCAGAATCGAGATGAGCCCACCCCGATCGCCCTCGTGCTTATCGAGAATCGCGAGGATTTCCGTTTTCATCTGACTCTTTCACACAAAGATGAATCGTTCTTCTCGTGCAACAGTGGTTACGAGACACGCGTTAACTAATACCGTTTCAACAAAGGCTGTTCCGTTCTCTTCCCCCCTTACCAAGGGGGGATAGAGGGGGGTCTGCTTCCTTCCCCCCTTACCAAGGGGGGAGTGAGGGGGGTTCATGCAGATGGAGAAGAACCTCCCCCAACCCCTCCTCGTCAAGGAGGGGAGGAAGAAACACCATTACCTTGTCTGGAAACGGCACTAGTGGTAGTCCTCGCAATGCCACACGCCACCTGCCGGTTTCGGATGTCTGCAAGTTCGGCGATGGTCACAGTTCATGCACAGCCCTGTGTATGTGGAGGCGTCTTCTTCTGCGGCGGGGATCGCCATCGAAGCGTCGGCCGACGGAGAGGGCATTCTGCCGCTGGTTCGAACGACCGCCGGCGTATAATCGTCAAAGGTCTCACAGAACAGGGCCGGCCCCCTCCTGGCCCGGTGGAAGCAACCCGGTTCGTTGTTGCAGGTCATACAGAGACCGCGGCCATTCTTGATTCCTACCATCGTGTCGATCTCCTTTGCTTGCTTGGCGGGGAGCGTCTGCGAGCAAACGGACCGGCCGTTCCTCACGCCCGCAACCTGATTAGTGCAACTCTCGTGCCGAGCCTTTGGACCGAATTTCCAGGGCATCCGGGCCGTTGCGTGGGGCGAACCACTGAATAGTTAAGTTCTGCAATTGCAGTAGGATACGTGCGATGATGACGCCATAGGGTGTTCCATTTGCACGCCTACTCAGTGCCTGCAGGCGTGATCAGGAAGTGGGGAGTTTTGTACCACTGGGGCAAAACGCCCCAGCGATGGACCACCTCAAATCGACCGGGTTTCGTAGGCCTTCAGCTTTGCCCGCAGCGTCTTTCGGTCAATGCCGAGGATCTCCGCCGCGCGAACCTTGTTACCACCTGCGCTGGCCAAGACATTGCGAATGTGCTCCACCTCCACCTCGGCCAGGGTCCGATCCAACCCGGCTTCACTCGCCACCGAGAAGCGCATCATGGAAGGCAGGTCCGGAACCTTGATGACTTCCCCATCGGTCATGACCACCAGACGTTGAATGAGATTCTCCAGCTCCCGCACGTTGCCCGGCCACTGATAGTCTCTCAGTACCTGCAACGCCTCATCAGAGAGTCGGAGCACCGCCGCCCCCAGTTCTTCGCTGAACTTCTGCGCAAAGTGGGAGACCAACAGCGGGATATCATCCGCCCGCTCGCGCAGCGGGGGCATGGTGATGGTGATGACGTTCAAGCGGAAGAACAGGTCCTCCCGGAAGGTCTCCTTTTTCACCAATGTGCGGAGGTCCTTGTTGGTTGCAGCCAGGATCCTTACGTCCACGGTTCGGGGGCGGTCCGACCCGACCATACAGAGTTCGCCGTCCTGAAGCACACGAAGCAGCTTGGCTTGCATGGACAGGGCTGTATCGCCGATCTCATCGAGAAAGATGCTTCCACCGTCGGCGGTCTGAAAGAAACCCGCGCGGGACTCGTTGGCACCTGTGAAGGCGCCCTTGACATGGCCAAACAGTTCGCTTTCCAGCAGGTTTTCCGGAACGGACCCACAGTTGACGGGCACAAACGGCGCTGACGCTCGCGGGCTGTTGTAATGAATTGCGCGCGCCGCCAACTCCTTTCCCGTGCCGCTCTCGCCCGAAACCAGAACCGTTGCTCGCGATGAAGCGGCCTTGGCAATCTCTCGGAACACCTTGCGCATGGGCTTCGACTCGCCGCTCAGGCCGGACAAAGACAACGGCGAGGCGGCCGACGTGTCTTGCGCGCTTCTGCGGGCTTTCAGCAAATCCAAGACGCGCTTGACCGCGGAAAGCAGCTCTTCGTCGGTGAAGGGTTTGGTCAGATACTCTTGAGAGCCGGCCTTTATGGCTGTCACCGCCCCCTCGACCGTGGGGTAGCCGGTAATCATCATGACCTCCGTGTCTCGGAGGTTCTCCCGAACATGCCGAACCAGATCCAGCCCGCCGACCTTGGGCATTTTCAGATCGGTGATGACGAGATCGACCGACGTGCCGTCAAGGATGCGGATTGCCTCGTCCACACTCGGGGCAGTGAAGACCTGATATCCGCGCGTCTTCAGGTTCCGTTGGATCAACTCCAGCGTGTCCGGGGCGTCATCGACGACCAGGATGCGTTCCCTTTCACCTGTTGGCGCCATCTTGAGCAATCTCCTGAGTCTTGCCCGGTGCAATCATCGGCAAGCGAATCTCGAACCGAGTGCCGTGCCCGGGCTGGCTCTCGACGTCGATCGAACCACCGTGCGAAGTGACGATCCCGTGCACCACCGCCAGACCCAGACCCGTGCCCTCGTCCACGTCTTTCGTCGTGAAGAACGGCAAGAAGATCTTTTCGAGGGTCTCTTCGTTCATGCCCGCCCCGGTATCCTGCACGATAAGCAACACGGAAGCGTCGCCTATTTGCGTGCTCACCGTCAGCGTTCCTCCATCGGGCATCGCCTGGATGGCATTGACGATGAGATTAACCAGTATCTGCTTGAGCTGCGCCGGATCGGCTATTATTCCAGGCAGATTCGGCGCCGGCTCACGGACCACTTCGATACCGGCCTTCGCACACCTACCTTCCAGAAAGAAGAACGTGTCCTCAACCACCTCATTGAGATCAACCTCTGCCTTTCTTGATGGCATCTGCCGCGCAAAGACCATGAGTTTCTTGATGACCTCCCGCGCGTACAGGGATGCGGTGACGATCTTTTCAATATCCCGCTCCGCCTGGCCGGGCAGATCCGCGCATTTCTTAGCCAGTTGAGCGAACCCTAGAATGCTGCCCAGAGGCTCATTCAATTCGTGCGCCACGCCCGCAGCCAGCTCTCCAATCGTAGCCAGACGGTCCGCGTGAATGAGCTGCTGCTCGAGCTTCGACTTTTCCTCGTCTGCTTCCTTCCGTTCGACAATCAGCGCTACCTCCCTGGCCACGGCGTTGATCAGGTTTTCCTCTTCCTTGAGGAAGGCACCGGCTTCAAACTCCGGCCTCTCTTCAAGGTAGACCACCTCGACAACACCTCGTTGATGGCCGTCCACAAGGATCGCCGCCGACTGCCGGTACTTGGCCTGTCGAAAGCCGGGCGTTGCATACGAATGTCCGTCGAGGACGATCCTGGCGGCGGTCATCTCGGGATACTGCCAGGCGGGAGGAAGAAGCTTCACGATGTGCTGGATAATCTCGGGCAACGCGGTTGAGCCCCGTTCCACCACCTGCGCGATGCCGTAGAGGCAGGTCAATTCCTTGACGCGCTCATGCAATGCCGACTCCGCGCGCCAATCCGCCACCGCCAGCCCGAGCGTCTGCGCAATTCCCTCGTAGAACTCGACTTCCTCTTCAGTGAAGGACCAGGGCCGTTCGCTCTTGATGTGCAACAATCCGGTGGTCTGTTCGTCCACGGAGAACCGGACCACAGCCAGGGATCGATAGTGCCCGCCAACGCACAAACGCTCACCAGCCAAACCCTGCTTGGCCTCCGTACCTGTTGCCAACGGCTCCCAAGTGTTGCCGGTGTAGAAACTCCCACCGCTGGTAAAGAAAGGGAGTGTGGAATCAAAGCGATGACAAGCCACATCCTCGCACAATCGTTCCAGGTCCGAGCCGTTCTGTGATGCGGGGATTACCCTACCATCTTCGTCATGCATCCACCGTACGATCTCAAACCGGACGGCGTTCTGCGGGCGCCGCGTCAGCTCCCAACGATAGTGTAGATCGCCATCATTAAGCCGCACTTCAACCGCATCGCTGCCCGAAAAGTCCAGAAGCACTTGCGATATCTCGCGGAGGAACTCTATCCTCGGGAGGCCGCGGTTGGCGCAATGTAGAATCGCGCGCGACAGCCCCACGCTTTCCTCAACCCGGATGGGGGACCGGTGGGTTGGATCAGGCGTGTCGGAGTCACCGTTCACCGTGGATCTCCCTCTCGTGGCAGACATCTGGCTTATCATACTCTTCCCCGCCCATTCTTCCCAACACCACGCTCGACCACGGGCGGACCCTCAAACAAACGGCTTCGCGGTGACGGGTGGAATCCCGCCGGGATTGGGTGGCCGCCCGTCGCGGCTGCCTGTAACCTACGCCGACTATTCTCTCGGGCTCGAACTTGGGACCGACCGGGATCGGGTCGCGCCGAGAAAGAACACTATGTGTGGATATCGGTCATTCGCCGACGCAGGTCGGCCCATGCGGAGCGCAACATGCAACTCGGCGCCGTAACCGAACCGCGTAGGATTCTTCGAACCGTCGGATCGCTCTGGTTTGCGGCGGTCCTGCTCGTCCTGCTCCTGGTGGCGATGGCGTGTGCCACCGTCTTCGAGTCGACGCACGGCACGGAGCAGGCGCTGCGAATTTTCTACAAGTCCCGATGGTTCACCGCTCTCCTTGCACTGCTCGGCGTCAACGTTCTGGCTGCCCTTCTTCTGCGATACCCTTACTCGAAGAAGCAGGTCGGTTTTGTGATCACGCATCTGTCCATTCTTATCATCCTGCTTGGCGCGATGGTGACGGAGCGGATCGGTGTGAACGGCCGGATTGCTATCGCCGAGGGACAAACGGTTGACTCATTCCGCGGCGAGGCGGAAACGCTGTCGATCAAAAACCGCTCCACGGGCGAGGAGCGCTCGGTCAGGTTGACTTCGAGGGCCTTCGGCGGTCTGGCGGCCGTGGACAAGCCCAAGGCGCCGTCGCTGACGTTCGGCGATCTAACCGCTACGATCGAGCGATACATTCCCGACAGCGACTCGGTTGAGCGGGTTGCCAACACAAACCCCCATCCCCAACCGGCGGTCGAGCTCGTGCTTTCCCACGCGGGAAGGGAGGATTCGGGGTGGGCCTTTGCCGGGCAGGGTGCGCGTCTCGGTCCGCTTCCCGTCGAGTTCCGCATCGTGGCGGATCAGGCGGAACTGACCCGTTTGTTGGAGGATGCGCCGTCCGAGACGTCGACGTCGAAGGGGACGGTCAAGATCGAGCTTGCGGGCGCGACGTACGAGTTTCCGCTGGAGGATTGCACGGACCAGCCCGTCCCAATCGGCGATACGGGTCGGACGGTGAGGGTATTGAGATACTTTCCGCACGCCACGGTCGTGGAGGGCGGTAAGCTCATGAATGCCTCGGACAGGCCGGAGAACCCGGCCATCGAGGCGGAGCTGACCGGTCCGGAAGGAACCGTGGCGCGGCGCGCCTTTGCGAATTTCCCCGACTTCTCCTCGATGCACGGCAAGGGTGGCGAGGAGGATGTCAAGCTTACGTTCATGGCCGGACCGCAAGCGCACCCCGACGCGCCGATCGCGGTGTTCCTCGGCCCGGGCGAGGACCTGCACGTGCGCTTCGCTCCGCGCGACGGGAATGCCATCAGCCGGACAGTCAGCGTTGGCGAGTCCATTCCGACCCCCTGGCCCGATCGGACCTTCACCGTAAGACAACGCTACGACCACGCCAGGGTCGGTTTCAGCGTCGAGCCCGTGATCCCACCGCGCGAGACGCGCGTACCGGCGATCCTCGTTCGCATCGACAAACCGGACTCGACAAGCAGCCGGTGGATACGGAAGTTTGATTCTCGACAGGTCGCGGCCGGCGGCGTCTCCCATGAGGTGGCATACGGAGACGAGGTCATCCCGCTGGGATTCAAGATGACGTTACGGCGGTTTCGGATCGAGCCCTATCCCGGCGAGACGCGGCCCCGGTCCTTCGAGAGCCATATAACCATCACCGACACGGCCACTGGACGAGAGCAAAGCCGCGTGATCAGCATGAACCACCCGGTCGAGCACGCCGGCTATTCGATGTTCCAATCAAACTACCGTCTGCCGGGGATGGGCTCACAACGCACATTCTCGATTCTGAGCGTCGCGCGTGATCCGGGTCTGCCGATCGTGTTTGCCGGGTACATCGGGACGATGGCGGGCATGCTCATCATCCTGGGCACGCGGTTCATGGATGACCGACGCAGGAGACGAGGCCGTTCGTAACAGGGGACGCGACGGCACGATCCCCGCCGCCCGAGCCGCCCCACGGCGGGTCTGACGGGAACGGGCCGGGCCGAAAAGGAACAACGTTGATGTCGCACACAATCGTCGCACTGTTGACGACCATCGCTTGGATACCTGCGTCCACGGCGGACAAGCTGCCCGGCTCGCTTGACCTGACGGCGATTCGCGAGCTGGTGGTTCAGCACGACGGGCGTTGGCCGCCGCTTGATACCATGGCTCGTTGCACCGTCGAGTCCGTCACGGATGACGCCTTCGTCGATGGGAATGATCCGGTGCTGATGCTCCTGGGGTGGACCTTCTCGCCGAGAACGTGGCAGGGGGAACCGCTGATCCCCATCCGAAATGCCGAACTGCGGAGGGAACTTCAGCTTCCGCCGGACAAGGTCGTGTTCTCCTACACTGATCTGGCCGGGCATCGGCCGCTGCTTGATCTGATTGCCGCTCTGTCCCACATGGACCGAGACCGCGGGATGAACGCGCTGGAATCCAAGGTCTCCGACATCAGCTCGAAGCTGATTCTGCTCCAGGAGGTGTTCAAGGGAAACGTGATCCGGCCGATCCCCGACCCGGAGAACATCACCGGGCGATGGACGCCGATTGCCTCCTCCACCGCGGGCGAGCTTGCGGCCGTCGTGGATGCCTGGGACGCGCTGGAGGACGCCTTCGTCTCTAACAACGCAGCCGCGTTCACCAAAGCGAGCGAGGACCTAAAGGCCGCCCTCGCGGTGCTTCCGGCAGCCACCCGCCCCACGCCGAAGCGGATCGCCACCGAACTTCGTTACAACCGGTTGAACCCCTTCCGGTCCGGATGGGTCGCGTTGCTCATCGGGACGGCGCTCGCGGCCGTGGGACTGCTGGTTCGCAAGCGGTGGTTCGATGTCATCTGGATCATCGCAATCGCGGTGGGGTTTGGCATCGTGACCTACGGTCTGTCCCTGCGATGGCAGATCGCGGGGCGGATTCCGGCTTCAAACATGTATGAGTCCTTGTTGTTCCTCAGTTGGGGGGCGGGGCTGTTTGCGATCGTGGCGGCGGCGGTCCTGCACCATCGGCTCGTCGTGCTGACGGCTTCGATGATGGCCGCAGTGTCGCTGATGCTGGCGGACCTCCTGCCGTTGGATCATTACATCCGACCGATCGTGCCCGTACTGCTTGACACCGTGTGGATGTCGATCCATGTGCCGGTCATTATGGTGTCCTATGCCGTTTTGGCCCTTGGAGCTGTTGTCGCCCATGCGCAGTTGGTGATCATGGCCGCCGCTCCGAAACGCCGTGACCTGCACGACGTGGTCGACGCGGCGCACTACTGGACCATCCATATCGGCTCGATCCTCCTGCTGGCGGGCGTCGTGACGGGCAGCATGTGGGCGGCGTCTTCCTGGGGCCGGTACTGGGGTTGGGACCCGAAGGAAGTCTGGTCACTGGTGGCCTTGTTGGGCTATCTGGCGATCCTGCATGTGCGCATCCGTGGGGAGAAGGTGCGCACATGGGCTTATGCGATCGGGGCGATTCTCGCCGTCGCTCTGTTCGTTCTCGTCGTGCCGAAGCTTCAGCCGCTCACAAGTGTCACCGTGTTGGCACTTGCTGGCACGGTCGCGGCGATGGTGATCCTGGCCGTCGTCCGCGGCAAGTTCGCCATGGCGCTCAAGAGCGTGCTGTGCTTCTGGCTGATCATCATGACGTACCTGGGCGTCAACTACGTGCTGGGCACGGGTCTGCACACCTACGGGTTCGGGACCGGAGCCGTCGCGCGTCACATGCTGCTTGTCGGTGGGATCGACCTGGGGCTGATCCTGCTCTGCTGCCTGTTCTACCTGGCCCGCCGCCCATCCAAGACCTCGACAGCGTCGTCGGCGCCGGCCACAGCCTCTGCGTAACACCCATCCCGCGGCTCCGACGCTCACCATACGGGTTCCGCAGGCAGGCCGGTTGACGCTGGGTACCTGATGGGCGAGCATCATCTGCCGACCGGCGATGCGGTGTCTCCGCCCGGGGCCGATGCTTATCCCGGCGCGGCGGATCAGCCCGCTGGGCGACAGGAGAGCGAAGTTAGAGCGTCACACATATGTGGCGCTGCGGGCGTGGTTGGCGGCCTACGGAGAAGAGAAGTCGCTCCGGTGAATTGCTTCTGTATCCCGAGCCGCTAGAATCGCTGCCCGCTGGCGCGAAGAGGCTTGGGCATGGATGCTCGGGCAGCGGCGTTTTCGGACCGTGGCCCAGCTTCGTCGTCGTCGTTCAATTCAGGGCGCGGCAATCCGAATTACAAGGGTGATTGAATCGGCGCCTGCATACTTCTGGCGCGTTGGCTCACACACTGTTGGCGCGAGCGTCTTGGCGCTGAGGCACGGATATGGGAAAATGCGGTCTGCTCGTGGTCTGCTCCCGCGTGCTGGTGCAAAACGCCACGAACGGAGATTGAACAAAGCCCCTTGCCAACCAGTAGGAGAAGCATGGACGCTACTCGGCCTCTGCCAGATTTTGCCGATCCCCCGGTTGCCGAGGTAGCCCTCGCGGTGCAGTTCGAGCCGCTGGCGGATCTGCGCACGCCTCAGATTGGATTGCTCTGGAACAAATTCCGCGATCGGTTTCCGCAATTCGAAGAGCACCCACTGCTCGACCCAATAATGGAGAGGTTTGGCGTAAAGCAACCGCCAAGGGCCAGCGTACAGTTTGAGATGGTGCGGAAGCCCCCGGTCCAACGATGCTGGTTCCTCAACAAATCCGGTACCGAACTTGTTCAGGTTCAGCAGGATAGGTTCGCGCACAATTGGCGGAAGGTTGGCGATGGCGACGAGTACCCGCGATACGAGCATGTGCGGGATACCTTCAAGAACGAACTCGGCGCGTTCGAACGTTTCCTCGGTACGGAGAAAGTCGGTGACCTCATGCCCAACCAGTGCGAGGTGACCTATGTCAACCACATCGTTGCCGACGAAGGGTGGAAGAACCACGGTGAGCTTGCCCAGGTCTTGACGCTGTTCGGCGGGAAGTGCAGCGAGGAGTTCCTGCCCGACCTGGAGGAAGCCCGTGTCAGCGGCAGCTACGTGATTCCCGGCGACGGTGGGCAGCCGCCACTTGGAAGGCTGCGGTTCTCGATCGACCCTGTGTACCTTCGTGAGAGCGGTCAGCCGATGTTCCTACTGAATCTGGTCGCCCGGGGGCGACCGGATGGGGAGGGAGTGGACGGCGTTCTCCGCTTCCTGGACACCGCCCGCGAGTGGATTGTGCGAGGTTTCGCAGCCATCACGACACCGAACATGCACGAGGTTTGGGGCAGATGCGATGACCATTAGCCTAACGGAACAGCCCGGCATTCGGTGGGGAATCACCGACAGGGACTTTCCGGTTTGTGCGGATACGTCGACGACCGCGCGAACAGCGGTGCTATCGGCACGGCACGGCCCAACGCGGCAGATAAAATTCCAGTTCGCAGACGGCGAGTTGACTGTCGTGGTCGATCAGGACCCGCCCGCCTGGCTGGTACCAACCGCACGAGCCCTCGTAGACCTGCTCAATCTTCCCTCCGGCTGGGATTCCTACGGCGCCGCGCGGGTTGCACCTTCACATGTCCGTGCCGCACTTCAGTTCCTGTCTTGCATCATGCGGGACGACTCCCCCACCCCGGCCGTCGTTCCAACGAACAGAGGCGGTGTACAACTGGAGTGGCACACCGGCGGCATTGACCTGGAGATCGAGACACTCTCCACGCAGAGGCTGCTTGTTTCCTTCGAGGATGCGAACAGTGGAGCAGAGTGGGAACGGGAGATCGTATCCGACTTTACACCGCTCATAGAGTGCGTTGAACAACTGTCGTAGCGGCGATGGCAGGGAGAAGCCTTGGGACCTATGGATGGGTACTGCGATGATCCGACGATCCAGGACGCCGCTGCCCTTTGGAGACGGATACCACCCTGTCACTTCGTACCTGATGACAACCTCGGGACCGTGCGGCCATCATCGGCAGCGTTCGAGGACACGAAGAAGCCGTCATACTCACCGATGTCCGTGCTCCTGGCATCTGTCATGTCCGACACCAAACGTGGGCCGGAGGACGCGCTGACAGGCCATGCTGGATTCGCCTTGGCGTCGATCACCGCTGGACTGGCGCGACGATGCCATCAAGGTGTCGCCCGGGACCCAGAGCCTGACGAGCCTGCCCACGCGATCGTCTTCGGCACCAAGACGAAGTCCATCAGGCGCACGCTCGCCAAGGCATCGGAATGGGTGATCCCGCCAGTGGACCGTCTTGCCCAATAGCCGGTCTTGCAGCCAAAGCCCCTCCGCAGGTACCGCGAAACTTGCATCACTCTGTTCCGTCCCGGTCGACGATGGCCTGGGCGAGTGATTCGAAGCTGGGCGTCGGCGCTTCGACCCACGGTTCCATGCCGAGTTTGCGAATGGCGGACGAGGTTGTTGGTCCGATGCTGGCAAAGGGCAGGTCCACCACGCCGATCGCGTCAACGGCTGACGGACTCGCCACGCAGACAACGTCGACTTGCTTGGCGGTATCCCTGTTGAACGGGCGTGCGATTGTCTCGTAGAGAATCGGGCTGAGGAGTTCCACGCCGGCCCAAGCTTTGGGCTCTGCCACCAAGGACGATCGCGGATAGCAGACCTTCCCGCTCGAGGTCAGGGCTCGCAGCTCCTTGAACAGGCTCTTGCCCGTCCCTTCGGCGCTGACCAGTTCGATACGAAAATCCCTTGATAGCGCCGCCCTGCGTGAGGCCTCACCGACCACCGCGACGCGTGGACACCTCGCCGGGCCGGCTGCGACAGCCTCGATCGCATAGACACTCGTCAACACAAGCCAGTCGTCCGGACCGAGCTGCCCGATCACCTCCGCCGCGTCCGTGACAACGCGCCGTTGAAGAACCGGCTCGAGCACAACGTCAAGACCGGCGGTCCGGAGTGCCGATGACAGGGTTCCGTCACCCCCCTCGTCACGCGTAACCCAAACTTTCACGACACATTCTCCATCGTCCGCCCCGCCCGAGGCGAAGTGCAACCGGCAGACTCGTTCCCTTGCTCAAACGGTCCGGCTTCCCAGCCGCTCAATCAGATCGTCTGCCAAACGTTCCCCGACGACCACCGGATCATCGCCCGAGTCGGTGCCCTCGACCATCCGCTCGCCGGAGTCATCGAAGAGCTGGCCTCGCAGGGTCACCGTCGATCCCGTGATGCTCGCCAGCGCGCCGATGGGCACGTGGCATCCGGCGTTCACGCGCTTCAGGAAAGCCCGCTCCGCCTTCACGATCGTGTGGGAGTCAGCATCGTCAATCGCCCGAACGACCTCAGCGGATTCGCATCCGTCGCGTGTCTGGATGGCCAGCGCCCCCTGCGCCGGCGAGGGCACGAACCGTTCCGTCGGCAAGTCCGTCATGTTGGGATACGTAATGCCGAGCCTTTTGAGCCCGGCCGCCGCGAGCACGACACCGTCCAGCCCCTCGCGCTCGATCTTGTCGATCCGCGTTCGCACGTTTCCGCGAATGGGCACAATCTCGACCTGACCGAGGCGGCGAAACTGCGCCGAACGGCGCGGACTGCCCGTCCCGACGCGAAAGCCCGCAGGCAAACGGTCCAGGTCGACCGGCGAGCGGCTGAGCAGCACGTCGTGCGCCGCCTCCCGAGTGGGAACAGCGGCCACCGTCAACCCCGTCGTCACGGCTGTCTGAAGGTCCTTGAAGCTGTGGACCGCGAAGTCGATGCGTTCATCCATCAGGGCCCGCTCGAGCGCACTGACAAACGCCCCGACGGGCCAGTCCTGGCCGAAACGGTCGTTAAGCGCGATGTCTCCCTGCGTCTTGATGATGATCTGCTCGATCTGGAGCGACGGAAGCGCAGCCCGCAACCGCTCGCAGACCCAGTTCGTCTGCCACAGCGCCAGCTCGCTTCCTCGGGTGCCCACCCGCAACCGCAACGTGTCCCCGCGCAACTGCGTCATGATACGGCTTCCTGGAAGCTTTCCCTTGCCGCTTGGAGGATCCACTCGATCGAGCCGTCGTCGTGAGCAGCCGACACGAACATCGCTTCATATCCGGAAGGAGGAAGCCATACACCGCGATCGAGCATGGCCCTGAAAAACCGGGCGAAACAACCATGATCGCACGCCTGTGCGTCCGCGAAATTGCGAATCGGATGATCGGACAGCGCCATACCGAACATCCCGCCCCGACCGCCGGTCTGCAGGGAAACGCCGGCGTCGGCCGCCGCCAACTTCAATCCATCCGCCAGCCGCCGCGTCTTGGCCTCCAACGCCGGGTAGAAGTTGTCCTCTTGGCAAAGCTGGAGCGTGGCGATTCCCGAAGCCAACCCGAGCGGGTTGCCACTCAGCGTTCCCGCCTGATACACCGGACCGAGCGGGCTGAGCTTCTCCATGATGGATCGCGGACCACCATACGCCGCCACGGGCATGCCACCACCGATCACCTTCCCAAGACACGTCAGGTCCGGTTTGACGCCGCAGACGTTTTGATAACCGCCCCACGCAACGCGGAAACCCGTCATCACCTCGTCGAACACGAGCAGACTGCCGTGGCAATCGCACAACGACCGAAGCCCCTCCAGGAAACCGGCCTGCGGCGGTACGAAACCCATGTTGCCCGCGACAGGCTCGACGAGAATGGCCGCAACGTCCTTGCCATGAGGTTCCATGATTCGCTTGACGGCGTCCAGGTCATTGTAGGGCGCAAGCAGGGTCAACTCGGCGAACGCGGTCGGTACACCGGCGGAGTCGGGTTTTCCGAATGTGGCCGCGCCCGAGCCGGCTGCCACCAAGAGCGAATCCACGTGCCCGTGATAGCAACCGAGGAACTTGATGATCCTCGTACGCCCCGTCGCTCCCCGTGCCAGACGAATGGCACTCATCGTCGCCTCGGTACCGCTGCTGACAAAGCGGATCATCTCGACGGATGACAGTGCGCCGACGATGATCTCCGCGAGCCGTGCCTCGGCTTCGCAGCACGCGCCGAAGCTAAGACCGCTTTCCGCCGCCCGCTGGACCGCCTCGACCACCTTCGGGTGAGCGTGCCCGACGATCGCGGGCCCCCAACTACCCACCAGGTCGACGTAGCGGTTTCCATCGACGTCAATGATATGAGCGCCATCCGCTCGCTCGACGAAGATCGGATGTCCACCCACCGCGCGAAACGCACGCACGGGGCTGTTCACGCCGCCGACGAGGACCGAGCAGGCCTTTTCAAAGAACGCCTCGGACCTCTGATGATTGACCGCCTGTCTGCTCATGCTTCGTTGAATCTCCCACCGCAAGGTGTGATTGCCCACCGAGACGGCAACGGACGTCTTCACCGGAATCGCGGGCTCAGGCAGCCGCCTGTCGCTTCCCACGCTCCGCCCCTGCCCGCCCCGCCCGAGGCATGATGTTACGCCAACGGAGGTGCGCTGTCTCCGAGGGCACAGGGGGGCATCGCCGCTGTGTGCGACGGGGTCGGTCCCGTAACTGTCGAAACGGCCCGGTTCCGGGGCATTGGCCTTGGACGGGAAAGTCGTGGTCAGGGTTTGTCAATTGTGGCTACAACCGATTCCGCGGAATAATGTGACCCAAATCATTTTGCCCGCTTTACTCCCGCTCCGACTCGTGCATATCATCGGACGTGCGGTGACGATCCCGGTCCATGGGGCCGGGCTTGTTGCCGAGGGGGTGCCCGACCACGGAGGGGAGGGCGAGACGGGGTCAGCGTTAAACAGACTGCACGGTCTTCCAGACACGGCTGAGGTCCCGTGCCGACATCCTGCCCGTTGGGGGTGGGTACGGGTTACCGGTCTCGATGAACCACGGCGGTCGTGGGAATTACCGGGCCGGGAAATGCCGGATTCTCTCGGCGGGCGTGGGGCTGTTGGTTGCGGTGGAAACTGGGGTAATTGTGGGGTCTTCGTCGCCGTCGGCGGAGGGCGAAAAATTCCCTGTTTTACCTATAAGGGCTTGTTTGTCGTCGTCGGCAGCGGTACGATGAATACTGCCCCTGTGGGGTGTACATTGTGGGTTTGCGGGATCGGCCGGGGGTCCGAGTCCTGTCCTATCGTTTGGGGGGCTTGATTCGGCGGATTCTTGACCCTGGGACCGGGCAATCGCTCTGGATGGCGACGATCTGCGACGAGCGTCCCGTCTGAGTGTGGGAGAGAATTGTTGTTAGTTGCAGCCCGCTTCGGACTCGGGAAACCGGGCTTTCCTCGGGGGTTTAGCGAATAAGAGCCAAGTTACTGCGGCGATCGCGGCGGCCTCTCGGTTTGGGCTGTCTCGCTCGCGTGGGCCTTTTGCAGAAAGGTAGAGGTTAGGTATGAGAACCAGATTGTTTTGCGTTTGGAGCGTGATGGCCTTCATCTTTGCGACGGCCAACACAGGGTTGGTAATGGCCGAGCCGGGTGTTGACGACGGCGCGGTTGATGAGGTGGCGACCTTGACGGATGGCGTCGTCGGAAGACCGATTCCGATCCCCGCCAACGTCCCCGTTCGCACGCACTACGTCAACGCTTCAGGTGACGGTGGCGTGGCTTCCATGACCGGAGAGCTTGTCTTCTCGAACATCACCGGGTCGGGCTTTATGCCGCCGGGACTGGGTAAATGGATGGCCGACGACATCAACACCGTTGCGGTCGGCGGCTGCGCTTGCAGCGGTTACAGGTTCATGGTCGGTGGCGGCGGTGACGGCACCGGCCCGGGATTCACTGTCTCGTGGAAAATGTACGACGCATGTCCCGGGGCGGATGGTGAGATCATTCCGGGATCCGAGGGGTCGTTGGCACTTCCCGATGATGGGCTCCATCTCGTCGAGGTCGACCTTGTCGGAAGCGAGGTCCAGACGGAGAGCGGTTTCTGGTTCGCCGTGATGTTTGACACCTGGACAGCCGGTTGGATTACCGGCTCGCCGGCGTTTACGGGCTTTACCGGTGATTTCTACGACTGGCCCTATCTTCGCTGCACGGCACGCTTCCAGGGCACGACCTACTACGCCGGTTTCTACTTCGAGTCCTACTGCAACGACAACCCGACCAAGGAGTTCATAGCTTACTACAACCCCGAGCTCAGTGGCAGTGCCCAGATCGTCGACGTGAACCAGTGGATTGCCGATCCTGTTGAACTCATGATCGAGGACTGCGAACTCAGTTCTCTGGAGGTCGGCGTGCGAGGCGGTTCCGGGCCTTTCACGTTGGAGGTTGAGCTGTGGCGCCAATTCTGCGGCCCGAACTATGTCATTGAGGGTACGCAAAAGACCTACGAGGGCTATGGCACCGGGTCCCCCGAGCTTGTGCGGTTCGTGATGCTGGATGAGGAACTGAACGGAATCCCACTCAGCACAGACACGGTCTGGGTTGCCTGGAAATTCAACTCATCGGGTTGCGGCGTACTTATTGCTGAGAAGCCCACGCTCGGCGAGGGGCAAGACCTGTTTGCTCTGTATGACGGCGACCAGTGCAACTACTACTGGTACGGCGGCGTCCCGTTCGCCTCATTCAACGCCACGCTCAAGTGCATCGGCGAGGCCCCGACCGGTGGTTGCTGCGACATGACCACCGCGGAATGGGCCTGTTATGACGATGTGCCCCAGATCGGCTGCTTTGGGAGCGCACTGAGGCGATGGGAGCGGGATGTAACCTGCGACCCGGACGCCCCGGACGCGTTCTACCCGCTCTGTGGCTCCTCGGCGTGCTGCTTGCCCAATGACTCGTGCGGCAACATGTTCGAGGGGGAATGCATCGCGATGCATGAACCGGGCCACCCCGAGCACCCCGCCGTGTGGGAGAGGGGTGAGTTCTGTAATGTCGACGGCCAGCGTTGCCTTCTGTTCGCGTGCCGTTACGCGGAGGGTCCCTGCAATATCCAGCATGACGAGCCCGGCTGTAACGACCCCAAATGCTGTGACGAGGTCTGCACTCGCGACCCCTTCTGCTGTGAGTGGTGGTGGGACGCCCAGTGCGCAAACAAGGCCGAGCAGTACTGCTCGCTCCCGCCACCCAACGATCACTGCGTAGACGCGCTCGCGTTGGAGGAGGTCGATGAGAATCCTGATCCGAACGTGATTTCGCTCGAAGAATCAAACGCGGGCGCAACCGTGGGTGAGGACGATCCCGGTTTCTGCTGCGCTATCGGGGGACCTGAGACTCTTGGTAAGTCGTCGATCTGGTTCACGTTCGACGCACTCGCTACGTCAGCCAGAGTTGACACCTGCACCACGACGGGTGGAACCGGTTCCGGGAGCGACTCGCTCTTGGCTGTGTTCGCCGGCAATTGTAACGCGTTGATCCCACTCGGATGCAATGACGACAAGGAGGGGTGCTGGACGGGCGGCACGAACTCTCGACTGGAACTGTACAACTTGTTCATTGGCGAGACGTATTATGTGGTTCTGGCCTCGAAGACCGAGGCGAACGATGGGCCGTACCGCTTGAGGATTACCTTCCCATCGCCCTACCCGGATCCGCCCAGCAACAACACTTGCGCGAGGGCACTGTCGGTATTCGATGGCGCATTCGCGTTTGATTTGGAAAATGCCACATTGGATTGTCCGTACCCCGGCTGTGCTCCCGCGACCGGCAATGACCTGTGGTACACCTACACGGCGATCGGACCGGATCTGGTCAGTATCGAAACGTGCGATCCGGGTGGTGGGGACAGCCCCGAGACGACGCTGATCGTCTACTCCGACAACATTTGCCCGGCAACCCCGGATCGGCAGGTCGCGTGCAACGACGATGCAGTGCATTGCTCGCCCGGTTCACGCGTCATCTTCCCGAACGGCAGCGATCGGGCCTTCTACACCTACAAGGTCCGTTTGGGTGGCGAGGGCGATTTGGACCCGTCCGGGACCATGACCATCACGAGATACGACGACTGCAACCACAACAACATCCCCGACATCTGTGACATCGATTGTGACGCGGATGACGGCAGGTGTCAGATGCCGGGCTGCGGCCAGGTCGCCGACTGCCAGCCCAACGGTATTCCGGATTCGTGTGACATCGAGGTGGGCACCAGTGAGGACTGCCAGCCCGACGGAATCCCGGACGAGTGCGGCGGCGGGTGTGAGGGGTGTGCGGACGGAGATGTGACGTTTGACGATCCGGTTGACGGTTTCATCGATGCTCTCCAGCCGCACCCTGTCAGCTCGACCACGCCGCTGCAGGGCATTGACACGTTCCACGTGACGGCGCCGGCACTGGCCGGTGATCCCACATGCTGGGCGTTGTGCGAAACGGCCAACAACACGGCGGTCCACCTGGGCATTGGCCTGAATGACATTGCGGGCATCACCGATAACGGCGATGGGACGTACACGATCACGCTTGATCGCTCGATCGCTCACGGCGAGGTGACAACGCTCACGTACACCAGTGAGAGCGGTTCGACGGTCGTGACGGGGACGTTCTACTACATGCCGGGTGACGCGAACGCCGACGGCACGAGTGCTCCGGCGGACGTGCTGGCGGTGATCGACTCGCTGAACGGCGTGACTCCGCTTCCGGATTCGCAGGTGGACATGGACCGTGACGGGACGCCTGCTCCGGCAGACATCCTGCGTGTGATCGACCTGCTGAACGGGGCGAACGCATTCGAGCCGTTCGTCAACGTGACGATCGACCCGACGGGCTGTCCGTAGTACGAAGGTCGGTTGGCGCGGGCTGTAAGGCCCGTGATAACTTGGTTCTCAAAACAACCCCCCGGTGGCGAAAGTCACCGGGGGGTTGTTGTTTACCGCGTCTGTTTGGCCGGCGCGTCCGCCGCGAGCGCAATCCGTGAATGCCTCGTGCGGCGGCGCGACATCCGCTTAGTAACGATAGTGCTCGGACTTGTAAGGTCCGTCGATACTCACGCCGAGGTACTCCGCCTGCTCCGGGCGAAGTTTGGTCAGTCTGACGCCCAGCTTCTTGAGGTGCAGTCGCGCCACCTTCTCATCCAGGTGCTTCGGAAGCACATAGACCTTCTTCTCATAGTCCGCCGAGTTCTGAAACAGCTCCACCTGGGCGATCACCTGGTTGGAGAAGCTGTTGCTCATCACGAAACTCGGGTGACCGGTGGCACAACCGAGGTTCACCAACCGTCCCTCCGCCAGCATGATCACGCTGTGCCCGTCCGGGAAGGTCCACTTGTCCACCTGCGGTTTGATGTTGTCCTTCGTGATGCCCCGCACGCGTTTCAACCCGGCCATGTCAATCTCGTTGTCGAAGTGACCGATGTTGCAGACGATCGCGTTGTTCTTCATCCTCGCCATCTGCTCCGCCAGGATCACGGCCTTGTTTCCCGTCGCGGTCACGAAGACATCGGCTGTCTCCAGAGCGTCCTCGAGCGTCTGAACCGTGTAACCCTCCATCGCCGCCTGCAGGGCACAGATCGGGTCCACTTCGGTGATCACGACGCGGCACCCCTGGCTGCGAAGACTCTGTGCACAACCCTTGCCGACGTCACCGTACCCACAGACGACAGCCACCTTGCCGGCCAGCATCAGGTCGGTCGCGCGCATGATCCCGTCCACCAGTGAATGACGGCAGCCGTACAGGTTGTCGAACTTGCTCTTGGTGACGCTGTCGTTGACGTTGATGGCCGGGAACAGAAGCGTCCCCGCCTCCTGCCGCTGGTAAAGTCGCATCACGCCGGTTGTCGTCTCTTCACTGGCGCCGATGACGGCGTCGGCCACCCTGTGCCATCGCTGCGGGTCTTTCTGGAGCTCATCGCGGAGCACGTTGAGAATGCAGGCCATCTCCTCGTTCTCGGCGGAGTCCGGGTCCGGCAAGGTCCCGTCCTTGGCGAAAGCCTCCTCGGCCTCGTAGCCCATGTGGACGAGCAGCGTCGCGTCGCCGCCATCGTCAATGATCAGGTTCGGACCGCCCTCCGGGAAGGAAAGCGCCTGGTTCGCGCACCACCAGTAGTCCTCCAGCGACTCACCCTTCCACGCGAAAACGGGAACGCCGGCCTTGGCGATTGCGGCTGCCGCGTGGTCCTGCGTGCTGAAGATATTGCAACTACACCACCGAATCTCCGCCCCCAGCTTGACGAGCGTCTCGATCAGCACGGCCGTCTGAATCGTCATGTGCAACGACCCCGTGATCCGCGCGCCGGCGAGTGGTCTGCCCGCCTCATGTTCCTCGCGCATCGCCATCAGCCCCGGCATCTCGTGCTCGGCGAGGGTGATCTCCTTGCGGCCGAAATCAGCCAGCGTCAGGTCCGCTATCTTGTACTCGCAAACGGCAGTCGTCATCACTGTCTCCTAATATCCTGTCGCATGAAATCTCTTGGCAATCTACTTCGTATCGGGTGGTTCGGCCTCAACGTGCCCGTCGGGCATCTTCAGGCCGGTAACCACGAAAAGCTCGGGGACATCCGGTGCCAGGTCTTCGCAACTCATCACGCGCGCGTTGACGCCGTGAAACCCGGCTGAGCTCACCATCGCACTAAGTGCCTCCGCCTCGAATCCCCACCACCGATCCTGCATCCGGTTGCGAAAGTCCTCGTTCCGATGGGCCAACTGCTCGACGATCAGCACCCGGCCGCCGACGGTGACGATCCGGCAAAGCTCCGCCACCGCGTCCTGTGGCGAGGGGACGTGATGCAACACAAGCAAGGCCAGGGCCAAATCGATCGTTCCCTCTTTGATCGGCAAATGGGAGAGGTCTCCGATGCGAAGTTCCACATTGTCCAGATCATGTTCGCCTGCGCGTCGGTGGGCGGCCTCCAACATCGCCTCGACCGGGTCCACGCCGATCACGCGTTTGAAATGGCCGGCCAGCGCGGGAAGGAAATATCCGGTTCCCGTTCCGATATCCGCCACGGTCCATTCGGCTGGCAGCAGCGCTATCATCGCCTCCAGATGGAACCGCGGTCCGAAGTTCTCCTCCCGCAACACGTCCCAGTGTCGGACGACACTGCCGAAGAACTCGTCGCTGGCCTCCCGGCGTCGATCAATGACCGCCTGAAGCCGCGTTCGCATGGCCGGGGCAAGCGGTTGCTCCGCCACCCAGCCCAGCAACCGCTCCGACAGCCCGGCGCCGACCTGCCCATTCCCCGGCGCCGGCGCCGAGTAGAGCACCGTCGTGCCGTCACGCCGGTCGTGGATCAGGCCCGCCTCTCGCAGCACCTTCAAATGCCGCGATACGGTGGACTGTGGTTGATGCAACAGTTCGACCAGTTCCGAGACGCTCAGCTCGTGACGGCTCACGAGCGCCAACGCTCGCTGCCTGGTTCGATCAGCCAAAGCCTTGAGAACGGTTTCGGGTTCCAACTCAACCCAAGCTCCACGGCGAACAACCAATCCGATCATCCGGATACTAGGATAAATCGGCAGGAAGTCAACGTCAATCCTGAAAAACTTCGCAGATTCCGCCATCCCACAAGATGCGGGGGAAGTTCCCCAGCTTGACCTAGACCTTGATGGAGGGCATCATGCGGGCCACAATACGGTCTACTGAGGCTGTCGGTGGTGCAACGCCCGTCGTTTCTGGGAACTCAACCCTTGGCCGAACGTCCAAATCCAAGGAGGCTGGATGATCCGCAACGCGTCATGCGTCCGGTATCTTTGGAGGAGGCTGAGCTCGTCGAGAAGGTCAAAGCCGGGCAGACCGAGGCGTATGGGGAACTGGTTCGCAAATACCAGGATCGGGTGTTCAACACCTGTTGGCGGATTTGCGGCCACCTAGAGGACGCGCGCGATCTGACCCAGGAGGCGTTTCTGAAGGCTTTCGCGGGAATCGCCGGTTTTCGACATGAGAGTGGGTTCTACACCTGGATTTTCCGTGTGGCGGTTAATCTCGCGCTGTCGCACCGCCGGAAAGAGGCGCGAAGCCACACGGTATCGCTGGATCAAGTGTCGGGCGCCGAGGGCACTCAGGCGGAGGACCTGGCCAAACGGATCGGGGCCGAGCATGATGATGATCCGGCCCGGGCGGCGAGCGATGCCGAACTTCAAGGTATCGCGGCCCGCGCCTTGCACACACTGGACGGGGATCAAAGGGCGGTGATCGTCCTACGCGATATCGAGGGTTTGGGATACCAGGAGATCGGGATGATCCTGGACATCCCGCCGGGCACCGTCAGGTCGCGGCTGCACCGGGCCAGAATGGCGCTTCGCAAGGCCATCGTTCCCTCCCTGGAAAGGCCGGATTAGGCGTGGTCGAAGGATGACCGACATCGATCGAGACCAACTTGGCGAATGGCTGACAGCCTACCTCGATGGCGAGCTGTCCGACGAAGAGGCTGCGCTCGTCGAACGTCACCTGGCTGAGGATCCGGAGTCGAGGCAGCTTCTCGATGAACTCGAACGAACGGCTTCACTCGTGTCCTCTCTGCCAAGGCACCGCGCGCCGGACTCGATTGCCGAGGATGTGCGAGCTCGCCTTGAACGGGGCGAGCTTCTCGATGCGGGAGATCAGGCCGGCTCGATCCCGCAGGGCCGTCGGGCGTCCGGGCTGGGGCGGTTTGCGATGGCTGCCATGTTGGGGTTCATCGTGATCGGCGCTATCTGGGTCGTGGTGGAACAACATCAGAAGAAGGGGTCGACCCCGTCGGCTGTTGCCCTGGTTGATCCGGAGGACAAGAGAGCCCCTAAGACACTGACGAAGAAAGCGTTCGCGCCGCGCGAGAAGCGGGAAGAGAGTTCCCGGTCCAAGAAGCGTCCTGGAGGCAGCCGTGGCCGCGGCCCCTCGAAGGGTTCCGTTGCGTCAACTCCACAGGATGTGGACACCGTCGCCGGCCCTGTCATCGGCAAGGAACGAGACGTCCTGGGCGAAGGGCAACCGGCGGCGACTTCCGACGCACTTCTTTCGGTTCTCGATGTGAGGCAGAAGCTCGCCGCGAATGTCGATGTGGAATTGCTGCGCGACCACCGGTTCGAGAATGAGCAGGTTCGCCTGAAGATCAGAGTCTCCAGCCAGGCAGAGGCGGATCTCCTCAGCGGCCGCGTGCTCGCGCACCTCGCCGGACAGGATATCGCCGGTCTTGACGGTCGCAGCTCAGTGGGCTCTTCCGCACGCTTCTATCACACCGGTAAACCGGACGTGAACTTCAAAGGCACGGGGCAGCGGCAGATCCTCGTGCGGGCGTCGGCGGACCAGCTCGAAGGGTTGATCGGCGATCTCGGCGTCGAGCCCGATGCAAGTGACGATGTCGTGCTAAGCGTGGCCAAGATTCCCTTTCACGGTATAACGCAAGCCCGGACGGTGATGCGCCGGCTCGGCCCGGCAATCGCGCAAGCGCGCTCATCGCAGCTTGGCATCAGTGACAAATACGAGGCACTCGGTGACGCCGGAAGTCAAACCGAATCGGCACCGGGCGGTGTCTTAACCGGAACTGGGAAGGATCTGTTCGACGATCTGATCAAAGCTCTCGGGCTCGATCCCGACCTTGTTTCGGCCATTGCGCAGGCCGAGAAAAAGGAGGCTGCGGGCGACAAGGAATCCGACATAACTGTCGACGAGGTGAAAACGCCTGTCCCGGTTGCCGAAACCCGCGTTGCGGCCGCGGACAAGCATGAAGTCCTCGACGACGTTGGGGCGGGAGAGGAGGCTGCGCGTAGGCCGATCGAGCAGGCCGAAGGTGCGCGGGACAAGCCCGGAACCCTGGTCGAACGTCGTGGCAAGCGGATCGAGAAGTCAAGGCGCGTCGCTCCGGTTCCCGAATCCACCGCACGGGCTGAGCGATCGGCCCCGGTCGATTCCCGTCATGCCAAGCTGGGTGAGGACTTGCCCGCGAAGGATCAACCCGCCGTCAAGCCGACCGAGCAGCTTGTCACCTTGGTTGTGCAGTTCATCGTCGATGAAACGCCGCGCCGCGCAAGGACGGTGACCCCCTCCCCGAAACCACCACGCCCCGCAACGAAGGATGGGAATGGGGCGAAACCCGCGGTCAAGCCAGGCTCAAAACGCAAGAAACCCGACGACACCAAGCGTTGACACTCGCCGTGTCACGGGGATTCAGCGACTCTACCGACACTCATGCCGTCTGCATGAACCCCCCTCAATCCCCCCTTGGTAAGGGGGGAAGGAAGTGGAAAAGCCCTTGTTGAAACGGATCTAACTCGGTTGGGGGAGTGCGTCGCCGCCGAGATCGGTCTCGGGCTCCGTGTCGGCTTCGACGGGGCGGGCCATACCGACGGCGTCGTCTTTTTCAGCGCTGTCGAGAAGGTCGGACACGGTTGCCCGATCAAGCGATTCGCCGCGGATCAGGGCGTTGACCTCGTCGCCGCTGAGTGTCTCATATTGCAGGAGAGCCGCGGCAATCGTCTCGACCTTGTTCCTGTTCTCCGTGATCATTCGATGTGCGGCGGTATAGGCGGTGTCGATGATGATCTTTACCTCGGCGTCGATGGCCTCGGCCGTTTTGTCGGAATACTCACGGCGCAATCGTTCAAGCCCATCGAGATCATCGTTCTCGCCGTAGAAAACAAAGCCGATTTCGTCGCCCATTCCCCAATCGCGCACCATGCGCCTGGCGATCTCGCTGGCCTGCTTGATGTCCATGGCCGCGCCGGTGCTGATCTCGTCGAAGAACAGCTCTTCCGCAATCCGACCACCGAATGCGACGCGCATCTTCGCCAGAAGGAAGTTCTTGGTGTATACGGTCCGATCCCGCTCCGGGAGCGAGAACGTCGCCCCGGCAGACGGGCCCCGTGGGATGATGCTCACCTTATGGACCGGATCGGCGTCCTTCTCCAACGCCTGAATGAGCACATGACCGGCCTCGTGGTACGCCGTCAGCTTGCGGTCGCGCTCGTCCACTTTGGCACTCTTTTTGGCCCTTCCCCAACGGACCTTGTCGCGTGCCTCCTCGAGATCCTCCTGCTCGACGAACTCCTTGTCGTACATTGTGGCAATCAGGGCGGCCTCGTTGGCCAGCGCCTCGAGCTCGGCCCCGCTGAACATGGGCGTGCCCCGTGCCACGCGGCGAATATCCACGGTCGGGCCGAGCTTGATCTTCCGCATGTGAACCTTGAGGATCTCGTAGCGACCCTGAAGGTCGGGCAACGCCACGAAGACCTGGCGGTCGAATCGTCCGGGGCGAATGAGCGCCGGATCGAGCACGTCCGCCCGGTTGGTGGCCGCAATGACAATGACTTGGGTGCTCGTGTCAAACCCGTCCATCTCGACAAGAATGGCGTTCAGCGTCTGCTCGCGCTCGTCGTGACCTCCACCCGAGAAGTTCGCCCCGCGGCGCCGCCCCACGGCATCGATCTCGTCCAGGAAGATGATGCAGGGTGAGTTCTCCTTGGCCTGCTTGAACAGATCGCGCACGCGCGACGCGCCCACGCCGACGAACATCTCCACGAAATCGGATCCGCTGATGGAGAAGAAGGGGACGTCCGCCTCACCGGCGATGGCCTTGGCGAGCAGCGTCTTTCCGCAACCGGGAGGACCGACCAGCAGAACCCCGTGCGGGATTCGACCGCCCAAGCGCTGAAACTTCTTCGGCGACTTGAGAAACTCGATGATCTCCCGAACCTCGTCTTTCGCCTCCTCGACTCCAGCCACGTCCGCGAACGTTACGTTCGTGTGCTCCTTAGGAGTGAGTCTGTGCTTGGAGCGACCGAAGCTGCCGAGCATCCCACCCGGTCCATTGGCGCTGCGAATCTGACGGAAGACGAAGAACCAGATGAAGGCGAAAATCAGAATCCACGGAAGCATGTTGATCAGCAGCATAAGAAACTGGCTGGGCTTTTCGGCCTCGATCTGCGCGTCAGGGAGATTCGTGGTCAGCCAGACCAGGAAGTCGCGGTCGATTGCCTCGATCGGGTAGAGAACCCGGAAACGGGGGTTCGCATCGACGGAATCACCATCCGTCAACGTCCTTTCCCCCTCAATCACACCTTCCTCGGCCTTGACCGTCAGCGACGTAATTTCCTTGTTCTTCACGAGCTTCTCGAAGTCGCTGATGTTGAGCTTGTCGGGGGTGGTGATGGAACTCTTGAGCAGCGCAACGAGAACCAAGGCCAGCCCGAGCAGGAGCAGCCAACTGAACATGTTGCGTGACACCCGGACGTTCGGCGGGCCCGGCTGCTTCGGATCAGATGGTGGCTGTGGTGGTGACCCGTTGTCCTCTGGCATAAGGCCTCTTCCGCTTGGTTCTCAGCATCCCGGCGGCGCGCAACTCTCTCCCGACAGGGATTGTAGCGCGGTTACCAACCGGTTTCCATACTCTCCACGATGAGCTCCGCCAGCCCATCCATCGCTCGGGTCATCCCCACGCTGAACGTCTCGCCGACCGGTGGAATGTAGCTTGTCTGATAGACGAACCGCGGCCTTTCCACCAGGATCTTTCCCGTGTTCATGTCCTGGAATCGATACCGAACGGCCACGGTCGAGCCGATCTCTCTGGGCAAGTCGGTGTCGGCATCATCACCAAACGTGCGATTCCGCACCTCGAGAATCTCGCCCGTCAACAGGGCGTCGGCCCGCTCGCGCGGAGCGATCCGGTACGGTGTGTCCATCTCAATCCGCTTAACGATCGCTTCGGTCAGGCGAAACTCCAACTCGCGTCGAAACTCCTTCGACTGAAACATTTCCACGTGAACCGTGTGAATATCGGTCGGAAAGGGTCTGGACGTCGAGTAGGCACATCCACCCAACAGGGACAGCACCACACCGGCAAACGGCACAACCCGCAGGAAGTAATCCAATCTCATGGTCCGATCTCTCTCAAGAATCGCCGGTTACCCGTCCAAGCGCGACGAGTCCCCCAAACCACCCGGTTCCCCCACACCGAGCATCTCCAGACATGACGCGGCCTTTGTCGCGCCGACGGTGTCGGGCCACTTCTCTATCACATGCTGATAATAGAAGATCGCCGTAGCGGGATGGTTTGTCCGCTCATAGTAGGAGCCGATCGCGTGCGCTTTCACGGCCCGTTGTTCATTGATGCTCGCCAGAATCAGGCCCACACCCTCCCGGTCGGCTGCACCGGGATACGCAACGTGGTAGTCACGGTAGCGCTCTTGCGCCTCGATCAGCGCGGTCTCGTCATACTCCAGCCCGCCGTAGTCAGCCAGCGCCGCTTCAGCGCTGCGCCGCAGCGCAAACTGATGGTAGCGGCTTTGCGGAAACTCCTTCAACAACTGGGAATACTCAAGCTCCGCCAGGGCGTGTTTGCCTTTTTGGAACATGTGGTCGCCCTTGGTCTTGAACGCCAGTTCGGCAAAGCGACTGTCGGCGTAGTCAATCGATATTTCATCCAGGATTCGATAGGCGAGGTCCTCGCCCGACAGAAAACGCACCCCCAACCACTTTCGTTTCACACCGGTCAGATAAGTCTCGGCGATGACGTACTCCAACCGCAAGGCCTCGGGTTCCATCGCCGCGCCGGCGAACCGGTCGAGAAACTCCTGAAGCAGCAGGTGAGCCTTGTAGTAGTCCCGCCTTCCGATGAGCACCTCGGCATTAGCGATCATCAGCTCGGGATACAGCGGATCGCCGTCCCCGTACTTCTCGAGGAACTGCTTGATACCCCTTAGCGCCCCACGATACTCCTCCTGCTTGATCCGCACCCGGATAAGATGCAGGTCGCCCTCGGCCGTGCCCGGCGGCGGCGGCGGGAGCTCGATCCATTCCTTGTTCTCCGCATCGTATTTGAGCGTCCGGGTCCGCGGCTCTCCCGCATTAGCGGGCCCGGCCGTCAGCACGTAGAACCCGACGAGAAGCACCACACCGATCAGCGTGCGTTGAGAGTGGATCACCTTATCTCGCTCCGCAAGTCGAGCGGTCGGTCCCGTTGCCACCTGCCCGACATGACGCCCCGCAATCCGTTGAGGCTCTGGCGCCCGTGCAAGTCGCCGCTCGACCGGCATCCGGGAAACCGACGCCCGCTTCGCCCGCCATTGTATCCCCGAAACGACCGGGCACGCAATCCTGCGGGGATGCGTGCCGCTGCCAGCCGGCCGAGAGCAGCGAACAGGCGCGGGCCCGAGATCCGGCCCGGAACCGGAAGCGGCCCTGGGACCGGGTCTCCAGCCGGTCGGTGTGGGCACGGATGTCCTTTGGCACCTCCGACCGAGCGTTCGCGGCGGGCGTTCTCAACCTCTGCGAGCCCGATTCCTTCAGCACGGATGCCCCTTCTGCCCCTCCGGGACGGGGAGCGCGCCGCTGAACATACAGGCCGAGGTGCCGGAAGATGTCTGCACCCCTCCCGGCGACGGTCGTGCCCTTGGGTTTGCGGCGTCGCGGCTGGGCTCTTATACTCCGGTAGCGCGAGCACCAACGGCCTCAAACATCTTTGCTCGGATAGACCCGATTGAGTTTCACACTGGTCAACCTTGCTCAATTCGACGTATATCGGTGGGCGCGTTCCTTCATCGAGCGTGTCTCCGATCGGCCTTGGATAGCACTGATCGAGCTGCTGCTGATCGGGACCGTCATCTATACGGTTCTGCGGTTTCTTCAGGGCACGCGCGGCGTCCGGCTCGTCCGGGCGGTGATGACGATCCTGGTGGTTAGTTTCGTCCTCGTCTGGTTGATCGCCGAGCGATTCAAGCTCGAGCGCATCAACGTGCTCTATCCTTATTTCATTCTTGGTGTCTTTCTCGTGTCACTTGTGGCGTTTCAGCCGGAGCTGCGACGCATCCTGCTGAGGCTCGGGGAGGGCGGGTGGCTTCAGCGGTGGATGAGCAGCTCGGAGCATCGGATCGAGCCGATCGTCGTGGCTGTGGAGCGATTGGCGAAGAAGAAGATCGGTGCTCTGATTGCCATCGAGCGCGGGACCGGTCTGGGAGCGGTGACCGAGGGCGGCGTTCCACTTGACGCCGTCGTGACGACCGAGCTGCTGGAAACGATCTTCTGGCCCGGGACCGCCCTGCACGATATGGGCGTCATCATTCACCAGGGTCGGATCGTGGCGGCCAGGTGTCAGTTCCCACTGACTGAGTCGGGAGAGGTGGATCGATCGCTTGGCAGCCGACACCGCGCGGCGCTGGGCGTAAGCCACGAATGTGACGCCGTCGTCATCGTCGTGAGCGAGGAAACCGGTACGGTGTCCGTGGCTTTCCAGGGGCGGTTGCAGCGTGGCCTGGGGACGGACGCGCTACGCGAGACGCTCACCCGGGAGCTTACCGCGGCACCGTCCCCCAAGCCTGCAACCCCAAAGCCGAAGGCATCGTCCACGGTCGTGCCGGAAAGGGCCAAGAAGGATGGAACAGGTCAAGCTGCTTAGCACGACGGCCGTCCTGGCCGTCCTCGTCTGGGCGGCGGCGGACAGCTTGGTCAACGAAACCGGTTCCGTCGAGGTTACCGTCGAGGTCGTGCCGAAGGCCGCCACGTCTTCCATGCTGATCGACGTTGTTGCCCCGGTGGGCGGGGCTTTCGAGATTGAGATTTCAGGCCCGCGAAGAATCGTGGAGGCCGTGCAGTCACAGTCACCGCTGGCCGCTCGTCTTCGAATTGCGGAAAGACCGACCGGACCGGTTACCATCACGATGGACAACGAGTACCTCGAACGAGAGCTCGCCGAGCAGTTTAACGAGTTCCACAGTCTCGCGGTCGTATCGGTCGAACCCGCGACGCTACGTATCCACGTCGATCGTATGCTCAGCAAGGAGCTGGGCATCACCATGGCACGGCTGGGTCTGTCCTACGACGTCGAACCGCAACTCAAACGTACGTCGTCCAACGTCCATCTGCGCGAGAGCCGGTTCCGCGAGTTCGCGCCGTTGGGTGAGCTGCCGCCGCTCGACATCTCGAGCGACGTCGATCGACTCTTCCGAGAGCAGCCTCCCGGACAGAGCAAGACGATTTCCATCACGCTCGATGTACGGGACTACGGTCCTGATGCCCGGCTGGCCCCGGACGCCGTTGATGTGACCGCCACGGTGAAGGTGCAGCGCAGCGTGGCCCAGATCGCCGCGGTTCCCATTCTGCTCGCTGTCAGCTTCACGAACCTGGAGAAGGCCTACCGTCCGGTCGCGCGGGACGGCACGCCGCTCGACATCGTGGCACCGGGAATCACAGTCAGCGGCCCCTCCGACGCCGTCGATAGACTGGTCCGCGGTGACACCCGGGTATATGGCATTATTCGCCTCAAGGCGGCTGACCTCGAAGAACCAGGCGCCATCAAGCTAATGACCCCCGAGTACCAGCTTCCGCCGGACGTCGAGCTCGCCGTGCAGCCACAGCCTGTCGAGTTTAAATTGATTGCTGCGTCTGATACTGTAACCGCAGAGTGAACGGGGGGCGTGCTCAAGCCCGTTCGCGCCGCGTAACTCGTGAGGGTCCCGAAGGCGGCGAACCGAGGGCTCGAAGCGAGGCAGGTTTTCACAGAAGATTGGGCTTGACGGCTGAGGTTGTGCAGGTACTATTCGACGTGCGGTGACATTACGTGTGGGGATACACCCGTTCCCATTCCGAACACGGAAGTTAAGCCCGCACGGCCGATGGTAGTCGCAAGGTGAGAGTAGGTGATTGCCGCATTTTTTGAGAGTACCCGCTTCGGCGGGTATTTTCTTGCGCGTGAAGACGCCCCCGTAGTTCGCCGTTGGCGCGGCGCGGACCGGGTGGCGATTAGATCCCACGGCGGCGCGTCGTGGGTAACAACGGTCTGTTGGTCCTAAGGAGAGGTCAACGATGGCTATTGGTAGCATTCTGGGCACCCTGCTCAGCAGTATCATTCCACTGCTGTTTCAGTTGTTGTTCGGCTGGATTTTCGGCGGTACGACAACCGGTTAGTCGCTCGGCGCGGCGACCACGGTTGGTGTGGTTAACGTGCGCTGTCTTGTGCACAGGGTGGTTTTTGTGCGCTATGTTCTTGGCGTGTACCGGCCAACGAGCACGTCGGCCGACTTGATCCCATCCACAGCGGCACTGACGATCCCACCGGCGTAACCAGCCCCTTCTCCTACGGGGTAGAGCCCGGCTGTAACGACCGCTTGGCGCATGGCGGGCTCGCGCACGATACGCATCGGCGCGCTGGCTCGCGTTTCCGGGGCGGTCAGGAGTGCGTCTCCACCGGCAAAGCCCGGGCACTTCCGATCCAGCATCGGCAAGGCCCGATCCAACGCTGCCGCGACGACATCCGGGAGCAACCCACGGACATCCGTCCACCGGCCGCCGAGTGGGTGGCTGATTTCGAGCGTGCCGTTGGATGGGGAGTCCTTAAGAAAGTCGCGCGCTCGCTGGGCGGGGACGCTGTACGACCCCCCGGTGGCCCGAAAAGCCGCCCGCTCCCATTTCTCTTGATAATCCAACGCTTCCAAGGCGTTCATGCCGTTGGCGGCGGGGTCCAGTGTGATCACCAGCCCGCTGTTGGCGAACGGGCCCGATCGGCTCGCCCGGCTCGACCCGTTGGTGACGACCAGACCCGGCGACTCGTTGCTTGGAAGGATCATCCCACCGGGGCACATGCAGAAGCTGAAGACGTCGCCATGCGTACCGGCTGCCCCTTTGGCGATCAAACGGTACTCCGCTGCTCCCAGGCGCGGATGGCCGGCTTTGTCACCGAACTGCCAGCGATCGACCATCGCCTGTGGGTGCTCGATCCGCACACCGAACTGAAACGGTTTGGGGTCGATGCGGACGCCGCGTGCTTTCAGCATCCGGATCGTGTCGCGGGCTGAATGCCCGATGCTCAGAATCACCGGCCCGACCGGCATCCAGTCGCCTTCGACATCCCCGGCATCCGGGTGCGTCACGCGAATCGCTTCGAGCGCTTTGGCGACGATGCGGATGTCGGTTACCTGATGCTCGAATCGAATCTCTCCACCGAGCGACTCGATGCGTTTGCGGATGCGGGAGCAAATTGTCGGTAGTCGATCGCTTCCGATGTGGGGTCGGGCATCGATCAGGATATCGGGGTCGGCGCCGCAACGATACAGCGTTTCGAGCACATAGCGACACAGCGGATCGTGAATGCGCGTGTACAGCTTGCCGTCGCTGTACGTGCCTGCGCCACCTTCGCCGAACAGCAGGTTCGAGGTCGGGTCGAAGTCGCGCTGCCGGTAGAACCGCTGCATGACGTCGCGGTGCCGGCGTCGCACGTCTCGACCGCGTTCGAGGATGATCGGGCTGTATCCACATTCCGCGAGGCGCAGTCCCGCGAACATCCCGCCCGGGCCAAACCCGATGATGATGGGCCTTTCTCGCAGCATTCTCTTGCCGGGCACGGGAACGATGTTTGGCCTGGGCTCAAGCCGGGCGACGTCACTTCGCCCCAACCGATCCAGGCGGGCCCGCTCCTTCTCGATCGGTTCGTCGAGCGCGACCTCGATGTGGTAGTTGAAGTGGATCTCCTTCTTGCGGGCGTCGAGGGACCGCCGCACGACGGCATGGCTGCGGATCGCACGTGGCGGTACACGAAGCCGCCGGGCGAGCCGTGGCAGAAGCTCATCCTCCGGCTCATCCAGACCGAGGCGCAGGTTGCGAACGACGTAAGGCATCTTGTCCGCATGGTAGCTCGCTTACTTCCTTCAGGCCATGAGAGCCTTGGATAGGGCAACTCGGAAGCTGGAGTCGTGCCCGCTCTCCACGGGTGCGTGACAGTTTCGGCGGGGCGGTAGGCGGTTAGAATGGCAGGATCGTTG
>CBDUZO010000032.1:0-39383 GCA_965371725.1 uncultured Phycisphaerales bacterium
CTCCATCGTCCTGCTAAACAACAATCCACGGATTTATTGTTGCCCGATTCCTAAGACGACGGTGCGATGTTGCGTTAATCGATGAAATCGGCAAGATGGAATGCTTCTCGTCCCCGTTCGTCGAGGTGATCCGACAGCTCCTTGACAGTCCGACGCCCTTGGTGGCGACAGTGGCTGCTTCGGGTGGTGGCTTCATCAGCGAGGTCGAATCGAGGTCCGATGCGGAGACGTGGACGGCGACCCAGGCGAATCGGGACGCGTTGCCGCATGAACTGCTCGAGCGGCTTTCCGTTCTGTGATCGGTGTGGTTTGACGTAGTACGTGGCTCGACGATTCCTTCCATTTTCAACCCGGCTTCCTGGATCGGTACGCTCGCTTAACGGGCTTCTCGTCTGGCGGTCTGCTAACGAGTAGGCGAACCACTATCAACGACGGTCGTCGGATAGGCGTTTTCGGCAAGGTCGGCACGCAGAGAGCACCACGATGGCGGAGGAAGCAGAAAGGTCGTGTTTGGTTGACCGGATACCGCAGCACGCCGCGAAATTCCTGCGGTCGGCTTCCGCGCCAGGCCGCGAAGACAACCGCGCATATCGCGATCAGGATTATTGCTGGCCCGAGCGGTGCCGATGTCGACCGCTTCATAATCGTTGCCCCCAAGGAGTGCGGTTCGGCGCACTCGTTCCACAATCTTGGACGCTTCAAGCACACGATTGGTTCCTGCGAGCACTTCATGATTGACGGTTGGGGACAGGTTATCCTTCCTGCTTACTCGTGACGGTCGTGTGGGGCGTCACTCAGCCCGAAAGGTGCCCACGCGGGTGGCTCACGCGCCCCCCCGTCCACCGTTTCTGGGGTCGGGCACTGTGACGGCTCGTCTTTTTTCCGGGCGAACCGCCATCAAGAATGGTCTGCCCGGGGGTGTCGAAGATAGCGTGGGCATGCTCGTTCGACGTAGATCTTTCGAAACACCCAGAACCGCACGAGGTCCTGACCAAGCTCGCGGAAAGGGTTCGGGGTGGGCCGAGTTGTTGGGAGAGGAGGGTGAAGAGGTGGGATTGTTGCGTCGCAGAAGGCGAAGTCGATCCCCGCTAGGCCGTTCGCTTCTTGATGGTTTCAGGGTCGCGAGCCGCCGTCAGGGCGGTGTCATAGGTAATGTCACCCTTCTGATAGAGATCGAGGAGTGCGTGATCCATCGTCACCATGCCGTGCTTGCGTCCGGCCTGGAGTTCGGTGTAGAGCTTGTGGATCGTGTTCTCCCGGATGTGGTGACGGACGCCTTGCGTGCCCACCAGGACCTCGCAGCATAACACCCGCTGCTTGCCATGCGCATCGAGGTGGAGCTGTTGCGCGATCACAGCCTGGAGCGTGTTGGCGAGCATGAAACGTACCTCGGCCTGCTGACCTTCCGGAAAGGCGGAGACGATCCGCTGGACGGATTGGACGGTGTCCGGCGTGTGCAGTGTGGCGATGACGAGGTGTCCGGTCTCGGCTGCCATCAGGGCCGTGTACATCGTCTCGCGATCGCGCATCTCGCCGATGCAAATAACGTCTGGGTCCTGTCGCAGGACATGCATCAGTGCCTGATCGAAGGAGCGAACGTCCGTCAGGATTTCCTGTTGGATCACCAACGCGCGCCTCGATACGTGCGTGAACTCGATCGGATCCTCGATCGTGATGACTTTCTTCCGGGCCTCGTTGTTGATCAGGTCGATTGCGTAGTGGAAGGTCGTGGTCTTTCCCACACCGGTCGGGCCGGTGATCAGAAGTAACCCGTTCGGCCTGCGCACGAAATCGTCGATGATCTTCGGAAGACGGAGGTCATCGCGGGAGCGAATCGCGGTCTCGCTGAGTCGGATGGAAAGCTCCGGGCAACCGTTACGATAATAGATGGTCACGCGTGCACGATCTCGGTCACCAAACGTCATGGAGAAGCAGAGCTGCCATTCGTTCTCAAGGCGTTTCTCTTGCTCCTCGTTCAGGCATTCGATGGCAAGTGCGTTAGCTGTCTCCACGTCGATGGCGTCTCCCTTTGCGGCCACGATTTCACCGTCAACCCGGAACATGGGTGGGAGACCGACCACTAAGTGGATATCGCTTGCGTTGTGCTTTCTGCCCACATGAAGCAAACTCTGCAACTTCATCGCCGTCTCCATCTGCGCCAAACACCGCGAATGCGGGCCGACAGGGATCGACCGGCTGACAGATCGGTCATGGCACGCTCTGCCTCAGCGTAGTCTGCCCGCAGCTCCAAACAGCGCCGGTAGCTGGTCTGTGCAGCAGTTCCAAGCCCAAGGGCCACTTGACAGTTCCCCATTTCGTACCAGATGTAACCACGGCCAGGCTCGACCTCGAGGGCCTGCTGCACGTAGCAGAGCGCGTTCGTGACGCGATCGTAGAACCTGTAGATCGATGCGATAACGATCCTGTCGAACCAGTCCGAGGCTGGTTCGGTGAGCGCTCGCTCGAAACACTCCTCATGGTGCTTCTGGCCCTTTGCGAGGAGGGTCTCTCCGCGCACGATCCATCGCCAGGGCGAGGAGCCGGCAGCCTGGAGCGAAGCGTCGCTGCAGGCCAGCCCGACCTTGAAGTCGGAGAGGCGGGTGCATGCCTGGGCCTTCGCAGCCAGCAGCTCCCCGTTGCTACGGAAGAGTTCGAGTGCTTTGTCACTCCAGACGCGGGCTTCGTGGCATTCGTCGAGACGAACGAGCATCTGAACCTGGCCGACCCACGCGGGGATCGCCGTGCGGTCCTCATGGAGGGAGCGAGTGTAGAGCCGAAGGGCCGTTTCGAATCGTCCCCACCGGTATTCATCGTCCGCGTCCGCGAGAAGGTCGCTCGCAGTGCGCTCCGTCGAACCGAGCGTCTCGGATGATTCGAGATGCCCATGGTGCTCATCGTTGAATTCGAGGTTCGCGAATCTGCCTGCCATGATGCGTCTCAATCCAAGCGTCCAAAGCGTGAGAATGGGCGCAGGCGTACAACGACTCGCCCCACGATGTTGTCCTGGCGCACGACACTCAAATGTCGGAACAGGCTCGCCGGTGGCCGGTTTCTCCCACGGGCGCCTCGAAACGCGTTGAGCCGACTGAAGGTCGTGAACACCACATAGCTCCGCGGCCCGAGTTGAAGGTTCAGGTCGTTCGGCGGGACCCGCCCCCCAAATGGCATCTCGTCTTCTTCGGGCGGTACTCCGTTGACCAATAGCGCACCGTCGCTGAGCTTCACATGATCGCCCGGAACGCCGACGATGCGATTCACACCCATACCGCGGCGTACTATAAACCCGGCTTCCTGGAAGTCCTCGATGCGGTAGAGCACGATGTCACCACGGCGGAACGTGGCTGGGCGCATCCAGGCTCCCTCGCAGAGCAGGGCGTCATCGGCGGCGACGACCGCGCCGTGCCGTGTGGTGTCGACGTGCACGACCGTGAGAAACTGCGCACCCAGCGAAATCACCGGGTTGTACAGCAGAAGGCGCACGCCGACAAACACCACAAGACCGAAGAGGGACCGCATCAGAATGCCCTCATAGGCAATGTTCGCTGCAAAGAGGGAGAGGAAGGCCACTGCGTGGATGGCAACCATGCCGGTCAGTGGGTATGAGTTCCAGGAGAGCCCAACCGTTGCCAACGTGATTACGAACATAACGATCCATGCTGGCAGCAGAATCATCCCGAGGCGGAGTCGTCTGGTCTTGATGTGACCGAGACCCGGAATGAGCGACCATGCCAGTGCCCTCCAATCCACCGGCTCCGGTGTCAGAATCCGCGTACGACGCCAGAGCGCCGCTAGATCGGGGAGCTTGGCCCGCAACCGGTTTCCGACGCGAGTCAACTTCGTCGCGGTGTGCAGACGCGCAGCGCGAGGCGGTGTGACGTCCACGTGGCCCAGCTCGAGGCTGCTGGCACATCGAGCACACGCCTGTGCGCCGGGGAAGTTCTCGAAATCACAGTTCCAGCATTGCATGTGACGTGTTACGCCTTATCGCCGCCGCCGGTCGCGCCCTTCGCCTGTACGTCGATGCGGACCTCGGTGTCGGGCGCATAGTATTCGGCCGTCAGGTGCCTCTCTTCTTCGTGGCCCACGATCTCCTTCAGCAGTTCCGCATACTCCAGGCAGCGCGGGCCCTTGATACCTTTGATCTCGACCGTGATCTTCCCCGTCCTGCTGATGACGATGTCGAACTCGGGCTTACGCATGGACTGATACCTCCCGGCGCGTCACAGACTGACTCGAAGGCGAATGGACTGGTCTTTCAGCACTTCCTCGTGGTGCACGGTGTAGTCGCGCTTCTTCAGCTCGCTGACGAGCTTGTGGTAGGCGAACTGCTGGGTCACTCGGCCAGCGACGTCCTCACCAATCTTCCTCAGGGCACTCTTTGAGAGGTTCGACCCGGTCACGCACACCGTGCAACGGCCACGCTCATCCCGTCCGAACTCGATGGTAACATCATCCCGCTGTATCACGATCTTCTCACCCGGGCTCAGCCCGTCAGCCAGGATCTCGCTGTGATCGAGTTCGGTCTCGACCGTCTTCTTCCGTTCTTGCCTGTCCTCATGCAGCTGGTCTCCGCAGACCGAGAAGCCCATGCTGGCAGCCGCCCCGGCAACGGCCGCGGCGATGGCCGGCCAGGAGGCCACGACAATCGGGGTCAATACAATCACGGCACTCATGTTCGTCTCCGTCTTTCTGAACCGGACGCCTAGATCTCCAGCTTTCGTCGCACTTCTTTCGCCGACTCCTCATCGCGCTTCGACGCAAACCGAGCCCGCCCGTCCGCCCAAGCCCGGAGGGAGGAGACCTCCTCGGCCATCGTCTTGGACAGCGGAACGGTCGCCTTGATGCTCTTCATGACGTCCTCCGTGGTGAGTTCCTTCTCCAGGTAAAAGACGTCGTAGAGTGCGCTGATGACCGCCTCCTCGATCTCCGCCCCGCTGTAGCCATCCGCAGCGTCGGCCAAGGGCCCCAGATCGAAGTTCGCCGGATCACGCCCCCGCTTGCGCAGGTGGATCTGGAACACCTGCTCGCGCTCCTCGGCGTTGGGAAGATCCACGAAGAAGATATCGTCGAGCCGTCCCTTGCGCAGCAGCTCGGGCGGCAACTGCGAGATGTTGTTGGCCGTCGCCACAACGAAGACAGGCTTGTACTTCTCGCTAAGCCAGGTCAGGAAGGTGCTCATGACGCGGGCCGTCGTGCCGCCGTCGGTGTTGGCCGACCCCTGCGACCCGCTGAACGCCTTGTCGATCTCGTCCACCCAGAGCACCACGGGGGCAATGCTCTCGGCCACCGCGATGGCCCGTCGTACGTTGTTCTCCGAGGACCCCACGAGGCTGGCGAACATCCGCCCAACGTCGAACCGAAGAAGCGGCATGTTCCACATCCGGCTGACGGCCTTTGCGCAGAGGCTCTTCCCGCAACCCTGCACGCCCACGAGCAAAACGCCCTTTGGTGCGGGCAGGCCGAATTGACGGGCACGGTCGGAGAAAGCGAGTGAGCGTTTCGTCAGCCAGCCCTTCAAAGCGTCGAGGCCTCCGACGTCTTCCATCTGAGTCGTCGAATCGTAGTACTCCAGAAGTCCGCTCTTGCGGATGATCTGCTGCTTCTCCGAAAAGACGACGGACACGTCCTCGGCGTTGAGCGTACCGTCGTTGACGATCGTCTTGGCGAAGACGTTCTCGGCTTCCTGAAGCGTCAGGCCGAGCGCCGCCTGGATGAGTTTCTCGCGCGACTTCGCATCGAGGTCGATATTGACGTGTGCGCTCTCGGCCACGTCTCGGCAGATACGCGTCAACAGCGCGTCGAACTCCGCGACGTCGGGGAGCGGGTAATCCACAACGCAGATGTCCTTCTCGAGCTCCGGCCCGATGTCCATGAGCGGTGACGAGATGATGAGCGTCTTGTAGCTGTCGCTCAGGGCCAGGGCGACCTCTCGGAGCTTCCGGATGACCGCGATGTTGCAGTCCCGGTCGCGCATGAAGCAGTGGAAGTCCTTGAACAGGTAAATCGCCGGCTCCTTGTGCTCGATGACCGCGGCCAGCGCCTCGACGGGATCGGCGGTTTTCTTCGAGCCCGAACCGGACGATTCGGTGGTGGACTTGGTCAGTCCGGTCGTCACCGACCATCCGAAGAGCTGTTTCTTGCGCTTGGCGGCCACGTCGCGGAGTTGCTGCTCGAGTCGGCGCTCTTCCCACGTCACGACGTAGATGATCGGGTACCTCGCGCGAATCAGGATCTCGATTTCATCCAACATCGATTGCCGTCGAGCGTCCGGGGCGGTCTTGTTCTTCTCACTCATTCCTGCTTCCTAACATCGAGGCCGGGGGTTGCCGTGGATCGACCTGCCGCGCGCCATCCGGGCAGAGCAAACGGAGCACGGATGCGAGCTCCGGCGTCAGGTCGTGGCAGTAGATCCGGCCGTCCGAACCGATTGTGATCGACATGTCAGTGGGCCTACGCGTTGAGGAGTGAAGATCGCATGTGGCATCGTTCCCCGTACGGGCGTCGCACCTGAGATTCGCTGCCTTGACGTAGTCGATCGCGCTCTGCGCCTCGGAGGGGTCGTTGAGTCGACCGATCTCAGGATCGTCCGACGCCTGCCAACAGGGAACGTACCCGGTGTACAACTGAAAGCGGACGTCGGGCAGGTTCGTCGACACCCAATCCACGACGGGGCGAAGGCAGCAATCCAAATGGCCGGGGATCAGCAGATGGCGCACGATGACTTCGGTGGTGCTGGCGGCGTAGAGGATGTTGCGGTGAACGACCTCGCTGTAACGCGGCACGCCGGCGAGCTTCCACGCACATTCGTCGTTGCCGAACTTCAGATCGGCGCGATAACGACGAACGACACCGTCGAGCAAGCGGAGCACCTCCGGCGTCATGTACATGTTCGTATCCAGGTTCAACGGCAGAACCGTGGATGCGGCGGCCGCCACCTGAAGGATCGTGTGAACGTGAAGGGTAGGCTCACCCCCGATCAAGGTGACAGACCTCACACCGTGTCCGAGCGTCTCCTCGAGATCCGCCGCGAACGCTGGGGGGTCTACCCGGCAACCGTCACGCGGGCTGAGGCAATCCGGGCTCTCGTCGCAGAAACGGCAGCGGAGGTTGCAGCCACCCAGGAAGATGCGAAGAGAGGGGGCGACGTCCGGCTCCTCGTGGAGACTTACGTACCGTTTGTAGGCGTAGGTTTCGTGGCCGAGTGAGCACCTCTTCTCCACGCCGCGAGTGCGATCCGTGCCGCACCGGAACTCGCACAAGCGGCAAGACTTTAGCATGGAGAGGGCTACGCCGCAGCGCTGCTCAAGCGAGAGCGAGGTGTACGGATCGGAACGAGCAACGGAAAACGCGATAGCCACAGGCTCATGCTCCAGTTCTCGTAACAGAACGCCAATTCTAGCTCCCGAATCCGTCGGAGTACAGTTGCGCCAAATCGCCGCCACGTTGCCCTTCTTCACGCATCGGCGGATGCCTTTGCAGGGGCCGTTGGCAAGACCCGGATCGCATCTACCATAACGACGGGGCGACGGCACTGGGCGGTTCCGAGCAAGATACGTCCCCAACTAAGACGGGTTGCGGGTGTTGTCGTTAGCGCTTTCTGAGATGCCCTGGAGTCGTTTGGTTTCCCGTAGCCAGGCCGGTAACCCAAGTCGCCAGGCGGTCCATCTGCGTGTGGGTTTCCGAGCATTTCAGACGCTCCGGCCCACGCCGACCCGTCCACCACCAAGCTCTACGACCGCCGAGGCTATAACCCCGAAAAATCCGCCTCGTTTTTCGCCAACTACTGAGAGCCAAGATCACCCAATTTCAAGCACACGTGGCAGGCTCGCCCTGTACGCTACACCGCGAACACGTACAATCTGAGCCGTATTGGAGACTTGTGTCCCATGTCGCTGAGCGAAGCTGACACACGAGCGAAGTACATCGACCCGGCCATTCACAGGTGTGGCTGGACCGAGGACCTGATTTGCCGCGAGGAAGCCGCTGGTCCGCCGCCGGTGCTCGAAATCGATGGGTCAACTTGATGGAAGCTAGCTAGATGTCGGACAAGAAGAGCATAGGAGGCGCTGCCACGAATCGTGGTATCTGGTACCAAGCTCTGTGGTGCGTCCTCTGCGCGACATCCGCGCGCATTAAGCAAACCGACGAGTCTGAGGGGCAGGGCGGCGACGGTGTGCGCCTTGTGCTGGAGCCCCTCGGCGGAGACGCCTTGGTTGAACGCGCGGGGGGACGCCGGGTCGTTCAACTCAAGACCTTGAGCAACGGCACGTGGTCAATCAAGAGTGTGGTCGAAGACGTCCTTCCCGACTTGTATCGCGCTATCGCAGCGGATTCTCCGACAGACACTACCTACGAATTCGTCACCGAAGGCGGATTCGGGAATTGGTCGCAGGTCCTTGCTTTCTTTAACTCACTAGATAAGGGCATTGGGCCGAACTCGTCCGCATCAGAATTCAACACCGCCTACGCGTCACTCGACGACACAACGCAACTGAAACTCGCCGGATCGGCTGGCGAGTTCTGGGGACGTGCTTGCACGCAACGCGCTCTGTTCGATCGAATCGTAGCACATCTACGCACTAAAGCGCCTGCAAAGAACGAAACCATCGACGAAACGCGTCGAAAGACTTGGCACATGCTGGCGCGATTCCACTTCAAGGCCTGCGTTTCTGAGAACGATCTACATCAAAACCTTTGTGCAGAATTACTCCCGTTTGTCCACCACCGTGAAGACATCCCGAACGTGCTCGATGCCATGGTGGGCTGGATCATCCAGCGTTCTAGTGACAATGAGACAACGATCACGCCAGCGGCGCTGTTCAGGGCGCACGACCTCAAGTATGTATTGTCTATTAGCCAATGGGTAGCCACGAAAGAGAGGTGTCGAACGCAATGCCAGCGTAAGACGGAGCTGCGTGGCTACCGACCCGAGTGGGATGTGCGTTTTTCTCAGGCGAACCTCAAGACCAGCCTAGGGTCCGCGCCGTTTGTTATTGTTTGCGGAGACAGCGGTCTGGGGAAATCCTGGTGGCTTTACGCTCAGACTCATGTAAGGGATGGGCTAGCACCAGTGATACTCGATTCGAATGGCGAAGCAGAAGAAGATTTGCAGCGCGCTGCAAATCGAGTTTGGCGAGATGCTCTGGGCCACGACAACGTTCTGCCCTTGCAGAATCTCGCTCGACGACAAGCCGACGTGCTCAAGAGACCCATGAGCGAGCTCTGGCTGAGGATCTGTTTGGATCGACTCACCTCTGCGGACGAGGCTCGCAAGCTGCTACACAATCCCGTCGAAGACTGGGGCGTCCAGATGATTGTGGCATGCAACGAACAGGCCGCTAGAGTTTTCGAGGAGCACCTGCGCGATCATCAGGGCCGAGTACAACTCGTTCGTTTGGACCGCTTCACCCCGACCGAACGTGACAAGTACCTCGCACATCGGCTGGGCGACGGATGGGTCGACCTCCCCGCCGACGTTCGCGAGTTACTGCGGAAACCCCAGTTGGCTGACTTGTATTGTCAGCTTTTTGAAGAACTCGGGAACTGGCAGCCACAGAACGAGTACGAGTTGATCGAAAAGTTCGGGGAGCGTCTCGAAGGTCGCGATGCGCTACATCTTGCGAAGCTGGCCGCCACACTTTGCAGTGACGCACATTACCCGTGGTATGAGGAACAGCTCGATACTGCAGGAATCGACGAAGAGGGCGCTCGGCGGATGAGTTCCCACGGCTGGCTGCGACGTTCTTCCGGTACCCGCTACGAGGTGCCCCACGATCGCCTCCTGAACTTTGCGGTCGCGATGGGGCTCACCATTGCTCACAGGTCGGGCGCCAGGTCCCATGAGGCCATCGCCGATCTGCTTCGGCGCATGCTCGACGGCGATACCAGTCTTGGGAGCATCATGCTTGGCTACGTCCCCATGGACTGGTTATTTCTACGGTTGAAAGATGACAAGACAACCGCCGAAATGGTCCTGGAACTCGTTGCAGGAGGGTTACAGTATCACACACGGGAAGTTCTCTACCGCGATCTGCTGCCGACATTGGGAGTTGTCGCAGTGCGACCGCTCGTTAGTCGTTTGGTCACCTTGGCAGCGGCTGGCAACTGGTTTGAAACGAAGGCGGTCGTCACCGGATTGTCGACGAGGCCAACCGGAGAGCTTCGCGACTCCATCCTGGAGCTCCTGGCAGACGCTCAGTCGCGCGTGCAGAGATCTGCACTGTTACTACTTGCTCAACGTCCCTTAGCAGAAGCCCTTGATAAAGTGTGGCAGTTACATGTCGAAATGCAATCGACCCCAGAGAAGTTCTTCGGGGACGATGTTCCAGCAGATAGAAAAACGGCAATCTGGCTCTACGATGATTCCTTCAACGCCCTTCGCGAATGCGCCCGGCTCGATCCAGCCTGGGTCGTTTCTGCCATCCGCCAGGCGGATCCCGAGACCGAGCCAGTACATGCCTTGGCCTACCTAACAGCGAACTTGGGCGATGACGGAGAGACCTGGCGAGCCTGCAAGGCAGAGTTGTTCGAGAAGGTTTCATCTAAGAAGCGGCGATGCCTCGCGTTAAACATTGGCACATGGAGAGACTCCTCTGAGCTGCATCATCTGAAGCCTTGGGTCGAAGTCAAAGAGGACCATTTAGGTCCGGCTGCGCTACGTGCCCTTGCGCAAATCGATCCTAAGCAGGCCGCTGCAGCAATGTTGGTGCTGCCTGAGCGCCTCCAGTATTTCTTTCGTGAATGGCATTTACCGCGACTGATGCTCCTTACTCAAGACGAGACGTGCGACCAGCTCCACAATCTAGTGCGGCAGTCCGAAGACCCACTCACGACGTCACTTGTTTACCAAGGTCTTGAAAACGAGATCGATGGCCCAACCCTGGAGACCCTTCTTGACGCACTTGATGAAGCACTCGCCACAATGGTTGACAAGTCAAAGTCGGCCCTTGGCAACGGAGAATCGACGCGCTACACGGCCCCTGATTCGCTGTACGTTCAGATGGTCATGCTCGCCACCGTCGGCAGGCGCGATCTGTTGAGCATCTTCGAATCACGTCGAGGCACTTCCCTCGAAAAACGCCTTGAGCGCCTGCTGACTGACGTCATCGGCCCACGATGCAGCCCCGGGCAGGATGGTCTGACACGCGAGCCCGCGCTCAAGGTGCTTCTCAAGATCGGTGGGGAAGGGCATGGACGCGTCGTCAGTGCGTTTCTCGACGCTGACTCGCAGTACGGCAAGCTCGATGCGATCCAAGAATCTCGCCAGAATCCCGGTCACGACGTAACTCAGAAAGTCCGTCGGCTTGCCGTAAGCGATGAGCGGTGGGATGACACCGACACTCCTGTTCTTCAGATGGAATCGATTCGGGCGCTAGCCTCCGTTGGCGACGGCGATGGTGTGCTATCTGCCGCGTTGACCTTGGGCCTAGCGGTACCCGCCGATATCGCGTCCTGGCTGAGGCCCGGTGTTCAGCCTACTGAAGAGGCAATCGAGGGTGCGAGCAGAATAGTCCAGGAACGCGACGCCACGAAACTCCCGGGAGCACTCATAGGCTTGGGGTTGTTCGGTTGTGTGGAGGCCATTGGTGACATGGTTGCTGTTTTGCGTGATCCACCAGACTCTGCAGCGCAGGTCGCTGCCGTCGTGGGCCTGGGGCAACTTGGCGAACAGGCTAACTCCGCAGTCGATCTGATCGGCAACTGTATCGCGGATGACAAGCTCCGCCATGTGGCGGTGGTCGCTCTCTCGCGAATCGGAACGGATACAGCTCGTTTGCGGCTGCTCGCGTCGCTTGAGGACGCATGGGATATCCACCGAGCGATATGGCTCACGCAATTCTCCGAGGTGCGCCCGGAGGCCGTAAAGAGAATCGTGGATCAGTTGAGATCTTCCGATGAACACGCCAGCATCGTGCTGTTTGATGACGTTGGCGTCTTTCTGGCTCAAGCCAGTGAAGACGTGCTTGACCAGGTTCTGCCCAGTCTGCCAGCAGTGGGCGACCGTATTCGTGAGGCGGCGTTTGCCCGCGAAGGCAGTGGCTGGATCGTTGGCTCCAAGGCATCCGCGATTCGGGGCTTGGCAGCTATCGACCGCGACGGGGCCTTTCTGGCGGCGCGAAAAGCGTTGAGAGACACGGAATCGCATGACAGACACCTCTATCCTCCACTTCTCAGCCGGTTTAATGCTGAGGAGGCTCGGGAAGAGTTCTTGCGATTGGCAGCCACCGAAAAGAACAACGCTGTCCTCTGGTCGATGGCGCATGCTATGCGGTCGGATGATATTCCCTGGCTCCTCACCCAACTCTCCTCGGCGTCAACAACTGTCAGGTCGGCCGCCTGCCGCTTGGCCGTCGGCAGCGGTTCCGCCGACGATAGTATTGTCGAGAGGTTGCTGGAAATCCTGGCTGATTCCGATGAGCGTATCACCAACGTAGCAGAGCAATCACTAAGTCTGATGCGTAGACAGCAGCGAGCATCGGAATTGGCGGAGGAGCTCGACCGGCCAGAGCGAGTAGTTGGATTGACGCCTTGGGCTCTCCTCGACGCAGCTCTGCAGGTTGGCGACAGCGGCTATGAAGGGGCTCAGTGGCCACCCTGGGCCAAGAGGATGGCCGAATCGGAGGTTTTCAAAGCGCACCCAGCCCTCCTGGCAGTACTACAGAAACGGATGGGCGAGAAACGGAAGAAATCGCTTCAAGAGGCTAATCGATGAGCCGGACATCGCGCCGGCCCATCTGACGGACATCGAGAAGGGTCGCCGCACACCCTCGGAGGGCTTGCTCAAGAGAATCGCTACGGCGTATGGCATGCCGGAAGCCGACCTACGATCAGGGTGGCAGCGGGCCGACGCCGTCGTGGCCGAAGTTGCCAACCAGGACGCTACGACTGCCGAGAAGGTCCCTGAATTTCTGCGAAGCGCACGCAAACTCACTCCCGAACAGTGGGATCGGGTAATCGGCCAAGCCAAGCGTATGACCGGGGAAAAGAAACATTGATCACGAGGTGACAGGTGCCCGAACTTAAACGAGCCAACGTCTTCGAGCCTCGCTACGGCAGGCGGCAGATTGAGACTCGTGCCCTGACTTGCTTGGAACGCTGCCGTAAGAAACTCACGCTCGACGAGGTGCCGATAGTCGTATGGCTCTGGTGGGCTTGACTCTGCCAGTCTTTCATTGCGGTCCTCCTCGCCCTTTGGGGCCTTCCTCAAGGAGGACCGTCTACCACAAACGCACGGAACGGCAGAGCCTTGTCAATTCTCACCGCCGGAGGCGGTGGATTAGCCAGGATTTAGCGGCGCCCGGATTTGAACCGGGGACCTTGGGATTATGAAGCCCACGCTCTAACCAACTGAGCTACGCCGCCTTCGGATGTCGAATCATAGCACTCTGCGAATTCGTGTGGCAGATACCGGGCGAAAAGCGCCGGACCGTAGAGTCGCTTGACCGCCACACGAAAGAAGAGCTTGCTCCAAGAATAGCCAATATCGAACGAAGAGCAAAGCGCCTTGATGCGTTTTTCCGCCGAGTGTATCGACAAGCCAAGTGGTACCGGCGGGAAAGCGGTTCCACGCGGCCTGTATGCGTAGAGCAAGCTCTATTCAACTGTGGCGTCCGGTTGCGGGTTTCGCCCGGACAACAACCGCCATGTGACGCACCACTTGCCCTGGATGCGCTCTAGAGCGTTTTCGGGAATCGTGCAGCGGAACCCCCCTTTCATCCCCCCTTGGCAAGGGGGGAAAGAGGGGGGTCAGTCGCTACACAAAAACAGACTTTGCTATAGCCTCGCGGCTGCTCGCGCGTCCGTCCGGTCGGGGGCCGCTCGCCCACTCGCCATGGCTCGTTACTTGCTGTCCTTGACCTCGAACTCCGCGTCGATGACATCGTCATCCTTGGCAGCGGTGCTCGAACCGGCGTCATCTCCGGGCGGCGGCGCGGTGCCGCCGGGCTGCTGCTGCGCGGCCGCCTCGTAAATGATCTTGCCGATCTGCTGGGCGTCGATCATCAGCTTGTCATGTGCCTTCTTGATGGCATCGGCGTCCTCACCCTTGAGCGTCTGTTTGAGGTTGTTGATGGAGGCTTCGACGTTGGCCCGCTCCTCCGCCGGGATCTTATCGCCGTGCTCCTTGAGCTGCTGCTCGATGGCGTAGGCGGCGTTGTCGGCCTCGTTGCGAATCTTGACGCCTTCGGCCTTTTTCAGGTCGTCGGCTGCGTGCTGCTCAGCCTCCCTCTTCATCTTCGCGATCTCGTCTTTGGACAGCCCACTGCTCCCCTCGATGCGGATTGATTGCTCCTTACTCGTGGCCTTGTCCTTGGCGAAGACGCTGAGGATGCCGTTGCGATCGATGTCGAAGGTGACGTCGATCTGTGGAATTCCCCGGGGCGCCGGTGCGATTCCGGTCAGGTTGAAGCGACCGAGGGTCCGGTTATCGATGGCCATCGGGCGGTTGCCCTGGAGTACGTGGATCGTCACCTCGGTCTGTCCATCGGCGGCGGTCGAGAATGTTTCGGCCTTGGAGGTTGGTATCGTGGTGTTGGCCTCGATGAGCGGGGTGGCCATGCTGCCCAGCGTCTCGACGCCGAGTGTCAAAGGCGTGACATCCAACAGGACGATGTCCTCCTTATCGCCGGCGAGAATGGCGCCCTGAATGGCAGCCCCCACCGAGACGACCTCATCGGGATTGAGGCTCTTGTTGGGATCCTTGCCGAAGAGTTCCTTACACAACGCCTGGACGGCCGGCATACGCGTTGACCCACCGACCAGCACCACCTCGTCGATGTCCTTCGCCGTCAGTTTTGCGCCTTCGAGGGTTTCAAGAACCGGTTTGCGGCAGCGTTCGGTCAGGTGTTTCGTGAGCTGCTCGAACTTGGCGCGCGTGATCTTGATCTGGAGGTGCTTCGGCCCGGCGTCGGTCGCGGTGATGAAGGGAAGGTTGATCGTCGTCTCCATCACCGTAGACAGCTCACACTTCGCCTGCTCGGCGGCCTCTCGCAAGCGTTGGAAGGCCATCGGGTCCTGCCTCAGGTCAACGCCTTCCTGCTTGCGGAACTGCTCCGCGACGTGATTGATCAGTTCCTCGTCATAGTCGTCGCCGCCGAGGTGCCCGTCCCCGCTCGTGCTCTTGACCTCGAACGTGCCGATCTCGGGGTCGATCTCGAGAATCGAAATGTCGAACGTGCCTCCGCCGAGGTCGAACACGGCAATGGTCTGCTCCTTCTGCTTCTCGAGGCCATAGGCCAAGGCCGCCGCGGTGGGCTCGTTAATGATGCGCTCGACCGTCAGACCCGCAATCTCGCCGGCGTCCTTGGTGGCCTTACGTTGGGAATCGTTGAAGTACGCCGGAACGGTGATGACGGCTCGCTCCACCTTGTGACCGAGATAATCCTCCGCGGTCTTCTTCAGGTCCTGAAGGACCATGGCGCTGATCTCCGGAGGCGTGTACTGCTTGCCGCGAATCTCGACCTTCACGAGCTCGTCCGGGCCGCCGACGACCTTATACGGGACGATCTTCTCCTCGGCGCTCACCTCAGTGTGGCGACGCCCCATGAAGCGCTTGATCGAATGGACCGTGTTCTCCGGGTTGGTAATCTGCTGATGACGTGCCACCTGGCCGACCAACCGGTCTCCGTTGTCGCTGATGGCAACAACGGAGGGTGTCAGGCGGGCTCCGTGCGAGTTGGTGAGCACCTTCGTCTGGTCGCCTTCTGCTACGGCCACAACGGAATTCGTCGTTCCCAGGTCGATCCCGATGATCTTCGACATTGCGATCTCCTTTTTGTCTGTCACGTGCGAACCGGGATTGGGCCGGTTCGATTGAGCATTGATGCATACGGCGTGCCATTCGGCTCAGCGAGGACTGGTGCGTAAACACTTGTAAACAACAGGGTTATGACGCTTCGCCATTTCCGCAGTCGCTGCGGCCGGGTTGGGCTGCCATCGTGACAGGCTGGAAGACTGCGAAAATGGCACAGCCGCGATTTCGTTGGTAGAAGTTCCGAAAAAATGCTTCGTGGTGACCCAAAAGCCGATACACTGATCACGCATGGCACTGGAACCCTTCGAAACAGCCGAAATGCACGGCACGCCCACCGTGAGACAGCAGTCGGTCTTCGTTGAGAACCGCATCGGGCAATTGCTACGCTTGACGAGGCTCTTCGACCAGACCGACATTCACATCGTGGCCATGTCAATCGTGTACTCCGTGGACTGCGCTATCTGCCGCATGATTCTCGACGACCCGGACAAGGGTTGTGAGATTCTCGGCAATGCCGGTTTCAAGTACAGCGATGCGGAAGTGATCGTCGTCAGCCTGCCGCACGGAAAACGAGCGCTTCTGCACACCTGGGCGACTTTGCTGGGCGGCGAGATCAACATTCATTACACGTACCCGCTTCTGATCAGGTACCAGGGTAACGCAGCGATCGTGGTTGTACCGGAGGACATCGAGGGGGCCGTGCGAGTCCTGCGCGACCGGAAGTTCGCCGTCCTCGATCAGCAGGATCTGTACGACGCCTGCCAGGAGTAGTGCAGCCGCCTGACTCACTCGCCCTTTCAGGACCCAAGCAGGTTGAGGATCATCGCCACGGCCGGCATGAACGTTGGGGCAACTCTGATTCCATCCCTGCGGGTCGACATCGTAGCGGGTGGTATACGCCTTCATGCGAAAGCGCGTCCGCTCCCTTAGCCAGGCTGGTAAGGCCTGGTTTACCCTTGACACGCGCCATTGTCCGTGCAGCATGAGCGGCGCAAAAAATGCCCGGATACGTGTACATTCTTCGGTGTTCCGATGCTCGTCACTACTTACGGCAGCACGGACAATCTGATCAAGCGTCTGGCTCAGCACCGTAAGGGTGAGGTTCAGTCCACGAAATGGCGATTGCCCGTTCAGCTTGTCTATTTCGAGGAGTGCCAGACGCTGGATCAGGCTAGGCAAAAGGAGCATTCGCTCAAGAATGGTCGCACGCGCCGAAAGGCGATTGAACTGATGGTCAAGAACTTCCCACCGGACCGGCTAGCTCCTTTTGCCTGCCCTTGACGCACGAGTTTGTTAAGGGCAGGCGCCGCGAGTCAAGGGTTTACCGGGTCTGGCAAAGCCAGCTTGCTGGTTGCCGCCCGTCTCGATGGCGTCAGCTACGTTTTTCGTTGCCGACGACCACGAGGCCGAAGCCTCGTTCATTCCACAGTAGCGTACTCGGGAAAAGAACGCTATGGTGATCCCGGCGCGTTGACGCTGGGCAGCGACACAGCTGACCGCCAGGTCCCGCATGCCTCCGCGCGGGCTGCTATCTTGCGGAAGCAAGCTCGGTCTTCGCTTCGTTGTGACCTTCCAGCGCCTGTACAAGGACGGCGAGGAGTGGAAAACGACCGACAGCTTCGGCCGCGACGACCTGCCGCTCGTAGTCTAGGTCGCCGACATGGCCCACACCCGGATCTACCAGGAAGGCCGAAACGACAAACGGCGGCGGAAACACAACGGGCAGCGACGCTGCCACCGGGTCCTGATACCCGCCGGTTTTCCCCGAGGCCCAACGCACGACCGGACCTCATCCTCGCTCCGTTTGCCCTGAGGATTCGATGATGCCGCGCTAATGTCCGGTAGCCAGCCAAGGCCACGAAATCCAGTACTACGATGCTTGGGCCTCAGCGTCGTTCAACAAGACGACCGAATTCACGGTTCCATGAAGAATGCTGAAGGATGCACCGTGCCGCATTCCGACGAAGCTGCATTGGGCAGACTCAGAAAAGACTGGAGTAGCATCCGAATGTCATCCATTACGCTGATAGTGCTCGCTCCGCCACTTTGTGTAGCTCGTTCAGGTAGTCTCGTTGGCGAACGCCCTCGTCTCCACGATTACGTGCAGACTCCATGAGCTCATCGAACGCGGCCGCGGCCTCGCTTTCCGAAACGACAGGCCGAGTATTATCCGGAGCATGCTCCCCTTGCGCTAAGGCCGCCCTCTTCTTTGCCTCCTCAAGATAGAATCGGTGTAGCTCGACCGACGCATCCTGGCTCTTGAGATATGGCAATTCGACTCGGTTCTGCAGGCGACCGGCAAATGCCGGGAGCATTTCGAAGTAGCGACGGCGCGCTTCAGGAGTCATGGCTGCCATTAGAAACAGGTATCGAGGCAGAGCATCGATCAGCGCCCGGATTGCTGACAGGAACCGCAAAATCGTCATTTTCGATTTAGTGTCGTCCTGCTTCTCCAGTTCATCCAAAAGAAGAATCAGCCCGTTCAGCACCCCTAATTTCGCGCTGCAGAACACGAGGTCGCGAAGTGCCTGCGTTCGCGACTCAACCGTATCCAAACGAAAATGAATTGCCCCGAGGGCCTCACGGTGGCGCTTGAGTAGGCGAAAACCAAGAATCCATTCGAGGGCGGCCTCGGCCGTTTCGTCTGGCACATCCCCAGATTCCTTCGCTAATTCACGCAATCGGCGCAATACAGTTCGCATGTCGCTCAGTCTAGCAATCTCGATTATTTCGTCACCTCTGTTATCGTCGAGTTCGGCTATGGCCAGGGCCACTTTCTTGACGAATCCGGAACCGAGCTCCTGAAGAATGCGGGCGAGCATCTTGTCGAATCCGGGCTCAGGGTCTGCGTAGTACCGGATAACGTAGAAGCCGTCCTCTTCGCGATAGAGTTCCCTGAATTCGTGCTCGTAGTGGTTCAGGAGATTGGTCTTTCCTGTCCCTTGATCGCCCTCGATTACGAGTACCTGCGACGACCGTTCCTGATGGTAGCTCCTGATGCTAGGGATGATTTGCTCATCCGCCCCCGTCTTCATATGAGGGTGGCCTTGCGTTTGAGAAGCAGATGGAAAGGGATTGTCAACGACCCCGAAAGCAGTGAACCTCGCCGTTTCTGGACTCGCACCTTGCACTGAGGCGCTTGTCCCTCGGATTTCGTCTCGTAGTCCCATGGTTCACTTTCTCTCAAGTCGGATGCTTACGCTGGCTTTTCCGGGGATGATGAAGTCGCCATGATAGAGGCACAACTTCGTGGGCTTGGGGCGACCATTCTCGAAATCCAAGACCGTCAGCGTGTGGTTCTCGAATCGCGTATCGGGGGTCGAGCCTTGGGTATAGCGATCAACCAAATTCCCGGCTTGTGCCTCGCCCAAACGATCGCGTGTCTTAATTGGGTGAATTCCATGTTCGCGGGCGAGTGTTTCCAGCCACAGGCCTGTCAGTACATAGTCCTCGCCTTTCCGAGTGCTTTCGTACGACTTGATGGCATAATCTACGAACTCGCGTGCTGACGGATTCCGAAATGTTCCGTAGATCGCGTCGCCCGGAATCTGCAGGGCGTGGCCGCAGAGTTCGGCGATCTGCAGATAGCACGGACTCGGACGCTCTCGCTCCGGGGCTCTGTTATCCACCTCGATTCGCCGTATGTTCTCCAGCCTTTTGAAGAAGACGTCAAGGCTTGAAACAGTGCGGAAGTACTGACAGGCACTTTCCAAGTCACGGGCCGTCAATGCGTCCCATATCCGCTGCAAGGACTCGCTGGCCTCGATTCCACCTTCGACTTCCGCAATGAATTTGCCCGTCATCAGAAAGCCGAGGTACTTACTAATGGTCGCCCTGGACTTGCCATTAAGCGGAGTTCCCTCACCGGTGATTCGCACAGTCCCCTTTCCCAGGAGCACGGGAATGAATTCGAAGAGAGCGCTGAGGTCGAAGCGGTAGATCGTATTGGGGTTGAATGGCCCGAGTGTGGGACGTGCTTTGGCTGCGCGTTTCGGAGCTTTCTTGCTCGGCGCCGCCTTTCTGGCCGTTTGTTTTGGCTGGGGCTTCGGCACGGTCTCCGCTTTCGCCTTGGCGGTATCCGCATGCGAAGCCGAAGGCCGCCCCGTTGCCCTTTTCGAATGCTCCGGGCCAAAGCCCTCCCAGGCAACCCGCAGAAGATCATCCCTGGCGTGGAACGGCTGCCAGTTCAGGTCATGCTTGATAGCGCGGACTTCGAAGAACTTCGAGCCATCCCGTGTAGCTAAGCGAGCGCTTCCGAAGGTTACGGCCAGTTCCCAGAGGACGCTTTGTAGGGACACAGAACAGACTTCGCCAGTGAATGGATGGAAGCGGGTTCCACAAAGTACTTGCCCATAGAGCTCGGGCGCCCTACCTGCACGAAAGAAGAGGGGCTGCATGCCCTCGGCCAGCGCCATGCGGGCTAGTCCTTCGTCACCAGTCATCAACATAACGGGGTGGCCGGGTGTCACAGTGGAGAGATGCTGCCTCGCCGTTTCGAGAATCAGCCGATCACAATAGCCCTTGACTGGTGTGGAGAGGTTCAATTCCTGCCAATCCTGGTCTTTGTCTCGCGTAAACGCATTGCGAAGTGGATCAGAGGCGATCGCGGTTCTCTCCACTTCAATATCGGCGTGAAGCTCAAAACGCAGCATTGCACGTTGGCATGCTTGGCTGACAGTATGATCCAGGAGAATGCCAGGCTTCTGCTCAGGCTTGGCTTGTTTGCTCAGGCAGCGTCGCCTCTTGGCGAAGAACGTGTCCGACTTATTCAGGATCTCCATTGCGACGATTGCGGGTATTTTCAGGCGACCCATTGGGCACAGAAACCTGACAAGGAAGTCGACACCACCTTTTCCAACGGCATTAGTATCTGCGATAACTGTCGTTGGCCTGCGGAAAGGCATCGCCGCAACCATAGCTGGATCGAAATGGGGAGAAAGAAGGCCAAGCCGAGTGGTAAGATCGATGAGCGAGTGCAGAGCGCGCCGTGTCGTGTCTTGTGCCTTCGCAGTCGAGGCTGCACCCGGCTGGTTCTTGAGTCCCATGTTGGCCAGACACTGAGTCTCAAGAGTATCATACTGCGTCATGGTCCATTCATAGAACCCGAAGCGAACGGCATTGTGGAGGGGCTCGCACTCCTCTTCTTCTTTGACTGCGGGATCGGGCTTCAGCGCGATCTCTCCGAGATCAAGCCACTTGTCGCCAAAGCAGAGATCCTCGCTCACAGACAGGACGGCCGGCTTCTGTGCGCCCCGGAAAAACGCCGCGATGCACGCGACACTTTCCGTTGAGCTTTGGAGAGTGCTGTTGCTCATCTGATAGTCACCGAGGCTCCTGGAACATCTTGGAACACGTCACAAAGCCACTGGAGGTGATGGCAAAAAGACAGTAGCGGCTGAACGCGGTAGGTACTGTCTGGGTCATCTTCGTCAGTGAGCTGTTCCCAATCTTGCCATCGCCGATTCTCCGCATCGGCCAGATAGGTACTCATCTCCTTGACAACACTTCGCATCTCGTCGAATCCACGTTCTTTGGGTGGAAGAGAGGGACGGAAACCCACCGTCAGCTTCTTCTTGATGGCGTTTGCCGGCTCGTCGGTTCCCAACGACGTCCATACGTCACCGAAAAGTCGCCAGCCGTAGACTTGTTCATGAAGATGATCGGCCTGCAACTCGTTCAGACATTGGCCACCGTCGTCTGGACCCTCGTAAAGGAGACGCTTGTCAGGGCGAGCCGGTCTCCACACCTCTAGGCGAAGCTGTACCTCCGGCACGTTGACCTCCAGTCTGATCTTGGGCTGTCTACTTGCATCACGATCCTCGCCCGTGAGCGTTGTCAGTGCGCAACTGATACTGATTGCGCCCGACCGCAGGACAAACCTGCCCCGGGCACCGGCCGCGTCACCGGTCCGTTCCGATCCGTATCGGCATTCTCCGTTCGAGCAGACGAGGCCGAGCTCGGGCCGCTTCCGAAAGCACCACGAGCGGTTCGCGTTGGCCCCTGATAATCTTCTCGCACAAGCCGCTCAGGTGCGGCTCTTTACGATCGGCGGGGACACTGCAGTGCGCAAGCTCAGCGACTTCGTCCCCAACCGCTGTGGATCGTCGCCAGTTACCGGGCGTTCTTGGTGCGATTATACGGTCCCGGGCGATCAGGTCGAGGCTTTGGCCCGGCGTAGCCTCGGCAAACACCGTATCAGGATCGAGCAGCTGCTTGACGTTTGCGCGGGGAAGGAGCTGAGGTTCTCCGCGACGCAAAGGACATAGAGGGCCTCGCCATCGGTGTGCTGTATGAGCACCGGCCCGCCGTCACCGTTTCCGCGTCGCTCCGACAGGCGAGGAGCCCCCGGACTCCGGACCTTCTCCGCATCGCTTGCACAATGAGGTCAACTCGTGGCATGCTGCACACGATAAACTGGATTATCACGTAGAGGATGGCACATCGAAACCAGCCGGATTCCGGCGCCGCATCGCTGGTTGAATCCTACCCGCTACCGCCGGGCAGGACGACCCTCGACGCAATCGCAGCCATCCCTGAGGAGCACGTCTGGCTGGCCAGCCGAAAGAGCCCGCGCTCCCGCCGGGCCTACCGTCAGGACGTGGAACACTTCATGCGGACGATCGGCATTCATTCGGCTGACGAACTCCGCAGCATGGACCATAGAGCCGTCCTGGCGTGGGAAGCCTACATGCGGGAGGTCGAGCTCGCGGAGGCCTCGACAATCCACCGTCGCCTGGCGGCATTGTCCAGCCTGTTCAAGCACCTCATCAAGCACGGCGCCGCCGACCGCAACCCGGTCCGAGACGTCGAGCGGCCACCGATCAACCGCCGGGAGGGCTCCACGCTGGGCTTCTCGAAGGCCCAGCCTCCGGCGAGGCGGGCGGTCCACCGGTCGTCGGGTTGAATCCCTCGTGTCGGTTTCGGGCGCTTGGCTTGCCGATCCAGGGCGGTTTCGATAAGAATGGCTGATTACGGTTCGACGTGGGAGCGGCGCGTGGCCCGTGGATGGTTGATCCGAGAGGATTCCGGGCGGCGTTGCTTTGATGCACGGCTGATGGGTAGGTCGATGGAAGGCGATGGTGGCAAGATGAGGAAAGCTCCGATACTCGGTTGGTTTCTCGTTGGCATGATTGCAGTGATGGGCACGGTACAGACCGCCGCCCAGCAACGGCAGGTTGAACCGATACCGGCGCGTGCTACGGAGCACTCACTCATCAAGGAGATCGAGCGGCTCCGCGAAGCTGACGACATGGGACGGAACCTCCGCCTGCTTCGTACGATCGATTATGTGGACGCACTGCTCGATCGCTATCCGGAGACCGACTTCAGGGGGGAGGCCCTGACGCTCAAGCTTGCCGCGCTAGCGGGTCTTTCACGAGTACACTCGAGCTACGCCGGCGAGCTTCTCTCGTTGACCGAGCAGATAGCGAGTGAGAAGCCCACCGGGCGGCTTGCATCGGAGAACGCGTATTACGCGATTCAGGCCTTCGTGCATGCAGCGCGATTGGAGGACATGCCTGAGCAGGCTCGTATGTTCGGAACGCAGGAACGCTACGTGGCGTTTCTCGAGGACTATCCCGACTCAAGCCGAGCGCCCGTGCTTGGTGCGAGCCTGGTCCGTAACCTGCTGGCTGTCAACGAGGTGGGCAAGGCCAGGGAGTGGCTGGCCAAGCTTCAGAAGAGATACCCGGATAGTCCTGCCACCCGCCGGGCGGAGGGAGAAGTACGCCGTGTGGATTCGGTGGGCAAGCCATTCCGCATCGACCACAAGACCGCCGACGGCAAGGCGTTCAGCACCGGTAACTACACCGGCAAGGTGGTCGTCGTTCACGTGTGGGCGACGTGGAGCGACGAGGCGATGAGGGCTCTCCCGTTGTTGGGCAAGCTCCAGGAAGAGCTGAAGGATAAGGGGCTGCAACTGATCGGCATCAACGTCGACAAGAAGCGCAAACTCGGGGAACGGGGTGTTGAGGTCAATCACGTGACCTGGCCTCAGGTGTTCCAGGAGAAGGGCCTACGTGACGAGCTTCCGATCAAGTACGGTGTTGCGCGGGTTCCCAGTTACTTCGTGATCGACCGCAAGGGCGTCCTCCGCAGCATCGACCCGGGGGACAAGCTGGTGGAGATGGTGCGAGAGCTTCTTGCTGTTACGCCCGGAGCAGAGCCTGAGGCGAAAAAGGCGGAGCCCGGAACGGACGAACCCGCTGCCAAACCCTAGAGCATTTCCCGTTTTTGTGTACCGAGCCGCGGGCTGCCGCAAGGCGGCTTTGCCGCGCCCGCGCGGATTCACGTGCGCCGGAGGGTCCCCGGCGAATGAAACGCCGGAACACAATAACGAGTTTCGCTCTGGAGCCGTTTCAACAAAGGTTGTTCCGCTTTCTTCCCCCCTTGGTAAGGGGGGATGCCAGGCGCGTAGCCGCTGCAGGTGATCGTTATACGCTCTAGCCTGCGCGGTCCCGCGTCGAGGCTCGCGGCAACGCCGGCTTCCTCTCACGCAGGTCTGTGCCGCACATCACCCGTTATGGGACGCCGCAAACGGTGCGCGCGGCGTACGGTCTCGTAAGGTCCGCCGATAGGGCCGGGGCATCCCCTCCAGCGGTTCATGATCGAATCCAAGCAAACGGGTCGCGTCAAGATGCCGATGCAAAACCGGGGGCCGGTCGGACGCGGGAGGACAGGGGTTCCACAGCATGAACGACGACGGGAAGCCGGGCAGTTGGGAAGAGCAGCTCGACGACCAGCTCCGTGGACTGGTCGATGTGGCCGAATTCGATCCGGGCCGATTGCTCGTCGGTCGGGGCTCGCCGGCGACCGGAAACGCCGACGGGTCCGAGGACGAGAACGCGTGGGCCATCTCCGTTGATCGCCTTCGCATGGAGATCGCGCATTCGCTCCAGGCAGGCATGTCGCTGGCCAAGGACATCTATGACGAATCGGGTGTGCTGCTTCTGGCTGCGGGATCTCGGATCACGCCGCGATTCCTGCAGCTCTTGCGCGAACGTGGTGTCAGGCGTGTCCGGCTTGGTGCCCAGGGGATTCGTGGAAACGTCGCTGCCCGCCCTGAGCGGGCGGTGGATGCGAGAGAGAAGCACACGCCGTCAAGCCGCGAACTCGACGAGCACATGGCGGTGGAGCTGCAAAAGCCCGTGCTCATCAAACCGGTCAAGCTGTGGCGTCGGCCTCGCCTGGTCCTTGACAGGTTTCGAGAAGAGACGAGTCGTGGTGTGATCCAACACGCAGCCACCGGCGCCGCCGTCTCCGATCTTTGCGGGACGCTTCAGGCGGGGCGTAAGGCTTCCGTGGACGAGCTTCGCGGAGCGTTCGACCACTTCGTCGACATGGCCGCCCTCGACTTCGACTTGCTGCCGCTGATCATGTCCATGCAGGAGTCGAATGATGAGTACCTGTACGATCATTGCGTGAACGTGGCCCTGGTCAGCATGGCCATCGCGTCGCAACTTGGTCTGGAGCGAGATGCCGTGATGGAGATCGGTCTGGGCGGTCTGCTCCAGGACATCGGGATGCTGCGCGTACCCCTCTCCATCCGACTCGCGCGAAGGTCGCTGAGCACCGAGGAGTGGCGGGTGATTCATCACCATCCCCTGCACACGCTGGACATGCTCACCGGTCTGCGGGGTGTTCCGCAGAGTGTCAAGTTTATCGCCTATCAGGTGCACGAGCGGCAGGACGGGAGCGGCTATCCGCGGGGCCGAGAAGGCCGGCACATTCACAAGTATGCCGAGATCGTGTCCTTGGCCGACGTCTACTCCGCCATGACGCGAGAAAGGCCGCACCGACCACACGTCTCTCCCTACCAGGCGGCCAAGAGGATCCTGGCTGACGTGGGCGAGGAGAAATTCGATCGCGAATTAGTCCGTGCGTTGCTGGACACCCTATCGCTGTTTCCCATCGGAAGCCGTGTCAGCTTGAGCAATGGAGCCAAGGCCAGGGTCCTTCGTGCCAATCCCGGTCTGCATACGTGTCCCGTGGTCGAGGAGCTGACCGCGGACGGCTGTCCGACCGGGCATATCATTGACCTCTCTCAGGAGGCCACACCGACCGTGGTCACGGCCGAGTAGCACATCCACCTGTCCGCCGCCGGCCAACCTCGCTCACCGGTCCATCTCCGTGCGGATGCTGCAAACAAGCCTCGCCATCAGCCAGGAACGATCAGCGCTCGCGCGCATCTGTGCAAGGGATTCGTGTGGGAAGGGCTGAACGTTTCGTGCGGGTGGCGTCACCGAAATGCAACGGTTTGAGCTTCCCACGGGTGTTGAAGCGTCCCTACAAGAGGGGGGTGCCGGATGCGGCGCAGGGCTGTCTCGCAACCGCAACCCGCCTGCGGAGGCGTTGTATGAACTTGTATCGAGGTGCGGAAGGGGTTTGATTTCCTCCGACAGATGTAGTAGGCTCTCTCCGACGGTTGTAGTAGACCGGGCTTGAAAGAGGGCAAACCGGCCAGGCGACGCGAGGAAAACTCGAAAACGCCGCCGCCGGTGCTTGCGCGGACGAATAATCCATGGGGCAACGCCAATACGAATTAGCGGATGCCGAACTCGGGGTGTTGCGGGTTCTCTGGGCCGAGGGGCCCGCGACCGTGCGGGAGGCTCTGGAACGCCTGCGTGCTCGTGGACGGCGCCTTGCGTATACGACCGTGCAGACGTTGCTCACGCGGCTTGAGCAGAAGCGATTTGTCGTGAGCGACAAGTCCGGTCTGGCATTTGTGTTCAGGGCAAAGGTGTCGCGTGCGCGGGTCACGCGCTCGAGGCTCAAGACGCTGTTGAGTCAGCTTTACGACGGCTCGGCCGGACCGCTGGTGCTGCAACTGATCCGGACCGAGCGATTGACGCCTGAGGAGGTCGTGGAACTGCACAAGCTGATCGACGAGTTGGATGCACGGCCCCGGTCGTAGCGGCATCTGGAGGGGATCGGCAAGGTCCCTTGTGTTAAGTCTGTATCGTGATCGAGAAGGTCGGGCAGGGCATGTGGACTTCCTTCCCAACTGAGGTGCTCTGGCGAAGCGCGATTGCCATTGTTCCGTTGGCATTGCTTGTGGCGGTCGTGTGTCGCTGGATGACGAGACGCCCGGCTACACCCACGCGCTTGTGACGACGAAACAGTATGTCTGCGATGAATATCGTCCTTTGTCCGCGGTGGGCATTGGGGTGACGACAGGGCGAGCGGGACGTTTTGCCAGGAGACTGACGATGGTAATGACTCAGAGATCAAGACCGAGGCTGTCCGCTTCGGGAATCGCGATGGTGTTCGGGTTGGCGATCTTCGGCTGGATCGCCGTGCCCGCTCAATCAAGTCCGCCGAAGGAGAAGGGGGCACACGTTCATAGTGGGGCCTCGAAGAGCCCCTGCACGCAGCACGCAGAGCACGGCAAGGACAAACCCTGCGACCACAAGGGGCACACGTCGTGCGGTCATGATGGCGACAAACCCTGCGAGCATTGTGAGCACAAGTCGCACCAGGGCGGGGGCGTAACCACGTTCGAGCGGCATCTGGCTGAGGGGCGGACCGCCGGACTCGCCTCGGAGTACAGGCTTGTGGGTCACCCAGATGATGATGATGATGATATCGAGAGGCGGCTCGATGAGCTGGAGGCGAGGCTGGATGCGCTTGCGGCTCACCTTGAGCACATAGCGAAGCTGCTCGAAGGCTCCCGTGGACAGCCACACGAGCCCAAGTTCCCGGCGATGCCCGCCATGCGGAAGATGCGAAAGATCCCGGCCATGCCTGCGATGCCTGCCATGCCGGCAATGCCTGCCGGCCCCAAGCAGTTCCAAAGAGCACAGAGAGAGTTCCTGGACGCGCAGGAGGAATGGGGCGAGGGGGCGGTCACCTCTCGTGCCTACAAGCTGTCGGACGGGAAGCTCGGGGCGATGTGGGAGTTGATGGCCCGGCCGGACGTGCCGATCATGGTGAGTCAGGGCGATGGTTTCATTCAGGTTAACGCCACTCCCGCGCAGCACACGTCGTTTGCCAACTTCGTGAGCATGATCGGCAGGAAGAACGAGGATGTTCGTCCCTACGCCTTGCCGGAGGGCAAGCTCGAAGCGATGTGGGAGCTGATGGCCAGCCAGGAAGTGCCCGTACTCGTTGAGCTTGGCCCGGACCACATCAAGGCTCATGGGCCGGACCTCGTGCAGGATGTCTTCGGCGCGTTTGTGAAGATGATTACGCCGAACCCGACGGACCTGTCAGCCCTGCGGGCGGGGACTCCGGGGCAGGTCGGGCAAACCTATGAAGTCCGCGAAGGCAGTCGCGAGGCGCTTTGGGAGTTGATGGCACGTAACGATGTTCCGATCGTCGTCAGCCAGGTTGAGAATGGGATTCACGTGCGTGGCACGCCCCTGCAGCAGGTTGTCTTTGGGAACTTCGTGGCGATGATCAATGGTGGTGACGGGATTCATCCCTACGGTGTCCCGGAAGGCAAGCTTGAGGCGTTGACGGAGTTGATGGTGCGGGAGGACGTTCTTGTTCTGGTCGAGCCCAATCCCGATCACATCAAGGTGCACGGTAACGACCTGGTGCAGAGCGTCTTCGGCGCGTTTGTGATGATGATTGCGCCGGAAGCTTCCTCATCGCAGCTCGGGAAGTTCTACCGCAAGGAGCGCGAGGCCAAGCGAGAATCGAAGAGGGTCAAGCACGAGGCCGAGCAGGGAGCGAAGAGTTGGGCGGAGGCGGCCGAGCGTGAGGCCCGGCGCTGGGCGGAGGGCGCGGAGCGCGAGGCCAAGCGTATGGCGGAGGAGATCGAGCGCGAGGTGAGGCGCAAGGTCGAGGAGATCGAGCGAGAAGCCAAACGCATGGCCGAGGAAATCAAGCGCGAAGCCAAGCAGCGTGTCGAGGAGATCAAGAAGGAGATCCAGCGCAAGGCAGAGGAGGTCAAGGAGAAGAAGAAGACCAAGGAAGCCAAGGCGAAGAAGGCAAAGAAGCGCGAGAAACACACCGAAATCGTCGTTCAGCCCACCGAGGTCCACCCGGCCCTTGGCGAGTTGACGGAGGACTCGACGGGACGGATCCACTCCACGCAAGTTCCCTGTCCGACCGACCAGAAGGGTCCCTGGGGCGTGGTTCCTGTGCCATCGGCTGACACGGGGGCGGTTGGCGTGCCTCAGACGGTGGGACGCCTCGTGTCCACAATGATGCCGAGCGTCGTGGATACCGTGCTTACCGGTCTGATTCATGCGCCGGAAGTGGATAAACCACTGTTCGTTGCTGCGCCGACCTCGCTGGACGCTCAGGCCGATGCCTTTGAGCAGCAGGCTGAGTACTTCCTGAAGCAGGCTCAGGAGTTGCGCGTCAAAGCCCGCCAGCTTGAACAGCCGGTCGAGTAGGTCGGGGCCGGAACGAACAGCAGTCGGATGAGCAGGCCGACGTGTCGCGGCAGCGCGCAGGCGTGCATGACCGTGACGCCGATCGGGAGTGATCCCGCCTCTGAACAAGGCGGTCGGTCGGCGAGGTCTTGTCCGGTCCTGTGGAGGGGGAGACGCCTCTCCATCTGCCGCTGTCGACGGTTTGTCGTCGGCGGTCAACGACGACACTGTCCGGCTGTGCTTTGGCAGCGGGACCGGCTTGAACCCTGTTTTCGCCGACTGGGCGACTATGCCCACTCGCACGTCATGTTGAACGACTACGTGTGCATTGAGGGGCTCATTACACCCTGTTCCCACCGGAAGTGCCTACCTTCTTCGCGTTGTCGGCTTCGAGGGACGGGTATGTCCCGCAGTCGAAGAACGTTGCCGCGGCGTTGGTGCAGGGGGCGACGCTGGATCTGGACTTCGAGCTCGAGCCGGAAACCCGTCGCGTGGTAGCCATCGAAGCCGTCCCCGACGTGCACCACCTCGGCGACAATGATTTCGACGGGCGAATCAACAGCCAGTTTCAAAAACGGGCCGAGGGCGCATCCTTTGCGGCGATCTTCGAGCTCTCGCCCGGTCAGCTACCGCGCGGTGATGATGCCGTGACACTGGTGATGTTGGTCAAGGGTGCTCAGTTGCGTAGCCGGATACGGATCAACGGCCGAGTCATTCCTCAGCGGTTGGATTGGTCGCCCAATGACGGCAGCTTCGGCGAGTTCACGGCCGCCCTGAGTCCCGGTTGGCTGAAGGTCGGCGTGAACACCGTCGAAATTCTCGCCTCATCACAAGGCAGCGATATCGACGACTTCGAGTTCGTCAACGTTCAGATTCACTTCGGTTCATAGAACGCGACAGACCGCCGAAACGGCAGAGGGAGCAAGGATGCTCTGCCGGGTGTGGAAGAGGCGATGTCAGGGTTTCCGCGTGCTTTTGCGTTTCTTGGTGGTCTTGGGGGTGCGCCGTTTCCCGGGCGTGGGGCGCGGCGATCCGTGATCCTCGCCGTGGACGGGGAAGAAGACGCGAACCGTCGTCCCCTTGCCCGGTGCGGAGTCGACCGAGGCTATGGCACGGTGCTGTCGCAAAATGCCCAGGGTTGAAGCGAGGCCCAGGCCGTGACCGTTCACCTTTGTCGTAAAGAAGGGATCGAAGATGCGCTGGAGGGTGATGCTGTCCATGCCACACCCTGTGTCCGACACGAGAAGCTCGACGTGAGGTCCCGGACGGCCCTCGTGCGGAACGCACTTGGTGATCTGTGTCTGGGTCAAGTTGACTTGCCGGGTCAAGATCGTAATCGTGCCCTGATCTGCAATAGCCTGATCGGCGTTGAGGCACAGGTTCAAGATCACCTGTTCAACTTGGCTGCGATCGGCCAGAATCCGGGGCAATCCATGAGCCAGTCGCAGCTCCAGTGCGCGAGCCTCTCCGATCGAAGGCCTCACAAGGCCCAAAGCCTCTTCGATGACCGCGTTCAGGTCCGTCGGTTGCGGGTTGTGTCGACCGGTCCGGGCATAGGCGAGCAGATTCTTGATCAGCTCGTTGGCCCGTGAACCGGCCGTCTCGATCAACTCGATGTATTCCAGGGCCCTTTCAGGAATCCCCTTCATACCGCGTAGTAGCGACGCATTGCCGAGGATGATCATCAGCGAGCTGTTGAAGTCGTGCGCCACCCCGCTTGCCAGAACGCCAAGGCTCTCCAACCGCTGTGTGTTGCGAAGCTGGGTCTCGAGGGCCTCCCGCTCCGAGGCATCCATCGCCATCGAGGCCACGCCGCGGATCTGTCCATCGGCTTCTCGAAGCGGAGTGTTGAACCATTCACAGGTCAGTCGCGTACCGTCCATCCGTACATTGGCATTGATCGAGTGACTCGATGTGTCACCGTCCAACAGGTTCTTCCAGATTGCTTCGACCATTGGGCGCGCGTCGGGCGGTACGATAAGATCATAGGCATGCTTTCCGACGGCTTGGGCCTTGGAGTAGCCGAACATGCGCTCCGCCGCCGGGTTCCACTCCACAACGTGGAAGTCCGCGTCAAACACGATGTGCGCCAAGGGCATACGCTCTACGTGGAATCGGAGTCGCTGCAGGGCGTCGTCGAGTTGCTCCGCGAGGATCCGCTGTTCGGCGACGTCGCGGATGACAATGGTCACAATGCCCTCATTGTCCCGGCCGTAGGAGGCCATGGACGCCTCGACCGGAATCTCAGTCCCGTCCCTGCGAACGAGCGTGGTGGTCCACGCCGATCGTCTCTTACGTAGCGTTTGGGCAATCTGCTCCGCGGCGGACTTGCCGTCGGATCCGACCATCAAATCAGCCAGACCAAGCCTCAATAGCCTGGCGTGGCTGTAACCGGTCAGCCGCGCGGCGGCGCGATTGCCTTCGAGAATCCGCCCCTTCTCATCGGTCAGCAGAATTGCGTCCGAGGCATGTTGAAACAGGACCTGGAAGTCGACCATGCGGTCGGGGGCAGCGCCGGCGCGAGATGCTTGGTTCTTCCCTGACGCGGTGCGTGGGGCCGCATCTGCCGGGCTCCGTGTCTTGCCGCTTTTGTTGCCCATGCCACCAATATAGCCGATCGGCGGGTGTTTGCGACTGAGAATCGTCGATCCCAGAGCCCAAACAGCCGGTTGTGGACTCAACCGTTTCCGTGCTGTAGGCCGATCCTATTTGTGGCACTTTGGCCTTTGCACGGGTTCCTCCGCTGTGGTAGGTTGCACGGAATGAACCGGACTTGGATGGCCGGGGGCGTCCATGTTGTTTCCGCCAGGGATGGGCGGTCAGAATTGGTACAGGGAGGTACCCAGACCGATGTTCCTAAAACGCGTCACACTCTCAGGGTTCAAGAGCTTCGCCGACAAAGTCGACTTCGATTTTGGGCCGGGCGTGGCCTGCATCGTCGGCCCGAACGGGTGCGGCAAGAGCAATCTGGTCGACGCCTTCAAATGGGTCCTCGGCGAGCAATCCGCCCGTTCCCTGCGCGGTCGCCAGATGGCCGACATGATCTTCAACGGCTCGAGCTCGCGCCGCAGCAGCAGCGTCGCTCAGGTCGACCTGGTCTTCGACAACGCCGACCGGACCGTCCCCTTCGATCAGGATGAGGTTACCGTCACGCGGAAGCTCTACCGTTCCGGCGAGAGCGAGTACCTGCTCAACCGTCACGTTGCCCGATTGAAGGACGTCCGCGAATTGTTCATGGACACCGGAATCGGGGCCGACGCCTACTCCGTGATCGAGCAGGGCAAGGTCGATAATCTCCTCCAGAGCAGCCCGGCAGATCGCCGGATCATCTTCGAAGAGGCCGCCGGGATCAGTAAATACAAAGCGCGCAGACGCGAGACCGAGCGCAGACTCGAACGGACCGAGCAGAACCTGTTGCGTGTGGCGGACATCATTGACGAACTGGAGCGGCGGCTTCGGAGCGTGAAGCTTCAAGCCGGTAAGGCGCGGCGGTTCAAGGAGTATGAAGCCCGGCTCAACGAACTGCGTTCCACCTATGCGATGGCGGAATACCACCGTCTCACACAGTCGTGCGAGCACCTGGACCGCGAGGTCGCGGGACATTCTGATCGGGCTACTGCGTTGCGGACCCAGATCGATCAGAAGGAGGCGGATCAGGCCGAGGTCACACTGAAGATCGACGGGCTCGTCGCCAGAGTATCGAGCACCGACAACCAGCTCGTGCAGGCCAGGTCCGACCTGGCGGCGCAAGAGGAGCGAATCGAAGGCGCCCGCAACCGTGTGCAAGAGCAGCAGGGCCTGATGGATCGCGCGAATGAGCGTCTGGAGGCCGACACGCGCAGGCACGAGGGGACTCGTGAGGATTTGGCTCGCGTTCAGGAGTCCGCCGAGGTCTTGCAGCAGCAGACGCTCGATTTTCACCGGCTGATCGATGAGCTCAATGAGCAGGATCGGTCAAAGGCCCGTGAGTTCACGCAGGCACAGGCGATCCTGGAGGACGAAAAGGCCGGCATCATCGACCTGCTGCGAAGGAACGCCCAGACGCACAACGAGATTATCAGACTCAACAAGGAGCGCGAGTCGCTGCTCGGGCAAAAGGGGCGGTTGTCCGCGCGAGACTCGCAGATCGCAAGCGAGCTGGAAGCCACCCTCGAGCATAGGGCCCAGCTTCGGCGACGACTCGCTGAGGTCGAGACCCTCATCGCCGAGGAGACCGAGAGGCTCACCCAGAAAAGGGCGGACGCCGTACGCCTTGACGAGATGCGCCAGCGCCTGGTCGACGAACTTGCTTCGTTGAAGGAGAGACGCAGCGCACTGCAATCGCGCCGTGAACTCCTCGAGGACCTCCAACGCAACATGGAGGGCGTAGGGGCCGGTGTCAGGCAGCTCCTGAGCGAGAAGGAGGAGTCCGCGCGTGCGGGCGAGAATCAGCGGGCGGGCGTGCTCGATGCCATCGTTGGGTTGGTGGCCGACAATTTCGATGCCGATGTCGAGCATGCGTGTATCGTGGAGGCCCTGTTGGGGCAGCAGGATCAATGCCTGGTGGTATCCGACAGCCGAGCCTTCCTCGCCGATCCCGGACGGTTTGTCGAACTCCCCGGAAGGCTCACCGCGATCTGCCTGGATCGATTGCCGCCGCTGCTGAACGAGTGCGACTTCTCCGACCGGGCGGGGTTCGTGGCAAGGGCCGTCGATCTTGTTCGGTTCCCCGAAGGCATGGAGCGGCTCGCCACCCATTTGTTCGGGAAGACGACCGTTGTTGAAGACCTCGAAGCCGCCCTGGCGATTGCCGAGACGGACGTTACGGGCCACCGCTTCGTGACCGTCCGAGGTGAGGTCCTCGAGCCCGACGGTCGGATCAGCCTCGGACCGGCGGGATCGGGAGCGGGCCTGATCTCGCGTAAGAGCGAGCTTAGGGATATCGAAGAGCAGACCCGCGCGATTGCCAAACAGGTGGAGACGCTTTCGGATCAGCTTAACCGCACACAGGCGGAAGTCGGTCATCTCGACGGTGTGCAGCAGGAGCTGCGCACGGCGATTTACGAGTCGAACACGGCCAAAGTCGAGGCGAGGGCGGCCTTGCAGAACATCAGCGAGACGATTGAACGATTGACCAGTGAACAGCCCTTGATCGCCCGGGAGGTTGCGCTGATCGAGCAGCAGATCGACGAGGTGTTCACGAGGAGTGCCGAGGGCGGGCGGTCTCTCGAAGTCCTTGAGCGGGAGAACAAGGAGCGGGAGGAGAAGGTCGCCGCTCATCAGGAACGAATCGACGAGATCTTCACCGTCCGACGTAAGGCGCAGGAACAACTGACAGAGACGAAGGTCGCCGCCGGCAAGCTGGCCGAGAAGCGAGTAGCGGCTGCCGAGAAGATCAACACACTGCGGCGGTCGATGCGAGAGCTCGAAACGTCTGTGTCCGCCGCCGAGCACGATATTGAGCAATGTCACGTTCGTATGGAGGATGCGATACAGGCGATCGCCGCCGGGGAGGACCGGTTGACGGTCCTTAACGCGACGGCCTGCGAGCTTGACGCCAGGGCAACGAGCTTGCGCCGCGAGCGCGATGAACTCCGTTTCGATCAGGAGACCCGCGCCCAAGGCGTCAAGACAACCCGGGCCGAGCTGGGTGGTGTCGAGTCGGAGCTGCACGAGGCCGAGATGGCGCTCAGGGAGACCCATGTTCGGCGGGACGATCTGGTTGTTCGCATTGCCGAGGAGTTGGATATCGACCTGGCTGCACGCTACGAAGACTATGAGCATGAGGAACAGGACCGTGAGGCGGTCGAGGCCGAGATTGCCGAGCTGCGCACCAAGATGGGCCGCCTTGGAAACGTGAACCTGGATGCGATCCATGAGCTTGATGAATTGAGCGAGCGGCATGGGTTCCTTACGTCCCAGCGCGATGATCTAACGACCTCGCGCAGACAACTCGAAGGCTTGATTGAGAGGCTCAATGCGGAGTGCCGTGAGCGGTTCAGGGCGTCGTTCGAGCAGATTCGTGAGAACTTCCGTGCCCTGTTCCGCAAACTGTTCGGTGGTGGGCGGGCTGACATCATTCTCGAAGATCCCGAGAACAGCCTCGAATGTGGAATCGAGATCGTCGCCCAGCCTCCGGGAAAAGAGCTTCAGGTCATCTCCCTGATGTCCGGCGGCGAAAAGTCCATGACCGCGATCTCGCTGTTGATGAGTATCTTCAAAAGTCGACCCGCTCCCTGTGCGATCCTTGACGAGGTCGACGCCGCGCTGGACGAAGCCAACAATGAGCGTTTCGACCGGATCGTGCAGGAGTTCGTCGGCGACACGCAGTTCATCATTATCACGCACTCCAAGCGGACAATGAACATCGCCGACCATCTCTACGGGATCACCATGCAGGAGCCCGGAGTCTCGACGCGTGTGAGCGTACAGCTCACCGACGCAAACGTGGCATAACGGTCCCGCGAAGTGGAACCGGTGGACAGGATGGAACCCGCAGTCCCGCCGAGGAGCTTTCCTGCTTCAATCTGCTCGTGAGCCGAACGCAGCCGGGACCGGGCACCCTCGCGCGGTCTCGGTCTTCCCCGCCGGGTGGTGGGAATGAAAAACGCCCCGCCCACCCGAAGGATCCGTTTGATCCATGGATGGACGGGGCGTTTGGGCTATACATTTAGAGCAAAATCTGTTTTGTGTAGCGACCAACCTCCCTCTTTCCCCCCTTGGCAAGGGAGGATGAAGGGGGGTCGGTACGCGATTTCGGAATCTGCTCTAGTCGCGTTTCTTGATCCCGAGCTGAACGCCTCCGCTTGTTGTGGTGATCGTCTCGGTGGTCTTGCCGGCTATGATGTCATCGAGCTGCTTCTTCAGAAGCGTGTCGATGTCCGCCTTGGCGCCGATGTTCACGTGTTCCACCTTGCCGTCGCGGTTGATGACGACCATCGTTGGGAAGCCCGTTGCCTTGAACATCTTGCCGACCCTGTTACCGTCGTCGTAGGCAAACTCCATGTGCGAGCCGGCGCCCTTGAACACATCGAGTGCTTCCTCCGGCGTGTACTGCTTCTTGCCCATTGTCTGGTTCATGTTGATGAAGCGCACACCCTTGGCCTCATACTCGGCGCGGATCTTCTCGACGTTCGGAAGCTGTCTCTTGCAGTAGCCGCAGTTCGGCGCCACGAAGTTCAGCACGGTCGCCGGGTGCTTGGCGAGCTCGGCGCTGGAGACCGGTTTGCCCTCGACCGTGTTCAGCGAGAACTGCGGAGCGGGTTTGCCCACCAGTTCCATGATAGGACGCTTCCTCGGTTGTTTCGGCGACGCCTGGGCCGACTCGAACTGAGGTACCGGTTTGCCCGCGAGCATGGCATCAAGCTGGCCCTTCATACGCTTTTCGAGATCAGCCCTATTGCCGACGTTCACGGCATCGATCTTTCCGGTCTTGCCCACGATGACCATCGTTGGGAAGCCTCTCGCCTTGAACAACGGTCCAACCTTGTTGTCGAGGTCAAGCACCAGTTCGCCGCCGAAGCCCAGTCCGTTGAACACATCGAGGACTTCCTGCTCCTCGGTCTTCTTCTTGCCCATGGTCTGTGCCATCGCGACGAAACGGACGCCCTTGGACTCGTATTCCTTCCGTAGGGCCTCGAGCCTGGGAATCTGCTTCTTGCAGTGGCCGCAGTTCTTTGCCCAGAAGTCCAGCACCGTAATGCTGTTGGCCATTGTTTGAGCATTAAGCGGTTTGGCGTCGATCGTCTTGACGTCAAAGGCTGGCGCCGGCTTGCCGACCATCTCTTCGACCGGGCGTTTCGGCTTCGGCTTATCTGCAGTCGCAGCATCAAAGTCGGGGACCTTTTTACCCGCCAGCATGGCGTCAAGCTGAGCCTCCATGCGCTTCTCGAGGTCACCGATGTTGCCGATGTTGACCGCCTCGATCTTCCCGGTCTTGCCGACAATGCTTATCGTTGGAAAGCCTCTCGCCCTGAACAACGGTCCAACCTTGTTGTCGAGGTCAAGCACCAGTTCGCCGCCAAAGCCCAGTCCTTTGTAGATGTCGAGGATTTCCTGCTCTTCGTACCTCTTCTTGCCCATGGTCTGTACCATCGCGACGAAGCGGACACCCTTCGGCTCGTACTTCTTCCGGAGGGGTTCGAGCCTGGGAATCTGCTTCTTGCAGTAGCCGCAGTTCGGTGCCCAGAAGTCCAGCACCGTGACCTGGTTCGCCATCGTTGCCTCGCTGAGGGTCTTGCCATCGACGGTTCGGACATCGAAGCTCGGCGCCTGCTTCCCTACCATGAGCTGGGCGGGTCTCTTCGGCCGCGGTTTTTCAGCCTTCTTGCTCGGCCCGCCGGTGATCGGAATCTCGATCGTGGGGAACTCCTTGTCATCCGTCTTCAACACGAGCGTGCACCCGCCCGTCGGCGGTTGCCAGTTGTTGGGCATCTCCACGTGGACATCATAGCGCTTGCCCGCGGTCTGCTCCGCGACGGTTACCTTGACGCTCGGGTCATCGATGGTGGCTTCGAGCACCTTGGCGGGCGTGTCGCCGTAGTTCGTGAACCGGATGATCCTCTTTCCGGATGTGTCCTGCGCCGTGCGTCCGAGCTTCTGCCCCATGGCGATCAACTTGGGCTGCACATCAAGCCGTCGCGGAATTGTGGCCGTTGTGTTGAGCTTGATCTTCTTCTGGGCGACCTTGTTGGTTTTGAGGACGGCGGCCGAGCGGATTCGCCCGGTGTGCTTTGTGATATCGGGGATCGTCACGTGAATCTCATACAGCTTCCCCGCATCGATCTCGACCAGATCGTACTTGAACTCGCTATCCGCCGGGACGTCAAGATCGAGCTCAAGCGGTTCGTCCGTGTTATTCGTCACCTTCAGGACACGCTTATGTTCCTGGTTGCCGAAAACCTTGCCGAAGGTGGCCGAACTCGGAAGCACATCCAGATAGCGCTTGCACTCCCCGCGCAGCTGCAGCTTGATCGACGAGTTGGCCGGGTCATCCGACTTGATCGTAATGGACTTATTGTACTTGCCACGAACCTTGTGTGTATTGAGGGCGAATGGAAACTCTCCCGTCTCGCCCGGCGCAAGGCTCGACGGGTACTTCCCCGCGACCGTGCAACCACAGGCGGGACGGACCTTGAGGATGTTCAACGTCGTTTTTCCCTTGTTGGTGATCTTGAAGGTGTGGCCTACGGGCGGGCCGATCCAGTGGGCCCCGAAGTCGTGGGTCGTCGAGTCCACACTGATCATCGGTCCGTCTGCGGCCGGAGCCTGTTTGGCGGACTCCTGCTGCGCCGGTGCGATGGCTGTGAACGACAAGGCGGCGACAACGGCAAGCGCCACGGTGATGGCCAAAGCGCTTCGCGCCGGGCCGACGGCGCGGATATCACACTTGCTACTCATATCCATGTTCCCTTCGTGAAAAACAACCCGTGACTGCTCATTTCACGCCGAACCACCGGCGGGCCCATCGCCGAGCCGGACCTGGTGGATCCGTGATCAAGCCGCCCTCCGCCGACAACGATGCCGGCGCATCCTCATACGGTATCGTCGGTGTTTATACTCCGTCGCTTCCATGTGATTCAACTCGCCCAACCTGTTTGTTACCCGAGCGTTACGGTGTTCCCCCCGTCGCGCGCGCCGGGCTTTCCCATGGATGAGTGGGCGATTCGGGGCAATCGGTTCGTAATCGCGCGTCGTACTGTTGATTTGCCGTTTTCGGCCAACCATGTCACTATGGCGGGCGTGAGACCAACCCCAAAACCGTTGGATCGAGGATTGCTGCTGATCGGGTCGATCGGTCCGCTCGGGCATCTTCCGGCGTCGGGCACCGTGACGGTGGCTGTCGTCGGTCTGCCGTTGTTCTACCTCATGCAGGCCTGGACGGCGTGGCTCTACGTGATCGTGACGTTGGCGTTTGCCGCGGCATCGGTCTGGCTGCACCAGCGGGGTGATCGGATTCTGGGTCAGAAGGACAGCCGCAAGCTCGTCTGGGACGAGTTGGCGGGGTTCATGGTGGCCGTCGCGTTTCTGCCGTTCACCTGGAAACTTGCCGCTCTGGCGTTCTTCCTCGAACGCCTGATCGACATCGTGAAGGTTCCACCGGCCAACTGGATCGAGCGTCGCTGGCCTGGTGGGTGGGGAGTGGTCGGGGACGACATCGTTGCGGGCCTGTACACCTGCGCGATACTGCACGCCGCGATTCGCTTCTTCCCGGGTTTGGCCATGGGTGCTTCGGGCGCTTAGGAATCGTCTGCCGCCACCGGGGACCGAGAGCCTTCGCTTCGCCGTCGAAGGGCAGGCCAACATGCACCAAGGTTCGGATACCGTTCATC
>CBDUZO010000033.1:0-39314 GCA_965371725.1 uncultured Phycisphaerales bacterium
TCAAACAGGCATTACCGGGGCGATTCTCCAGTAACTAATTCGGAGGAGAACCTCACATGAAAGGGTAAGAACGGAAGTCAATAATAGGGGTTCTCCTCCGAATTAGTTACTGGAGAATCGGGAAGATGAGACAGGACCGGATGAAGATGCGTTTCCCCGGCCAGAGATGAGCGTGAGCAATGGATGGGAATGGTTCGTGCTGAGAAACGGTTTCACTACGCTGCCTTCCTCGCGCCTTTTCCGTGCGCGAGCCCAGTAGGGTAACCGGTGTGAGCCTCCCGGCAGCAAGACGGACCGAAACAAGCGGGCCCAATCTGCTCAGCGCGGATAGAAACAGCTTGACGGGTTCCAGCACGTTGTAGTCTCCACGACGGGGTGAGCCGCCCGTGGGGATCCTACCACGCGCCGAGTCAGTTGGACAGCCGGGATTCCGTGTTCGAGCGACGCCGGGTTCTTCCTTGGGCCCGTGCAGTGGATCAGCCTGCGCTGACCTCGATCCTTCGCGGTTTGATGGCATCAACCTTCGGCAGGTGCAGCACGAGCACCCCGTCTGTGCACTCGGCGCTGATGCGTTGGCTGTCGATCACCTCGCTGACCCGGAATGTTCGATAGAAGTCACCGATTCCGTACTCACACAGCACGTAGTTCGTGTCATCACCTTGACGCTGCGTGGCCTTGCCGTGGATGGTCAGTGTGCCGTTCTCGAAGTTGATGTCGATGTCATCGGCCGTTGTGCCCGGCATGTCGGCGTAGACGGTCAGTTCATCACCCCGCTCGACGATGTCGACGTTCGGAGCGTAATGGCGCACGCTCCGCGTGTGCTCCGTCGGTGTGATCTGGTCCGTTGTCGTTCTTTCGATCGTATCGGTTGCCATGATTAAGCTCCTGTCATCGTTCTCATCGGTTCCCGCCTTCAATGGGGCGGGTGACCGGTTCCTTGATGTCCTTCGGCGTTGTCGGTCCTGTCATCCCTTGACGGTGATCTTCCTTGGCAGCACGGATTGCGCCTTGGGCAGTGTGACAGTCAACACGCCGTTTTGCAGCGATGCCTCGACGTTCTCGGAATCGACCTCGACCGGCAGGTGTACGATTCGTGCGAACGGGCCGACGCCGCGCTCCCGCCGGTGGAAAGTGACGTTCCGGTCCTCGATACCGCCGCGATTGCCCTTGATGGTGAGTTCGTGCCCATCGACGTAGATATCGAGATGGTCGAGCTTCAGACCGGGCACCTCGGCCTCGACAAACAGGCTTGTGTCATCCTCCCAGAAATTGAGGCGTGGGAAGACCCGGCGCCCAACGTTCATAAGAGCCGTTGCGGGGTCAGTGTCGAGTAACTCGTCAAACAAACGGCCCATCTCCTCTCGCAGCCGGAGAACCGGGAAACCTCCGTTGATTCTTCGTGCCAACATCGCCCTTCTCCTTTCGCGTATCTCGTTGTGCTCTTTTGTCTCTCGCTTCGCTGACGCCTCCGGCGTTCGTTCGAATGTCAAGACGTTCCGATGAAAGGGTGTGCAGGAACCGTGCCAGAGGTCGTCCGCGCCAGGGATGCCATAAGTCCTTGTCTTACAGTGATTTATGACGGCCCTGTTTCCGGGCGTCTCATCGGGCGTGTCAGATTGGCAGACCCGCGTGGCAGTCGGCAGGAGGTGGGCGGAGGCAACCGTATGTAGGTGCCACGGCCTGGCATCCAATGGGATGGTTACTCGTCGAGGATCTCGAAACCAACAAGCGTGATGTCGTCGCGCGGGCTGAGGGAACCGGTCTCGTCGTCGAGTTGAGCTTCGATTTCCCGGAACATGTCCCGAATCGAAAGCCCGGCGAGTGACTCGAAGGTCGACAGGTAGGCTGTCGTGTTGAGGTGTGCCTCGTCCGCAGGCTGAAACGCCGTCTCGACACCGTCCGTGTAGAGCAACAACTTGTCGCCCGGGTGAAGCTGAAGTTCGCTCGTTGGGAACTCCTCGCCGGCGAACAGACCCAGCAACCCGCCGGATGATTTCAGCTCGTTGATCATGCCGTCGCCCGTCACAAGGACGGGATAGGGATGACCGCCGCGAGCGTAGCGAAGCGTCAGGCTTCGGTGATCGAGCAAGCCGTACCACGCAGTCACGAACTGGCAGTTGGGAAGTGATTGAGCGGCCAGCGTATCATTCAAGACGGCCATCGTCTGCGACGGGCTGAGGATCGTGTACCCATCACCGTCGACGTGCTTGGGCACGATGGCGCGCTTGATGAACATCGTCAAAAGGCTGGCGGCGAGACCGTGTCCAACCGCGTCCGCCACGTAGAAACCCGTGTGATCCTCGTCGATGCGGAATATGTCGAACATATCGCCCGAGACCCACGAGGCCGGACGATAGATCGTGGCGAACCTGGCGTTTCTGATGGGGGCTTTGATCTTCGGAAGGAAGTCTCGCTGGAGGCTCGCCGCCAACCGCATCTCCTGGTCCACCTCGCGGAAGTGCTGATTGAGGCGCTTCCCCAAGCGCTCCATGTTTCGCAGTTCCTGCTCCATCCACCGGGACCGCTGGTGATACCGTTCAATCATGCTCAGTCGGCCACGGAGTTCCGCCGGACAGATGTCTCTGCCAACCACGTCGAAGAGGGTCTTTGGATCCGGCTGGGTTTGCGGTGTTGTCTCCACCAGCATGATCGCGGCGATCCGCTGAAGGCCGATCAACCGCCTCAGCTTGCCGAGTTCGCTGTCGTGCTCGCCGTCATGTTGGCGTGGCTGAGCCAGCACGATCACGTCGATGGGCCGATTACGGGCGGTCTCGATGGCCGACGGATAGTCCGTTGCCGTCGTTGCCTCCCAGCCCGAGTCTCGGACCAGATCGGCGGTCCAATCAGGCAGCGTACCCTCGGGTGTATTGACGAGCAGCACTTCCATGTGGACCGTTGCCCAGGTCGCCGACCGGATCACCCGGCCCGGCGCACATTATCGGATCACCGTCGACCGCCCTCCTATCGACGACACGCACTTGTCACACAAACCAACTAGTGGGAGCGTCGGCGCGTCAGGGGTTGCGCTTTAGCACTGAGGCGGGAATATCGATTCGATCACCGGCGGCCAGACCCAGCTCTTCCCACAGCCCCGCGTTAACCTCAATGGCGAATCGCACGGGCTCTGTGGAGGGGTATTCGCCGATGCGAGTGTCCAGTGGGGCCATGGTATGGGTCGCGACGACCACGCCGGACGACGTGACGTAGGCGATGTCGAGCGGGATGATCGTGTCCTTCATCCAGAACCAGAGGCGTTGCTCGTAATCGAAGACGAACAGCATGCCGCGCTCGGTGCCGTCCGGTAACGTGGCCATTTGTTCGGCTGTCACCTGTTTGAGACCGCGCTCCCGCTCGTCCGCGTCGTCGGAGACCCATAACTCGAAGGGACGCTGCTTGATGGAGATGCTGATGGTTGGACGACCGTCGAGTTCGCCGGGCTCGACCTGTTTGCAGCCCTTCAAGGACGCGCTCGCGGCGATGATGGCCAGTGTTACGGCCGCGACCGAGAGTCTCATTGGGGCGGCTCCTCCGAGGCGGCGGAGGGAATTGTGCCCGATGACCCGAGACCTTCTCGCATCCGTCGCCATTCGGCGATCATCCTTCGTGTGTGCAGCATGTCCTTGATCGCCAGCACGCAAAGCCAAACGACCAGGATCATCATCACCAGCCAGTACGCGGCGTAGGCCCGTGGGTAGTCCGGCACATCGACCACGTACACGCCCAACACGAACATGATAGCCAAGACGAGACATATGGCAGCCCCCACACGTCGCCAAGGCCGATGGCTCCATTGCCCACCAAGCAGCCCGGCTGTCAAGCGTGATCCTCCCGGCGGCACCCCAGTCGGCCGACGCAGGTAGAAACACGCGCAGGCGATGCCGGTGATGAGAATCAGGATGGAAAGGGCAAGCTTCAAGGTCATCATCCAGCCAAGGCGTAACGGTATTGGGCGCCGCCCGGTTCGCCGCCTCACGTGGCCATGGCTTCCCGCAGGGCGCGTCCGGATCGGATTACGCCCCTTCCGTCCACACCGAGCGCGGGGAGGTCCTGCCGACCCCGACGTCCGTGCCTTGTTCATCCTATGCACGGACCACGTGACGGAGAAGAGGGTTGGGTCTGATTTTCGACTCCAGGCGGGCAGGCAACCGCTCGATAGAACGTGCGATACCATCGGTTTGACAGCCGAAACGGCCTTGGGGTCATCTCAGCAACGACACACGCCTGATCGGGGGATTCAGCATCGGCGGCCAGAACCCGGGCCGCCCAAGCGCGCATGCCCCATTCCCCGGGAATCCGTCCGGGCCATTGCCGTGCGCCAAGATGTCATCCTGTCGGGTTTGTCCCGTGGCTTTGTCCAGTAGCTCACGGATGCGGGCGCTAATGCGATGCAGGGTGCTTGCCGGTGGGGCGGTGTCACCGATGTCCGCCGTCCCACGCACTCACCCGGGCGATCCGCGCATTGCAGGCTGAAGGCCTGCTCGAAAGTAGCCGGTGGCAAGCGCAGCGCCGCCAGCGGCGTGGGTCGGGCTCGGTCCGATGTCGGCGGACTGGAAGACGTTCCGTCGGGCAAAGCCCGGCTTATGCTCTACATTCGTTCCACAATCCAGGTTTGGCGCGAGAAGCGATTTCAGCTTCCGATTCATCCGGCACTCTCTCAGGATTATCGAGGACCCGGCCGGTGGTGACCGCGCCTGACTCAGTTGCGTCTGTCGCCCTCTGCTACGCTCCCCGGTACATATCCACGAAGCACGCCGCTTCGGCGCGCACGATTGTCATCAGGCCGTCAGTCTTCTCAGGTGCAATGAACAGCTTGTTGCGGCGGACATCCAGCACGCAGAAGCGAGGCCGGGTGCGCTTGCCCGGTACGAGAACGAAATCCATCAGATGTGTGATGAGGTCGGCGTTGGACTTCCTGAGCTTGGGTGTGTCACGCATGTAGAGCTTGATCGCGTGCCGCTCGCCGTTGATGACAAGGCCGACCTCCGGCTTGAGACTCATCGCCAGCCCGGCGTGCGTCCATTCATCCTTGGGCGGATGAAACCACGAGACCTTCTTCCTGCCGAGAAACTTCTTATACCCGGCAATGATGGCCGCGAAATGCTCCTTCTTGCGTTTGTCCGCCAACCCTCTCAGCACGCCATCCAACGCCGTCTTATCATGCCCCTTCTTGTGCATGTCCACGATGCCTTCGCGGACAGCCTTGTAGAAGTCGGCATAGACCTCGTAGTCCTCGGCGTTCTCCTTCTTCTGCTTGCGCGCGACGGTCAGCTTCTGCGTTGCCGTCTTGTTCACGAAGTCCACGAAATTGGTCAGCGCTACACGCACCTCGTTCATCTACATTCCTCCTTGATGGCTTCAATCCGATCCGGTGACAGTGGGACAAGCTGGTCTTCCAGCGGCGCAGGATGCCCGCCGAGTTTCATATGGTACATCTCGCCGCTGTATCCGAGCAGTCGAAGAATCGTTGCCAGAACGAGCCATTCGAGTTCCACCCAGTACGCCGAGATGTCGCCGTCGGGAGGTTCGAGTTCACCCACATGAATCAGCTTGTTCCGTGTCCGAAGAAATTTCTTCGTCGGTTCAGGTATCCGCATCTGGCGACAGGTGCGCTGTATGCTTTCGGCGAACGACGGCACGGCATTCCAGTTCGTAATCGTGGCGATCACCAGCGCCGTTCGGGCGTCATCCCACTTCGGGCTGAGCTGGCTCAAGACTTGGTGGAGCGCCTCCTTGATCGCCTTGTCCTTGAGTCGTGACGAGAGGTTAGGGTCGATCTCGGAGCTGCCGTCTTCGTGGGCGAGCCTCTCAGCAATCCGGTTGCCGAGAATGTTTAGAAGTATGCTCTTGACCTCGATGTATTTGTTGATCTGAACCGAGAAGTAGAATTTCAGCGTCCTGCGCCACCACTTTCTATCCGCCGCGACAATGTTAGAAGCAGCTTCCAAGAACGGGTTGAGAGTTCCCGGTGTCCAGTTGTCTACCACAGGATGCCCGGCTTGGTTGAACGGATGAACCACAACACTGCGGTGAAGCGTCTCGATAGTGTTGCCTTGGTTATCGATGCGGGAACGCGACACCGATTGCACATCGCGTCCCAGCGCAAGCGTCAGGAGTAGCTCAATATCACCCGCGATCTCGGACACGGCTTCCTCCGTGTCGGCGGCCTGCGCAGTAGTCGTGAGGGTCGCCGTCACCAGCGGCAGGGCGGCATCGGGTGCATCATCCTTGCGCCACTTGTTCATGAAATCGTCCGTCAATACCCACTCGCGCCCGCCCATAACGAACCGCAGCTTGTTCAGCGTCCAACCGCGCGGCGTCTTGTTCGGATCAGCGCCCTGCGGCAAAGGATACAGGGACTTTTCGTCGCCGAGGTTCAGCTTGATATTGGTGAGCTTGTATTGCCAAGACGCCGTAACCGCGTTCAGCATTGATGGATCACGGATACTCGCATTCGCGAGCTTCCCCGTTACCGTCACGCTTCCCATGTGCGTCGGGCAGACACCACTGACCATCCCGATAGTAGCATCCATCTCGCGTGCGTCTTCGAGTGTTGCCGAAACCGCCGCGCCGTCCAGCAGGTGCATCCCTCCTTGCATCAGTTTGTTCAGCGTAGCCGCGCTGGCACCCGTCAGATCAAGCTCGATCTCGATGGGTTGGCTGTTGTGGTCGAAGACAAAAGCACCATCGAGTATCGAGCGGTCGTCATCAATCGCCGCCAGATCAATCTGTATCTTCGCAGAGACTTTGTTCATTGTGTGGCTACTCCTTCGGCGTGCAGGACTCTCACTCGCCCCGTCAGCAGCGCGTCGCTGAGGGCAGCTTTTGTTGCGACGAGCTGGTCAAGATGCGGTTCTGCGTGAACGAGCGCAAGCGCCAATCCAAGCATGCGCCAGATTCCGTCTCCGAGGCTTCCAATCGGGATGCGCTGGTCGACGCCGGCACACTTGACGACGATTCCACCTCGCTCTCCCGGATAGCCTCGGTAGTAGCGGGATTCCCTGCTCGTCGTTGCGATTCGTTCGATGGTCGGTTCGATGGTCTTGAGGGCCTGGATCACTAGATCTTCTTCAGGCTTCAGAACAATGTACTCATACAGGGAAACAACATCACCCACCGACATGGATGCCGTAGCAATGAACCGTGTACTTAGCGTTGCATCATCCTGCGTACTTCGTAGTCTTCGTAGTAGGTCAAGCGACAAGCCTCCTCGGCGGCTGAGGGGGAGCTTCTCATCCGCTCCCACGAACCCCTCGCCTTTCAACAGAAGATCGAACGAGCCCGCATAATCCTCCTCTTCTTCAAACAGAACCGACTGAGAGTCCTCGTCAAGCGATCTCTCTTGGATCGTGGCGGTCAGGCTCCCTCCTGTTGAGTCGTTGACTCCTCTAAGTCGGAACTCACTCCCAACTTGCATGGCGTGCCCACGAAAGACGTGGCAAATGTCGCCTTCCGTCCTGGATCGGCCCTCTGACTCAACAGCCAAACGTTCGCCACGTCTGGACAGTGCGTCCCAAATGGAACGTACGCGCCCGGTCATGAGGATTTGTATCGCTTCTAGAACCGAAGTCTTTCCGCTGTTGTTTGTCCCAACCAGCAGATTGACACGTCCGAGATCGCACATCTCGAAGTGCTCAAATCCCCGAAACCCGTCGATAGTCAGATTTCGTATCATGGTGTCGTGGTCCTCGCTGCCCCGCAGCAGCATCGCACACTGGCCGGCGGACGGCTCACCTTATCCAGCATAATCGCCCAAGGATCGGGTCTCGGCCCTCACGCCCCCACCGTCGCGCTGGCCGTCTCGCTCCAGGGGCTCGTTTCGCCGCAGGTACTGAGCCATCGTACCACGTAGTGCGCGGTGTTCCACCTTCGGGTCCGGGAAACTCAACCACGGCGGGGGTGCGGGTGCTCAGCAGGAGGAACTTCAATTCGCCCGGATCGCGCGGCGGCGGGTCGCCGAGGGCGGCGACTTTCACCCAGACCTCCGCGCCGATCACGCCGCGGGGGCCGGGCCCGGCGGGTGGGCGTGGACATGCCTACCGTCAAGCGGCTGGTCGGCCACGAGCGCACCGAGACCACCGAGCGGTATTACACGGGTGAGCGAGACGATCACATGCGGGAAGCTGTTTCTCGTTTACGGAAGGATGTCGGGTGACGCGAGCGCTACCACAATTGTGCCACAATTCCGGTTCAGCACGTCAAAACCCGCGTTTAAGCACGCGCCGGGCAGGACTCGAACCTGCGACCACCGGATTAGAAGTCCGGTGCTCTATCCAACTGAGCTACCGGCGCAGCTCGTTGCCCCGACCCACGGCAGGACTGCGCGAGAGCGGAGGACCCTGCTTGTGTAACATCCACAGCCGTCGTTCGCAATACCCTCCGGGTGGCTTTGGGACTTTGCGGATGGAGGGAGGACGACAACGATGCCTTCGTCGCGGGCCCGCAAATCAGGATGAGCCTCTGAAGTCACGTGGCTAGAGCAAGCTCTTTTTTCGTGTAGCGGTGAAACAACCCTTTTCTCCTGAGTTTCTCTCCCCGTGCCCGCTACACAAATTCGGAGAGTGCTATAACGGCGGTTGGACGTATCCGGTCAGGTGTTGCGATCCGCGTCGGTTTCGGAGTGCGCGGTGTCGCCACGAAGAAGCTGCACTGCGTGCGGGAGCGCCGGCAGGATCACGGTCAGGTTCTCCAGGGCGGCCTTTCGACTTCCCGGCACGTTGACGATCAAGGTCGAACCGCAAACGCCGCATACGCCACGCTGAAGCAAGGCGTGCGGTGTGATTCGGGCCGACGCCGAGCGCATGGCTTCCCCCAGGCCCGGAACCTCCCGGTCGATGACGGCGCGTGTAGCCTCGGGTGTGACGTCGCGCGGTCCACAACCCGTGCCACCGACTGTCACCAGCAGATCGAGGCCGCGCTTAGCCAGGTCCTTCAATGTCCGCGAGATTCTCTCCTGATCGTCGGGGACCGTGCCGGTCCACACTACGTTGGCTCGAAGCTCTTGCTGAAAGGAATCGGCGACAGCCGGGCCGGCTGTGTCCTTGGCGGTTCCCGCGGCACAGCGGTCGGAAACCGTGAGCACAGCCGCCTGAATGACGGAACGTGGCACTTCCAACGTCACGTGAATCGGCTCCTGAGGATGAATCTCTCCGCCCTTGATGACTCGCGCGAAGAGACCCGCGCGGGGTAGGATGCAGTCTCCAGCGTTGGGGTCACGAAGGACGGGGGCCGCTGCGCGGTTTCCAAAAACGCTCTGAACCGGTCAGAGGGCTCTCAAGGTAGCGCCGGCTACGGTGCTACTCCGGCATCGGGAAGTAACTGGCTACCCACGCACCCACGCCCAATCCGATGGCATCGGCGGCGGCGGTCACGGAGGCGTCACGGAATTCCTGCAGGACCGAAGTAGTGCACGACAGCGTGCTCATCCCCGGAATTGCCACGGCAAGCACCAATGCCCAAACCTTTGCGTTCCTCTTCATTCCATCAATCTCCTGATGTTGAACTTCTGTTTCACGCGATGCACCCACGATCGGCCGACGGTGTCCATCCACAAGCCGTCGTCGCGGCTGCCAACCGCGCCGCCCCCGCGACGACAATCAGAGCCAACCCAGACGATTCACGCAAGGGCGGTGGGTGTTCTAGCGGCAGGCGTTGTTCTTGTCGAGGCCACGCCTGTCAGAACCCCCGCGTGGATATCACAGGTTGGACGACGGTCCAGGGGGCCGCGGATGTGCCGGGGTGTCCATTTTCAGGTACGCCCACCAACCGGTTTTCCGGCCCACTCCGCGGAGCGGACGGTCCGTTCCCTGGAGCGGATGGTCCCCGCTACGGAGTGGATGACCCATTCCGAGGAGTGGACGAGTGATTCCCGGGAATGGATGATCCATTCCTTGGAGTGGAGGAATCTTTCCGGGAAGTGGAGGACCCACTCCCAGGTCGTCCGGGATCGCCCCGTTCCCCGCCCGCCCTGCGTAAGTCCCGTGAGCGCGGCAGGTTGTGAGTTGTCCGCATGGGCTGGCTGCGCTCCCGTGACCGTGATACAATCCGTTAGGTGGCGTGTGCTCCCGGAAACCCGGAGCATGCCGCCTCGAAACTTGGTTCTCGACGATGCCTCCTGCAAGGGAAACCCGCGATGCCGGACGACGACAAACCCAAAACGACGACGACGGACGCTCCCAAACGCGAGAACACCGAGAGGCCGCTCATTTTCATCAGTCACGACGCGCGCGATGCCGAACTCGCCGAGGCGTTCAGCAAGCTCTTGACCAGCGTCAGCGCGGGCGTGCTCAAGTCCTTTCGCTCCTCCGACCGCAAGGGCGCGCAAGGCATCGAGTACGGTGTCGAGTGGTTCCCGGAGTTGATGAAGCAGCTTGAAAAGGCCTCCGATGTTGTATGCCTGCTGACGCCCAGAAGTATCGATCGCCCCTGGATTCTGTATGAGGCGGGAGTGGCAAAAGGGAAGTTGCAGAGGCCCGTGTTCGGCGTCGCTCTCGGCATTCCTTTCAACAAGGCGAGCACCGGGCCGTTCGCCCAGTTCCAGAACTGCGACGACGACGAGGAATCCTTGACAAAACTGGTCATGCAACTCGTCGACCGCATTCCAGACTCTGAGCCCGAACATGATGACGTCCTCTTGCAGGTGAAGACGTTCAAGACCAAAACAGACAAGGTGCTCGCGCGGCTGGGTGATTCCGACGAAACGGCGGACCAAGACCTACCGCTGGACAACTCCACTGTCGCGAAGCTGTTCGAGGAAGTGAAAGTCATGTTCCGGGACCTTCCGTCCCGCCTTAAGTCTGAATTAGGTGACGAAGGCCGCACAAGGCGGCGCCCAAGGTTCAGGCGGTTCCACCCCGGGATGATCGAAGAGATGATCCACATGGCCGGCGGTAAACGTCCGGACCCGGCCTTGGGAATGCTGGTGATCGCGAGCTTCTTCCGCGACGATGCTCCCTGGCTTTATGAACTCGCCTTGGAGGCGTATCGCGCCGTAAAGTCAGGAAGCCTAAGGAAGGCCCGAGATGCAATACGCACATTCCAGCGTGTGGCCGAATTCACGGCGCAAGGCCCGTTCATGGAAGAACTGGGTATGGCATCCGAAGAAATGCCTATAATGCTGATGGACATGTCGCACATGATAGAACACTTCATGCGCCAATCCGTGCCGCCGCCCGATGAGGAGGGTGAAAACGAGTAGCGCCTGGCATCAATGAGATTGAATTGCTCTCGCTGCGCAACTCCTATCGCGGTCCTGTAGGTGCGTCTTGTCACACACGATTCGCCCCCTGTTCCTGGTGGGGGTAACAGGCATCTTCCCGGAATCGGGCATTCGCCGGCGGAACCTCCAACCCAGCGGCCGTGGGCCGCGGATGTGCCGGGGTGTCCGTTTTCGGGCAGGCCCGCCGCCAGGTTTGCGGGGGAGCTCGTAATGGCGGACCCGGATTGGGCCGATAAGAAGCGTTGTCAGCGGTGTACAGGTTGTCGGTTGACGGCCCTGGGAGCCCTGTTCCACCTGAAGCAGTTCATGTTTGAGCGGTTGTTCGACATAGCCACGGAGATTGAGCCATGTCCGAGTCGAGTATTCTCTGGTTCGATGATATCAAGTTCGATGACCTGCCGCTTGTGGGGGGCAAGTGTGCTTCGCTGGGGGAGCTGATCAGGCTCGACGGGATCAAAGTGCCCGACGGCTTCGCCATCACGACGGACGTCTTCAAGCATTTCATGGAACCGGTGAAGGGAAGGATTGCCGAGCACATCGCCAGGCTTGAAGCCGATGGCTATCGCGATGTGACACTCCTGGAACAGACGTCCCGGGAAGTCCGTTCTCTCATCGAGGGCCTGTCCTTTGCAAGGAAGTTCGAGGCGGAGGTGGCAACGGCGTTCAGTAAGTTGGATGCGCACCGCAATGCCGCAGTCCGGTCGTCGGCGACAGCCGAGGACCTTCCCGACGCCAGCTTCGCCGGGCAGCAAGACACCTTCCTGAACGTCTCGAGCCTGACCGACCTGCTCGACAAGATCAAGAAGTGCTTCTCGTCTCTCTACACCGCGCGGGCCATGTCGTATCGCCATGAGGTCGGATTCTCGGAGGACGATGTGTCGCTGTCGGTGGGCGTTCAGGAGATGGTCAGGGCGGACTGGAACGGTGTCAGCGGCGTCATGTTCACGGTCGATACGGAAACGGGCAACGAGAATCTGATGCTGATCACGCCGCACAGAGGTTTGGGTGAGGCCATCGTGCAAGGGGAGGTGAAGCCGGATGAAGTCTACGTCCTGCGCCACTCCTTGAAGGTCATCCAGAATCCGCTGAAGATCCTCGACGACGCGTATTATGTGGAACTGGCGAAACAGTCTCTCATCATCGAGGACCATTATTGCAAGAAGTACGGGCGCCGCCACTACATGGACATCGAGTGGGCCCAGGATGGCGAGACCAAGGAGCTGTTTATCCTCCAGGCACGACCGGAGACCATCCATTCGCAAGGCGTCTCCTACAATCGGTACTTTATCGTGGATGACAAGGAGAAGTTCGAGGTCATCACTACCGGGCGCCCGGTGGGAATGAAGATCGGGCACGGCAGGGCGAACATCCTCGAGGACGTCAGGATGATTGACTCCTTCGAGGACGGGCAGGTCCTGGTCACGCGGATGACGAGCCCGGACTGGGAACCGATCATGAAGAGGGCGTCGGCTATCGTCACCGACCAGGGCGGTCGAACGTGCCACGCAGCCATCGTCGCCCGCGAGATGGACATCCCGTGCGTGGTGGGGACCGAGACGGGTACGAGTGTGATCGCGCCGGAAACGGAGGTGACCGTCAGTTGCGTGGAGGGGGAGATCGGGACGGTCTTCCGCGGCCTGCCGGAATACGAGGTCGAGGAGATCAACCTGGAGAACATCCCCGAGACGCGGACCAAGATCATGCTCAACGTGGGTTCTCCGGAGAAGGCTTTGGCTGCGGCGCGGTTGCCGCAGGACGGCGTAGGCCTGGCGCGGCTCGAGTTCATCATCGCCTCGCACATCGGCCAGCATCCGCTCTATCTGCTCAAGGTGGGGAAGGAGGACTTGTTCGTCGAGGGGCTCGTGTCGGGAATCAGTCGGATCGCGGGTGCGTTCTATCCCAAGCCCGTGATCTTCCGCTTCTCCGACTTCAAGTCGAACGAGTATGCGAACCTGACGGGTGGCAAGGCCTTTGAGCCTAAGGAGGAGAACCCGATGATCGGATGGCGCGGCGCTTCCCGCTACTATGACGAGCGCTACCGCGAGGCCTTCAAGCTTGAATGCTGCGCCATGAGGAAGGTGATTGATGAATTCGGGCTTGACAACGTTAACGTTATGGTGCCCTTCGTGCGCACGCCCCAGGAGGCTGAAAAGGTGCGGGGCATCATCGACGATGAACGTGTCAATGCCAGCGTCTGGATGATGTGCGAAATCCCGTCCAACGTCCTTCTCGCACGGGAGTTTCTCCCCTTCTTCGATGGGTATTCGATCGGGTCGAACGACCTGACCCAAACGACACTGGGTCTTGATCGGGATTCTTCCCTTGTTTCCCATCTGTTCGATGAGCGAAACGGCGCCGTCAAGATGCTGATTGCCAGCGTTATCGAGACGTGCAAGGAGATGGGCAAGCCGGTCGGGCTCTGCGGTCAGGCGCCGTCGGATTATCCCGACTTCGCGGAGTTCCTTGTCAAGTGTGGGATCGACAAGATATCCGTCACGCCTGATGTGGCGGTCAAGATGAGGCTTCTTGTCGCCAAAATCGAGGCGGGGTCTGTAGGGGAAGGGAGAACGGAAGAGACAGAACACTTGGATGAGCGCACCGTGGCGAGCATCTCGTGTGAAGGTCGGGCGACAGGAATCATTCCCGGCCCATGAGGTTGAGTTCATGTCAGAGAAAGACAGGGTCGAGCAGTGCCGTCTTTATGGGGATCTTGCGTGGCTCTGGCCGCTGATCTGCCCGCCGGACGACTGTTTGGCCCAGACGGACGAAATCGCGACGCTCTTGCAGCGTCACGGTCGGCGCGAAATGCGCCGGGTGCTTGACCTCGGTTGCGGCGGAGGAACCGTCGATTACGGGTTGAAACGTCATTTTGCGATTGTTGGTGTTGACCTTAGCGAAGCGATGCTGGCGCTGGCTCGCGATCTGAACCCGGAGGTGACCTATTTGTGCGGCGATCTCCGCGCCCCGCCGACGGGTGAGCTGTTTGACGCCGTCTATCTCAGCGATGCCGTCAACTGCATGCTGAGCGAGGCCGATCTACGGCAGGCGTTTCAGGCTGCCTATGATCACCTGGCGCCCGGCGGAGTGTTTTTCACGGTTGTCGAGGAAACGCGCGAGCGCTTCACTTCACCACGAACGTACGTGACGCACCATGCGAACGAAGATGTCCACGTGACCTTCATCCAGGACATGCATGAACCCCGTGCCGCTGGCACGACATACGATATCACATTGGTATTCCTGATCCGTCGAGGCTGTGAGCTGACAGTTGAGGTTGACCGTCACCGTGGCGGCCTCTTTCCGCTGGCAACCTGGCAGGCAATCGCCGGCGAGGTTGGATTCTACGCACACGTGACGGCGTTTGGCTCGGCGGCTACTCCCGCAATCATCGGTGTGAAACGCCCGGCGAGTGACTGATACCAGTTCTAGTAAGAATCTGCCGATACTTCCCGTTCTGAGCCGCGGGCTGCCGCAAGGCGGCTTTGCCGCGCCCGCGCGGCGTTGCAAAACCCGATAGAGCCGGAACATCGATTCGGCAGTCTATAACTGAAATCCGTATAACAAAGCGTTAAGAACCCCATCCCGGCAGAGACATCCTCTCCCACACACGCGCCATCAGCATCTTGGCGATCCGCCGTTTACGCGTCGTCGTCGGTCGCTATCGGCCATTCGCCATCCGCTCCCCGGAACTCACTTGCCGATCAGCCTGAGGAACTGTGTTTCGTCGATCGTCTCGATACCGAGCTGTTTGGCCTTGTCGAACTTGGAACCGGGTGACTCGCCGGCGACGACAAGATCCGTCTTCTTACTGACGCTGCCAACCGGTTTACCGCCAAGCCGCCTGATCGCGTCCTGTGCCTCTTTACGCCCCATTCTCTCCAACGTACCCGTGACCACGACCGTCTTACCCGCCAGGGGCGAATCGGATGCGACCGAGCGTTTTGGCTGGGTCATGGTCACGCCCGCGGCTGCCAACCTGTCGACACCCGCGATACCGGCTGGGCTGTTGAAAAAACGGACGACGCTCCGGGCCATCTCCGGGCCAACGCCCTCGACCTCCATAAGCTGCTCAACACTCCTTGTCCTTAGCTTCTCCATCGATCCGAAAGCGTCAGCCAGAAGCTCGGCTGTGCTACCGCCGATGTGGCGAATGTTGAGCGCCGCCAGAAGCCGTGACAGCGGTTGCCTCTTGCTTTGCTCGATACCGTCAAGCAGGTTGTCGACACTCTTCTCCCCCAATCGTTCGAGTGCGACCAAGTCGCTCCGGCGCTCGTGCAGGTCATAAAGATCGGCGCACTCATGAAGCATGCCCGCATCGACAAGCATCTCGATCAGCACCTCGCCCGCTCCCTCGATGTCCATCTGGTTACGGGCAGCGAAGTGAATCAAACGCTCCTTGAGCTGAGCGGGGCAGGATGGGTTGATGCAGCGAATGTAGACGCCACCCTCATCCTGCTCGATGTCACCCTTGCAAACGGGGCATCTCGCCGGTCGCTTTATGGGTTTGGCCCCCTTCGGGCGCTTCTCCTTCACCACACTGACGACCTGCGGGATGATCTCACCCGCCTTCTCGACAATAACCGTATCGCCGAGGCGCACATCAAGTCGATCGACCTGGTCGAAGTTGTGCAGGGTCGCATGTCGTACCCGGGTGCCGGAAAGCTGCATGGGTTCCATGACAGCCCGTGGGGTGATTGTTCCGAGCTTGCCGACCTGGAAATCAACGCTGAGCAGTACACTCTGCGCCTGCTCGGCTGCGAACTTATACGCGATGCACCAGCGCGGGTAGCGGCTGGTCGCACCGAGCGCGTCGCGCTGATCGAAAGCGTCCACCTTGATGACCAGACCGTCCGTCACGTAGGGCAGTTCACGGCGCCGCTCGTCCCATTCATCGAGCCGCTTGATAATCTCGTCGAGCGATGCGTGCGCGGTCTGAAACGGGCTGACCGGTACGCCCCATCGGGCGAGGTCCTTGAACAGTCCGCTATGCGTTGTCGCCGCCATCGGCTCGACACGACCGAAACCGTGTGCGACGAATTGCAGGCCCCTTCGCGCGACGTTTCTCGGGTCAAGCTGTTTCAACGTGCCCGAAGTCGCGTTGCGCGGATTGGCGAAGATGGGCTCGCCGGCAGCCTCCCGCTCGGCGTTGCAGCGGTTGAAGTCCTCGGTGGGCCAGACGATCTCACCCCGGACCTCGAGGACGATGGGCACATCCCCGCCCATGAGCCGAAGCGGGACGGACTTGATCGTACGAACGTTGAGGGTGACGTCGTCGCCGGTCGCGCCGTCGCCGCGCGTGGCTGCCAGAGTGAGCTCGCCGCCCTCGTAGAGCAACGAGACAGCCACCCCGTCAACCTTCGGGTCAACGACGTATCGAACCTTCTCGCCGCCAAGGCCCTTGCGGGCCCGCTCGTCGAACTCGCGCAGTTGCGTCTCATCGTAGGTGTTGTCCACCGAGAGCATCGGGACCGCGTGGGTGACGTGCTGAAACCCCTCGATCGGCGATTCCCCGACGCGTTGGGTCGGCGAGTCCGCCGCGATCAGCTCGGGATACCGCTCCTCCAGCTCACGAAGCTCAGCCAGCAGCGTATCGTACTGCCGATCCGTGATGATCGGTTTGGCGAGCACGTAATAAGCGTGATCGTGCCGGCGAATATCGTCACGGAGCCTGGCGATGCGTTTCTCGATCGTACCTGCCATGACCCGGATTATCGCGCTGGCCGCATCGCCCGCAAGGTGGGTTTCAGTTGTCAGTAATCAGTTGTCAGTAATCAGTTGTCAGTAATCAGTCATCAGTAGTCAGTTATCAGTTCTCAATGGTTGGTCATCGGTTGTTGGCGGTCAAGTCTGATGCCCGGGAGCCCGCGTGGTGCCCTATCCTTCACGGCGTGTGTGGAGTGGGCCCAGCCCACCACGATGTGCTTATTCGGCCGGCAGGCTGTGGGAGTCCGCCGATTCTTCTCTTGCCGCGCGGAGATCGTCGATCTTGTCGAGCTGGCGTTCGAGCTGGCGGGTGCGTGTCGAGACGAGCTGTTGGTATTCCCTCGACGCGGCTTCGAGCCTGTCGCCCATTTTGTCCATGCCCTCGACGTACTTGTCCCATTGCTTCCTGAACTCGGCCAGCAGGTTGAGAATCTGCATCGATGCCTGCTGGAGCCTGAAGCTGTCCACGGCCTGACGGATGACAACGAGGATCGCATACAGCGTCAGCGGCGAGCAGAGCACGACCTTCTGCCGCATGGCATCATCGAGCAGCGTGCTGTCCTGTTCGTGGATGAACCCGTAGACCTGTTCGTTGGGGATAAACACGAGGCAATAATCGACGGTACCGGCGGCCGGATCAATGTAATCCCGCGTGGTGACCTCCTTGATGCGCGAGCGAACGTCCTTGAGGAATTGCGACATGCAGGCTTTGCGCCTTGTGTCATCCGTGGCGTCGAGCATCCTGAGGTAATTGTCAAGCGGAAACTTGACGTCCATATGCACGCACTGATCGTCCGGCAGAAGAAACGTGAAGTCGGGCCTGGTTCCTCCGGAAACCGTTTCCTGCTTGCGGTAGTTGACGCCCTCGATGAACCCTGCGACGCGCAGGACATCCTCGGCCATCCGCTCGCCCCATTGTCCACGTTTTTGCGGGCTGGCCAGGGCCTCGCGCAACTGCCCCGTCGTCTCGTGCAGGCGGTTGGTCGCCTGCGTGGCCTTCTCCAGATGGCCTCTGAGCGAGCCGTGTGACTCGGCGCGTTGCTTCTCCGCCTGTTGAACCACGTTGTTCAAGTTGTTGAGTCGCGAACTGATCTGATCGAGGCTGGCATCGATGAGCTTCTTTTTGGATTCGAGTGTCTGATCGGCCTGGGTGGTCTGCTGTTCAAACTTCGTTTTGGCCAGCTTGAGGAAATCATCGGTGTTGGCTGACAGGGCTTCGCGTGAGAGTGCGGCAAAGTTGGTCCTAAGCTGTTCGATGATCGTGGAAAGCTCGTGAGCTTTGTCCTTTTGCGCCTCTTCGAGGAGCTGTCGCGCGACGTTCCTCTCAGAGCGGCGACCGAATACCACAATCGCAACGCCGATCACGGCGCCGAGCGCTACACCGATCAATCCCCACAGAGCTTGTGTCATAGTCTTGTCCCTCACGCCGCCTGAACCCAAGCCTCCCACAAGAGGGTGAAGCGACCGGAAGGCAGCCGGCACGAATGGTACGCGTCTCCGTTGGGACCGGCAACGCCGTCGCGCGCATGCATCGCGGGCACGCCGGGTGGTGACGCACGACATCGAGGCGTCACGATCCCTACAACCCGCCTTCCCGCACGACCACTACGACCGGCGTCGGTCTGAGGTCTTGGCGTCTTGCCGCCCAATCCTTTCGGACTTGTGCCCCCCGGCTCGGCCCGGCACGACCCGTGGAGGACTATTGGTGCGAGGGACTGAACTCTTGGAGGGGTAAGAAGCGGTGAGACAATTGATCCCGATGATTCTGATCGTGTGCGGTTTGTTGTTGGCAATGACAGGGTGCGGTTCCGCGCAGCGCGATCCACAGGCGCGCGTCGCCATCGACAAGAACCTCATATTCAATCCTCACGCGAGCTTGTGGAGTCCCAGTTATATCCCGAGGTCTGATTGGCCGGCGACGACGGCCTACGGCGGCTACACGGAATACGTGGACTACCGGGAAACGATCATCGATCGGCAGGGAGCAACCGGGGCCGCCCAAGACTATCTTTACCGCCGTTTCGACTCGGTTCGGACGGGCCGTGTTCGCCGCTGAGGGGTCTTCATTCCAGCAGTCCACACCGTTCATTCACAGGGCGCACGGCCGCTCTCCATTGGCTTTGCGAACCGGTCTTGCTTGCAGGAACCCTTTGCTGTACTATGACTTGCGCTCGTTTGAGGTCCGCGAGCCGGCGTGCTGTCGGTCCCTCATCGGGCGGTGAATTATCGGCCTGCCACGCGGGTACGGGCGGCCGATCCGGCGTGTGGCGGTTTCGGCGTCCACGATTCTCTGGTCTCACGTTAGAGGTTCCACATGGCCACGGTTACCAAGAAGGAACTCATCGACCGAATTGCCGAGATAGAGGGGTGCAAGCGAGTGGTCGCCAAGCGAGTGATCCAGGCTTTCCTTGACGCCATTATCGAGGAGCTCAGTAACGGCAACCGCTTGGAATTCCGAGACTTCGGCGTTTTTGAGAGCAAGATTCGGGCCGCACGAGAGGCCCAGAACCCCAAGACAATGGACCGCGTGCATGTCCCGTCGAAGCGCACGGTAAAATTCAAAGTGGGGCGGGTCCTGAAGAAGCGCCTGCACGAAACGCCGGTGGTCGTGGATGAAGCGACGGGGCTTGCGGTGGAGTCATCCGCCCGTGGCCCGTTGCGGCGTACGATGGCGAAGTGAGAGAGCTTACAGCGCGGCAAGACACCTTGCAGGGTCGCCGGCTGTACTCCCCTCCAAGAGGCCCTCTACCTATTCGATTGGGCTTTTCTGATTCCGCTCAGACCGTGCGCCGGCGGCGCTCGGTGTTCCCCCGTCGGGTCACGCGAGCTGGATCAACCGGAAGCCACCTTCTCCATGGTCTGCTCTATCTTCTCCCCGAGCGACTCGACCGTGAAGGGCTTGACGATGTAGTTGTTCACGCCGGCTTTGATCGCCTCGAGGACGCGGGACTTTTCGGCCTCGGTCGTGCACATGATAATGGGCACATCCTTGTTCGTCTCGCGAACCTTGCGAACCAGTGTGATCCCATCCATGTTGGGCATGTTCCAGTCGATCAGCATGAGATCGGGCATATTCTCCTTGATCTGCGCAAGCGCCTGGACGCCGTCCTCGGCTTCCATCACGTCGGTGTGATTGAGCTGCTTAAGAACGTTCTTCTGGATGTTGCGGATCGTACGCGAGTCGTCAACGAGTAGAATCTTCACGCGTTTGCTCCTACTGTTGCGGCCTGCTGTGTGGAGCCGGCCTTGTTGAGCAGGACCATGCCTATCTCAACCTGGAAAACGCCAACATCGGTGTTACACGGAACGATCAACCGGGGCGCCGACTTCGACGCCGAGACGTTATGGTTCTCCCCGATGATCACGTTCGGTAGTGAAATCGAGATATTGAGCCCTTCGAACTTGGACTTCGCACCCCCTGCGACCATGTTGGCCAGCTCGCCGATAGCGTCCGAGAAATCCTCGTGATCCGGCGTAATCTCAGTGCCGGCAAAGGCAGTGGCGATCTTCGAGGCAACATCGAAGCTGAAATGGAGGACCACGCATCCAGCCGCATCACCGGAGAAACCGATGACGCTGGACACGTCGGATCGAGGGTTGTCGTTCGTCTTGAGCTCCGGCTTCCCAATGGCAACCTTCGTTCCGCACATCGTCTCGAACGTGTTGCAGATCGAGGCCACGAAAGGGTTGATGTAACGCGCATCCATTTTTCGGTTTCCTCCCGTGTCGGACAGATCCCTGTGGGGCGCACATATTCACGATCGATTTGACGCTCGAGTGGCCGTCACGCTACTTTGTATCGACGGGGAGCATGATGAACTGTAACCAGCCGCTGAACCGGCAAGCGAAGACGCGGGGCTGCGGGAAACGGAAGTTCCACGGCCGTCCGGGGCGACCCACCGCTGCAACGGAAGCAGCGATAGGTCCTGTAACTCGATATCCCAAACCTGTATCCGCCACGGGCTCCGGAGCCGCAACCCATAAGCGACCGCCGTCGCCGGCACGTCCGGGAACAGGGGTTGTGCGTGTCACAACAGATCTCACCGATCCGCCCGGCGCGGCTCCGCTGTTGCTGTCGCGTTCGGCGTGATACGCTGAGGTGTTTGTCTGGGGTGGGCAACGCAGGTGGAGAACACAACCCCACGCGGAGGCGTCGACAGGAATGAACAGTCACCTGGAATCCGCTAAGCCTTCAGCGCCCGCGCGAGTGCATCTGCTCCTGGCTGCGCTCCTGTGGACCGTGGTGGGGGCGGCGTTGCTCTTCTTCGGGGTTCGGTGGGCGTGGGACGAGCGGTGCGAGCACGCCGTATGGTGGCTGGCTGCGTCGGTCGTGGTTGGACTGCTCAAGGCACGGTTCGTCCTGGGGCAAGCGGCCCCGCGCATGATCGACCGGATCCGCGCCCGCGGAGACGGCAAGTGCATCGGCGGTTTTCTATCCCCAACAACCTGGTTGTTCGTGTTGTTGATGGTGGCGGCGGGCCGGTTGCTGCGAGGGGAATGGGTGCCTCGCTTCGTGGTGGGCCTGGTCTACACAGCCGTCGGCACCGCCCTGCTGGTCGCTTCCCGCCGGGTCTGGCACGCGTGGTTTACTCACAAAACGCCGCCGCGGGCACGCTGACGGCCAAGACACCGGCTATGATAGCCGATAAGTTCCTGAAGTTGTGTGCGTCGGTCAGGTCGGCGACTGCGTTTAGGGAATGTGGCACGCCGTATCCGCGGCGTCGGGGAAACGGCTATAATCGATCGAACGGTGGTCCGGTGGTGTTGGATACGTCCTATGCCGTATCGAAGCATGAGCCTGGAAGACTTCGCCAAGCACGTCGGGATGGACGCGCGCGAGGTGCGCAAACTGGCCGACCGCGATAAGCTCCCGGGACACAAGGTCGGCGGCGAGTGGCGTTTCAACCGGGCCAGGGTCACGGAGTGGGTTCAACAGGAGATACACAACTTCAATGACGCGAGGCTTGTTGCCCTCGAACGGGCCATGTCCGGCCGGTCGGCCAACGGTGTTTCCGGTGACTCCCTCGTCGTGACGGACCTGATCGGTGTCGACGGTGTCGACATTGCCTTCCCCGCTCGAACAAAGGCTTCCGTGTTGCGAGAGCTGGCAAGGCTCGCGGCACGAACCGGACTGCTCTACGATGGGGCGGGCCTGCTGGATGCCGTTGAGCAGCGTGAGGCGCTCTGCTCAACGGCGTTGCCCAACGGTGTCGCCATCCCCCACCCCAGACAGCCAATGCCCTACGTTTCGGCGGAACCGCTCATCTGTGTGGCCAGGCTCGGCAGCGGACTCGGTTTCGGTGCCCCAAAGGGTGAACTCACGCGCCTGTTCTTCCTGATTTGCTGCCACACCGACCGTACGCACTTACAGGTTCTTGCCAGGTTGATGCGAATCCTCGACGACAACGTCGTCGACCTGCTTCTTGCGGCTGAGACCCCCGAGGAGCTACTCGAGGTTCTCATCTCAAAGGAACAAAGCGTCGTCGCGCAAATGTAGTCCCCAAGTCACGGGATACCGGAAAGCCTCTCGGAAAACACGCCGTGTCGTCCGCACCGCAGAACGATGCACACGTCAATCGGATTGTGAGCTTTCGAGCAACTCCTTGAAACGTGGATCAAGGCGGGTGGCGGTTTGATAGTGCCGGGCAGCGAGGTCCCCACTTCCCTGCAAGGTAAACAGCTCGCCCAGACCGAAGTGCGCCAGCGCGTGGTTCGGGTTGATGGAAACGGCTCGCTCGAGGTGCTGCCGGGCGTCGGTGAGATTGCGCGTCTGCAACAGCGCGATACCCAGGTTCGTGTGCGTGTCGGCATCATCGGGCGAGATTTCCAGGGCGCTTCGATAGGCCGTGACGGCGTCGTCAAGCTGCCCCAAGCGCGCGAGGATCGCGCCGAGGCTGAAAAGGGCATCGCCGAGATCGGGTTTGAGTCTCAGGGCCTTTCGCAACGCCGTGGTGGCTTCTTCAAGCTGACCGAGCTCCGCCAGCACAGCCCCAAGTTCCGCCTGGGCCTCGGCCCGGTCGGGGGAAAGGCCGACACACGCCCTGAGATGAGCGGCGGCGGATGCAAAGTCACCACGCTGCACGAACAGCCCACCCATCGCCTGGTGGGCACCAGCCAGTGCCGCCGGCGCTTCGTCTTCCGCGCCTTGCCATTGCCCCAGGATCGCGCGGAACTGTCGCGCGGCGGCCGTCACGTCGTTGCGACCCGCAAGAGCCTGGCCAAGCCGGAGGCGGACCGCGCTGTCGTACGGGTTGCGTTCGAGCAGACGCCGGGCAAACGTCTCCACCGCGCCAAACCGCTTCAGATGGAACGCCGCGTCCGACAGCCCCATCTCGACACGCGGGTTCGCAATCAGCCCCCAGCGATCCGCGACCGCAAGATTGTCGCAAGCTCGCTCCGCCAGATCATCTGCCCGCTCGGTGCCCAATGCTTTGCGGAAGGCACGCGCCTGTCTCAATCCGAAGTACTCATGGTAGCGCACAAACGCGCTGTGAGCGACGAGAACCGTGAGCAGGATGAAGAAAACGGCAAACACCCGGCCGCTTGCCGTCACCCAACCGTTCGTTTTGGCCCGGATCGTGGCAAACGCCACATCGGGCCGGAAGAACAAGCGCAAAGCCTGAATGGTGAGAAAAGCTATGATCGCACCAAGCGCGAGGGAGAGCAGGAACGGGATCCGGCTGTACAACCCGCGGAATGAGAGCAAGACCGTGAGAAAAACAAGGCCCATCAAAACATCTTCAGCGGGCGAGAAATCATAAGGCAACGAGCCGAACCGCCCGCCGCTTTTGAACGATTTGAACAGTGCCATTTTTGTCGGGCCGTAGGACAGCGCCCCCTGCGGACACACGCTGACGCAATCGAGATCTTTCAAACACGCCGGGTTCACGATCATGCCGTGCATCTTGACCTCTTCATGCACGCGGATGCCGCACGTGCACGCAGCCGTGCAGGTGCCACACTGTTGGCACTTGTCGCGGTCGCCGCGGACGCGGCCGCGCGCGAAGCGGTCCGCCACGGCGAAGATCGCGCCGTATGGGCAGACATAGGTGCAGAAGCTCCTCGATCCGAGCAAATAGACGATGAGGAAACCGCACACCAGAAACGTCAGGACAATGATCGGGGCGTTCGGGAGGTTACGCCAGAAGTTGTCCGTAGCGAACGAAGCCCAACCCTCGACGTCCGAGCGCAGGTGGAACTCGGGAAACGCCCTGGCCTGCCAGGTCCGCACGACCTGCGGCCAGAGGAACATGTAAAACGCAGTCAGCGGCGGGACCCATAGCAGCAGTCGCGAACGGATCGGTTTCTGGCGAACGCCCAGCCTCCGAAGGATCCAGGCGCAGAGGTCTTGAAGGACCATGATGTGACAGGCCCACGAGCAGAAGAACCGCCCGACAAACCGCGAGCAAAGCACCAAGGCGCACATGAACAGGAATCCGGCTGTGACGATCCCCAGCTCGAGCGTGTACATGACTTCATTCAACTCAAGCGGCGCGAGCGTCGTGCCGGTGATCTTCCAATGAATGATGTGGGCGGCGAAGACAACGTAGACCATCGAGAGCGAGAACACCCGCCACTTGTGGAAGCTCCGGCGGAATACGGGCTGAATCTCGGGGACCTCGACGGTCCCGGCCCCCTCAGCGTCGCCTCGATCGTTGTCGCCCATTGCCCACAGGTCTCCCTGCTCTTCGAAGAAGGACGCGCCATCGCCGATCCCATCCGCGGCGCGAACGAATCCCATGACCGCGGACAAACAAGACAACGCAACCGGCGGACCCGGCGTCCCATTCTCGCGCAATCGTATCGCTGCGCGTTGCGGTCTTCAACCGAACGGTGGATGCAATTGGTGCCCCATCCTTTTCTAACGAAAAGGACGGGGCACCCGCCCGCGCGCCTCGGTGGTGGGGAATCGGCGTTCTTTAACTCCTCGTTAAGCCATCGCCTCCGGCGGTGAGCGCGTAGGATGGACACCGCCCACCACGAACATCGCCACCGACGGTGGGCCGTGCCCAATCTACCATCTCAGTTGCGTCGGGTCGAACCCGTCCTACGTCTGGGCATTCGCCGTTCGTCATTCCGTTTGGAGACGCTACCGCTCAAGCGGTAACGGGATGATGTGTGCGGTCTGCGCCGGGATCCGTCCGCGTGGGGCGCTCTGTCGCGGCGATGCTCGCGTTGATGAACTGATAGATCGCCCGCGTGGCGGCTGAGCGGTTCAACGTGTAGAAGTGGATGCCGGCTACGTCTTGTGCCAACAGGGCCAGGCACTGCTGGGTCGCATGATACATGCCGATGTGGCGGACGGCTTCCACGTCGTCCTCCACCGCTTCGATCTTCGCTAGAAGATCGTGCGGAACGCTCGCCCCGCACATTCCCGTGAAGCGTTTGACCTGCTTGACGCTCAGGATCGGCATGATCCCGGCGACGATCGGCACGTGGATCCCCGCGGCGACGGCGCGATCCCTGAATGACAGAAACGCGTCATTGTTGAAGAATAGTTGCGTGATCAGGAAGTCCGCGCCGGCGTCTACCTTGCGTTTGAGGTTACTGAGATCCACCTCGAAGCTCGGTGCCTCCGGGTGGCCTTCGGGATAGCAGGCGGCTCCAATGCACATGTCGCAACGATCACGAATGAAACCGATCAGCTCGTTCGCATGGCAAAAACCACCCTCCGTGGGCGTGAAGACGGTCGAGCCCTCGAGCGGGTCACCGCGGAGAGCGAGGACGTTCTCGATCCCACCAGCTCGCAGATCGTCAACAATCCTGCCGATCTCGACACGCGTGTGGCCCGCGCACGTCAGGTGTGCCATTCCCTCGATGCCGACGTCACGCTTGATTCGCGCGACCAGTTCCAGCGTTTTCTTTCTCGTCGCTCCGGCGGCGCCGCACGTCACGGAGACGTAGGTCGGGTTCAGCGGCTTGAGCGACTCGATCGTTCGGTAGAGGTCCCAAAAGCCGATGTCGTCCTTGGGTGGGAAGAACTCGAACGAGAGCGAGGGATGGCACTTATCGAGCCGGTCGCGGATGCGCATAGGACCCCGGTGCAACTGGGCGCGGAAGGATTCGAACCTTCGAAGGCATACGCCAACGGGTTTACAGCCCGTCCCCTTTGGCCAACTCGGGCACACGCCCTTCGCCCGGTCCGGAGCCGTGCTGCACACACCCGGATCATCGAGCAAAGCGAGGCATTTCTACAGCAAGAAGCCCCGCCTGACAAGGCTCGCATGATATCGAGAGCAGGCGGCCTCCGACATTCGCGCCGCCGGCTGCCGCTCGGCAAGACCGGGATCAAGGCCATGCCTGCGACAGTGCATTAGTTCCCGTGGCACTGAATGCGCCATTCGGGCAACGCAGTTCGGTCTGTTGGACGAACCTCCGGCCGGGCGACCGCTGCCACGCCGGCTCGGCTCAAACGGTCTGCACGAGAAAGTCCAGCAGACCGAACATCGTCGCCAGTAGAAAAGCCGCAAAGGCGATGAAAACCGTCATCGTCAACCCCCGCTTTTTTGAGCAACCCAATCCGGGCCTTCATTCAGATCAGGCGGTCTGCACCAACCCGATGATCCCACTCAGGTAGAGAACACCGAAGAACAAGACGGCCGCTATGATCGCATCGAACACGACAGACCCTTTCCCACGCCGTTTCCCGGAACGTGCAGCGAAGCCCCCCTTCTTTCCCCCTTTGCAAATGGGGCGCACGGTGGGGCGATGCGATACACACCAGGCGTTTCACAAGTCCTGCGACTCTGATGTCGCACGAAACTACAGGCTCAACCGCTACCTGAATATCCGCGCGGACTGAAGTCCGCGGCTCGCCCAATCGCATCCTGGCCGTGTTGGGGTCTCGTCTCCAGATGCCGTCGGCTATGTTTATCGGCCGGGGGAGGCGGAGACCATGAGTTAAGGCTTGGCTGGCTGCGTTGCGGGTCGCTTGACGGCTATAAGGTCAGCCAGGTGATCCACTGTCTGCCCCGTGATCGAGTAGAAGGTCACGGAGATGGCGTCGTTGTCGGCGCGGAAGAGGCAGTAGCCGCTTTGCGACGAGAGCTTGACCGGTTCCCAGGGCGTCGGCTCCCGGGAGTAGTAGGGTGCCCCGGCCGTCCCGGCTGTGATGTGCCAGGTCGGGTGGATGAAGTCCGCGTTGGGCGAGTACGTATCCAGCACGCCGTCCCCGTTGGTGTCATCCCGGGGAAACACGCCGACGGGCGTACGATCGTCGATCAGCAACCGATGATACGCGTGCTCGTCTCCCGCCAGGACAGCCGCCACCTTGCTCGATCCCGCCACGGCTTTCCAGAACCGGTTGCGCACTTCGATCATCCCGGCCCCCTCGGCTGTCACGGTGCCGTCACGGTGCGTATGCGCTCTTACGTTGTTGTCCCCGTGCCACCACATGGCATCCTTCACGTGACCGCCGCAGGGGAAGATGGGCTCTTGCCCGTAGAGGATGATGAACTTGACCGACGCATCGGACTCGGCCCTTGTCAAGGCGGTCTCAATCCACGCCAACTGATCCTCCATGATGTACCCCTCGGGGCAGCCCCCGAATTGCGCGATGTACGTCTCGGAAGTCCACCAGTAGTTGTTGTTGTACCCGATGCAGAGGACCGGGCCGTGTTGAAACGAATAGACGTTCTCACGGTAGGTGGGGCGACGCGGATCGGAAGGCGTCGGCCCGTTGGTCGGGTTCCAGAATGACCCGGCGAACACCGCCTCCGTGCTCTTGGAGTCATACGGCCATTTGTCCATCATGATGCCGTAGCGGGAACCGTCGTCGAACACGTTGAGCAGCACGTCGTGATTCCCGATCACAGGATAGACCGGTCGGGTTCGCCAAAACCCCGCCAGCGTCTGTTTCCATCCTCGCAACTGAAGCGTGAAGTCATCCGGCTGTGACGTGTATCCGTTTACAAGATCGCCACCGAACAGCAGGAACCGCGCGCCACGCCGATAGGCATCGACGGCGATACGGTGCAGCGTGCGGGCATTGTGTCCCATGAGGTTTCGCTCACCGCCGCCGATCCCCTCGCGACTGTCGCTGACGAATGCGAACGTCACCGGGCCCTGCCCGCGAACCGGAGCACTTTGGAAATGATAGACCGGTGATTCGGACACATCGCCGTCAGCCGTTTCGGAGTGGACGTAGTACGCATAGCGTTTGTCCGGTTGCAGCCGCGTTGCCCGAATCTCATGGCGCAGGCCTTCGCTGCTCTTTCCAGCCTGGTGAAAGGTGGGCTTATCCGAGTTGTCCGAGACCATCGGCCCGGCCACCAGCAACGTGCCTTCGGATGCGCGATCCGTTTCCCAGGAGATGAGAACGGTAGTCGGATCATCGCTGCGCACCAGGTTCACGAAGGGGCCTTCCACGATGGTAAGGGTGGGAGCGTATCCGTTCTCCGTCCTCTTGAAGCTTACGAGACTGTCGTAGAAACCGAGGTGGGCCACGTGCCCGTCTTCACAGGTCCGCGAAAGATCCAGACGATACGCCACCGTCATCGTATCCGTCGGCCAGTTGTTGGCATTGTACCGATCCACCCGAACAAGACGTTCGACGTCCAGGACGCCCTTGCCCTTTTCGAGCTTCCGCGATAGGCGATAACGTGCGTAGTCGTAGTCCGCTTCACCCGCCTCAAACGGATACGGGCCGGTGTGGATCGTGCCGTGATAGGACGGATCGCCCAGGTCCAGCAGCAATCCTCGACCATCCGAAGAGGGCCCGACGATATTGTGAATCCGCTCGAACGAAAGCGGGTTGCGGACGTCCCCCTCGCGGGAAGGATGCGACGGTACAATCACGGGGAGATTCGGGTTCTCCGGCGGGGCTCCCGTGCCCGCCGCCTGATACATTGCGGAAGGCGCGACAAAGCTCATAAGCACGATGAGCAGAATCGCGTTCCTCTTTGACAACGTGTGCCACGTCATGGCATCCATCCGTTCAGGACGACCGCGCTGATGCGCGTCGGAGATTGTCGGCAGCGATCACCGTTCCACCCTTTTAGAGACAGTGCTATGTCACTCGGCGAGTGTGCCGCGCATAGTTGTGACAGCCTGGCCGCCAATACGAACGGAGCACCGGCCGTCCGGTTGTTGCCGGACCAGGGCATGAAGCAGGCCCGTCCGCCCGGCGGGTTTGCCCTGCACGCACGTCAGCACCGTGATGTCGGCATCGCTCGCCCCGACGCCCCGTGCTGCCAGATACGCCGCCAGCGGCCCGTGTACGCTCCCGGTCACCGGGTCCTCGTCGACCCCGCACGCCGGGGCGAAGAAACGAGACTGCACGTGAACCGACGGTGTCACCGTCCCAACGGTCGACAGGCAAAGACCCCGAAGCCGATCCCGCCGATGCCACTCCAGCATCTTTCCGAAGTCCGGCCTGGCGTCGTTCAGAGCCGCGAAGCCGTCGACGAAAACGAGCAGATCATGATCCCGGGTCTCGACAACCGGCCAGGTTGTGTGGAAGACCTCGGGCGGAACGTTCAGGGCTTCGGACAGTACCTCGGGCGGGTAGGGCCTGTCCTGGAAGCTCGGATCGGGCATATCGAGCCAGATCATCAGGCTCGACTCCGTTGCGGGCAGGTTTTCGACAAATGCCGTCAACGTGCCCGACAACGTGTCGATCCCAATGCCCGTGCTCCTGGTCACATCATCGTGATCGTGTTCAAGCCGTCCCGACTCGACCAGCGCGTGCACAGCGGCGATGGTGGCGTGACCGCACATCGCCACCTCGACCGCCGGCGTAAACCAGCGAAACCGCATGGATGCCTCGTCGGTCCGGGGTGGCAGGATAAACGTCGTCTCGCTCAGGTTGAACTCCGCCGCAATGCGCTGCATCTGCCCATCATCAAGGCCGTCGGCATCGAAGACGATCGCGGCTGGATTGCCGGCGTATCGCCTGTTCGTGAAAGCATCCACAACGCAGTACGGACGTTCCGAGCGCATCACTTCGATCGATCCAGTCCCACGAGCCAGATTCAACGCCCCGCGATCGTACCTCAGGCCCAGGCCGTGGGCAACGTCCGTCGTGCCGAAGACCCGGCCACGCCCATTCCTTGCGATTGGTGTGTTCGGGGCTGTTCGTAGCTCGACTGTGGCGTTAAGTTCCAAGGTGGCGTGCGATCCTGCATCTCGTTGGAAGCCACGGAGAATGCGTAATGTCCGATTTCCAGAACCCCGTGATCGTCATACCCGGGATCACAGCCACGACCCTGCACGATGATTATCCGCTCGACACCCGTGACCTGTGGACCATGATCCTGCACAAGGAGTATCACCGTGCGGCGTTGCACCCGGATGATGTACGGTATGAAACGGTCGAGCCGGCGCACGTCTTTCCGGGTCGGGTTTTCTCCATCTATGACGAGATGATCGAGGCCCTTCGGCATGACCTCTCTCCAAAGGCCGACAAGCCGACACCGGTTTTTGCGTTCCCCTACGACTGGCGGCAGAGGCTCCAGGACACGGCGGTCCAGCTCGACGAGTTCGTCGGGGAGGTTGTCGCGAGGACGAAGCTCCTCCGTCACTACAAGGGGTATGAGAAGGTCGGCAAGGTTGATCTGGTGGGGCACTCGATGGGTGGTCTTCTGATCTGCGAGTACCTGCGCCGGTTCGGTCACAAGAAGCGGGTTGGGAAGATCGCCACGCTGGGCACGCCTTTCCTCGGCTCGCTCGAAGCCGTTGTCAAGCTTGCCACGGGCATGGGGAACCTGTCCGGCACCAAACCGAGCGAGCGGGAGCGGGAGACTGCGCGGACCATCCCCGCTCTCTATCAACTGCTCCCCTGGTTCGACAAGGCCGTAACCAATGCGAAGACCGGCGCGAAGGTCAGCCTCTTCAAACCGGGAAACTGGCAGCGCAGTGTTCTGGAAAGCCTCATCGAGTACGTCCGCCTCAACTCCGTCAAGTACCATCGACCCAGAGCCGTACGGGAGAAGCGGGCTGATGACATCTTGAAGAGCATGTTGGCAGGCGCCCGCGAATTGCGCGACACGGTGAGTGGGTTGAGCCTGGCGCCGGCGGGGCTCACAGCCAAGAGCTGGCTTGCGATCGTCGGTGTGGGAGAGAAAACGCGCCTGCGAATGACGGTGACGGGTCTTCCCGACAACCCGCGCTTCTTCATCAATGACGATCAGTACAAAAACGCCTGGCGCAGGCGAAAGCCGTCGCGTGATACGGGCGACGGCACGGTGCCGCTGATGGGGGCGCTGCCTCCGTTCTTTTCCGAGAGCAGCCCGGTCTGCGTTTGCCCGGGTGATTTCGGCATCGAGCTTAAGGACCGGGTCCTTATGGGCCTCACGACGTTCCATGCGTTGTTGCCGAATCTCAATCTGGCGCAGCGGTTGGTGCTTAAGCATCTGCGCCCCGCGTTCCGCGGCGATGTCTGGGGACGACGCGTGCCGGGCGTATCAGAATGGAACCCACCGATACCGACGCTGGAAGAGAAGGATCAGCCGAGTTAAGCGCCGCCCGGTTTCGGGCAGCGACCGCACGTGGAACCGTCCTGCCGGCCGGTCACGGCGACGTGGGTGGCGGGTGGCCCATTCTTCACCGAAGGTGAAGGGTGGGGAATGGATCGAGCAGCCAAAGACATCTCGAACGGTCGTACGTCAGCTTCGCCCCGCCCGGATCGGATCGCTCCCGGAATCAGCGTGGTCGCGGACTTCCTGGGTGATTCTCATCGCGCAGAACTCCGGGCCACACATCGAGCAGTAATGGGCCTCCTTCGCGCTTTGCTGTGGCATCGTTTGATCGTGAAACTTACAGGCTGTCTCCGGGTCGAGTGACAGGTTGAAATGATCCTCCCATCGAAACTCGAACCGTGCCTTCGAGAGCACATCATCGCGCAACTGAGCACCGGGATGACCCTTGGCCAGGTCGGCGGCGTGCGCGGCAATCTTGTGGGCGATGACGCCCTGCCTGACGTCCTCTCTGTTGGGAAGGCCCAAATGCTCTTTGGGCGTCACGTAGCAGAGCATGGCTGTGCCGTACCACCCGATCATCGCCGCGCCGATCGCGCTGGTGATATGGTCATAGCCGGCACCGAGGTCCGTGACCAGCGGGCCGAGAGTGTAGAAAGGCGCCTCTCCACAAAGCTCGATCTGTCTGTCCACGTTTTCCTTGATCCTGTGCATGGGGATGTGGCCGGGACCCTCGATCATCACCTGCACGTCATGCTTCCACGCGATCCGGGTTAGCTCACCGAGCGTCTCGAGCTCGGCGAACTGTGCCTCGTCGTTGGCATCGGCGATCGAGCCCGGCCGCAGTCCGTCACCGAGTGAGAAGGCGATGTCATACGCCTTCATGATCTCGCATATTTCCTCGAACCGCGCGAAGAGGAAGTTCTCCTGCTGATGGGCGAGGCACCATTTTGCCAGGATCGATCCGCCGCGCGACACGATTCCCGTTCGGCGCCTGGCTGTCAGTGGGATGTAGCGACGCAGTACGCCCGCGTGGATCGTGAAGTAATCGACACCCTGTTCGGCCTGCTCGATGAGCGTGTCACGGTATAGCTCCCATGTAAGCTCCTCGGGCTTCCCGCCCACCTTCTCGACGGCCTGATAGATCGGGACCGTTCCGATCGGGACGGGTGAATTGCGGATGATCCACTCGCGCGTCTCATGGATGTTCTCTCCGGTGGAAAGGTCCATGACCGTATCGGCGCCCCAGCGAATCGCCCAGATCATCTTGTCGACCTCCTCCTCGATCGAGGAACCGACAGCCGAGTTGCCGATGTTGGCGTTGATCTTCACGAGGAAGTTGCGCCCGATAATCATGGGCTCGCACTCGGGATGGTTGATGTTGGCCGGGATGATCGCGCGCCCGCGAGCGACCTCGTCACGCACGAACTCGGGTGTGATCACTTTGGGGATCGCGGCGCCGAAGCTCTCACCCGGATGCTGGGCGGCTATCCGATCGGCGTAAGCCTCGTTTTGCGCGTTCTCGCGAATGGCGATGAACTCCATCTCCGGCGTGATGATACCCTTGCGTGCATAGTGCAACTGAGTGGCACAGGCACCGGCAATAGCCCGCATCGGCCGGCGGTTGGACGAGTGGGGAAAACGGTTCGCCTCGGACAATCGTTCGGCTTGGCCGCTGTTGTCTTCCGGCTCGACCTTCCGACGTTCGTAGGTCTCCACGTCGCCGCGAGCGCGAATCCATTCCAGGCGGATGGGTTGCAGCCCCTCGCGCGGATCGACGGTTACGCTCGGATCGGTATAGGGTCCGGAGGTGTCGTACACGGTGATCGCCGGATCGGGTTGGGGGCCGCCGCCGTTGCGATGTTCACTTCCCGGCGGGGGCGAGAGGCTGATCTCACGCATGGGCACGCGGATGTCGCCGTGCTGCGTTCCGTTGACGTAGATCTTGCGGGAGGCGGGAAACGGCCCGGTCGGTGCAACCGCTTGGCCGGGATGGCGTTGGTTATCGGGGTTGTCGTTCGATTCCATGTTGGTATCGGTAGTGGCCATCTTCCGCTCTCCAGAGGTGGGAAGTCGAGAAGGCCACGGCAAGGCGAGCTGTCAGGAGTTCGCGTCGGCCTGTTGATCCGAGGACTTATCGTCGCTTCCCTACGCAGGTTCCCACCGGGGCAAGATCGCTGTGATCCCGGCCCGGTCCTGATCAGGTTCCAAGGCTCTCTTCTCAGCCCATGCACCGATGCACGAGCACACCCAGCGACTCTAGAATTGTACCCGTGCAGCCGGCCGGCGTCAACGGCAGCACGGTTGCCTCGGAGGCTCTGGGTTATGGGTCGTCGGCACGGGGCAGCGGATAGAAGTTCTCAGGGCATGCGGACCGGTCGCCGATGTACCGGCAGAGCGAACTCAATTGCGCGCCCCATCTCGCGGCACGGCACATCCGCGATGAGGGGCCGTGTGGGTCCAAGCCACCCTGGCGCCAGATCTGAGAGGCTGATGTGATGAATGCGAGAGTACTGGATGCGATCAAGAAATCCGCTGCCGTTCCTTCCGTCCCACAAGTCGTATCTCGGTTCCTCGAGATCATGCAGGACCCCAATTTCGACTATGGGGACCTGGTTAAGGCGCTTTCGGTCGATCCGGGGACGGTCAGCGAGATTCTGCGCCTCGTCAACTCCGCTTTGTTCGGTGTGAGACAGAAGATCGTGTCGCTTCGGCAGGCGCTGACACTCTTGGGCCCGAAACGTACGCGATCCATTCTACTCGGGCGGTTCCTCGTCGACACCATCGCGCAGAAGCAGGTCACCGGGCTGGATATGAGCTACTTCTGGCGTCGGTCGCTCGCTTCAAGCGTCGTCGCGTCCCGGTTTGCCGACAGGGTCCTCCCGCAGCTTCGCGAGGAGGTGTTCGTGGCGGCCCTGCTGGCCGATATCGGTATTCCGATCCTCGCGGAAGCGTTGCCCGACCAGTACGGTCCGGTGATCGCGGAATACGCTCCGAACGGGGCCTACGTCGTTCCCGAGCAGGAAATGGAGTTCGTGGAGGTGACGCACGCGCAGGTATCGGCGATGGTGCTGAACCATTGGACGCTTCCGGAGGCGGTTACGAAAGCCGTCAACCTTCAACATTCACCCAATCCGGGCGACGACGAGGTTGGGACAATCGCCCAGGTCCTGAATGCGGCCGATCGCATCGCGAAGCTCCTGTGCGAGATTCCCGACACGGAGGACGTGGCCATCGTCTGTGCCGAGGCGACGGCGTTTGTCGGTGTCAAGCTCGATACGCTTGTCCAACTTCTGCCCACGATCGAAAGCGATATCGAGGAGTTGGCCGACGTGCTGAGGATTGATGTGATCCCCAGCAACGTCTACGCGCTGATTGCCAAGAGCATTCAGGAAAGACTCGCAACGCCGGTCGTCGGTTAGGCAACGACGCCGGCGGTTCCTCACATATCCTTAACCGTTCTTGCGTTTATAGCACTCTCCGAATTCGTGTAGCGGTTGTAGCGCCGTCCCTTGTGGGCGGCGCCGGGTATGCCGCGCCGCCGAACTCGTGAGGCGCAGGTTGGGTCCCATAGCTATGTGGTGGCGAGAATAACCCACAAGGGGCAAAAAAAAATCGCTTCGCAGGTCCAAACCATTCCCGAAGTCTGTCCGGTAAGATGTGCAGATTCACGCCGATCGTGGGACCCGGTTCGGTTATCGGAAGCACCGGAATCACGTGCTTTGTTTTCAGGTGTCAGGGGTCCGGATGTGGGGTCCGAATGAACTAAAGGCCAATTATCGGCGCGACGATGCTTGCTCTGTGAAGCGGTCTTTCTATCAGGCGGTTTCACCGGCTGCTCGCACGCAGGGGGAACTGCGGAAGGCCGTCGACTCGCCGAATCGTGTGGGGATGATTGGTTGGATATGCACAAGGGTTACGTCCGAACAATCAAGCCCCGTAACGGAGAACTCGGTCAGGAACGAGCCCATCGCTGCAATAAACCAACGCAGCAACACGGCCGTAGAGTCCAAGGCGAACGTTGACCAAAGGATGCAACGCGAGCACGGCCAATACGGTGCGATAGGAGGCACGAACCAGCTATGACTCGGATCAACACGAACGTTCAATCACTGATCGCTCGACGTGTGTTGAACACGAATAACGCAGCGTTGAGCCGGTCACTGGAGCGGCTCAGCACGGGTCTGCGCATCAACTCCGGCCGGGACGATCCGGCAGGCCTGATTGCGTCCGAGACGCTCCGATCGAGTATGCGCGCGATCTCCACAGCCGTCGACAACGCCACTCGTGCCGACACCATCGTTGCGGTGGCTGAGGGAGGTTTGCAGGAAGTCGCCTCGCTTTTGCTCGATCTGGAGAATCTGATCGACCAGTCCGCCAACGAGGCGGGCCTGACGAGCAACGAGGTCGCAGCCAATCAGTTGCAGATCGACTCGATTCTCGAGTCGATCAACCGTTTGGCCAACCAGACGGCGTTTGGCGATAACAAGCTCCTCGATGGCACCTACGATTTCACGACGACCGGCGTGACCACCACCGATCTGACCAACGTGCAGATCAACTCGGCGAAGATTCCGGCCGGTTCGACGCGTCAGGTCAACGTCCAGGTCGTGACCCCCTCGACTTACGCTCAGATCAGCGCCGTCGGAAACGGCACGACGACAACCTCGGAGGTCACACTGGCCGGGACCGTCGGCAGCGCCATGACGATGCAGATTCGTGGCACCTACGGAAGCGAGATTCTCAGCTTTGCGTCCGCAACGACGACGGCCAGCATCGCGACCGCGATTAACCAGTCAACGCAACTGACCGGTGTCTCCGCCTTTACGTCCGCCATCAGCGGTGGGGCAGCGAGCCTGTACCTCACGAGCACGACGTACGGAGCGAACGCCTTTGTGACCGTCTCGGTCATCTCAGGGGATCAGGCGTTCCGCCCGGCGACCGGTACGACGTGGACGGGCTCCAACGCAACGGGGACCAACGGCACGGTCACGATCAACGGCTCCAGCGGCGTCGTGGACGGCCGCGATGTGTCGGTCCGCTCCGGGTCGCTCGCGATGGACCTCACGCTGAGCACCACGCTGATCGGGACCACAAACGGCACGACGAGCTTCAACATCACCGGTGGCGGTGCCGTCTTCGCGATCTCACCAGAGGTCGGGCTGACCGGGCAGGCGTCCGTGGGGATTAGAGAGGTTTCGACCGCCAAGCTGGGAAGCCCCGACTCGACGATCGGATACCTGTCAACGATTGGGACCGGTCAGGCGAACCAGCTTTCCTCCAAGGACTTCGCCCAGGCCCAGCGAATCGTCCGCAAGGCCATCGATCAGATCGCAAGCATGAGAGGCAGGCTCGGTGGCTTCCAGAAAGACACGCTGGCCTCGACGATAAACTCACTCGGCGTTGCGTTCGAGAACATCACAGCCGCCGAGAGCGCCATCCGCGATGCCGACTTCGCCGTCGAGACATCGGCCCTCACAAGAGCCCAGATTCTGGTGAACGCCTCGACGATGGTGTTGCAGCTCGCCAATGCGCAGCCGCAAAACGCCTTGGCGCTGCTTGGATAGCCGTTTCCAGGAGCGGCGTACTGCTAAGAACTGACCCGACCGGCGCCGGCGTGGCCTCCCACGATCGGCGCTGGCCGCTTTCTTGCCCCCCCGGGTAGGTCGTGTGTTTCCCTGTCGAACATCCTGGCCGTCCACACAACGCAAAATCATCCCGATAACTAAAGAAGGTCCGATTACATGTCGAAGTACCCGCGAGCACGTTTCGTGAACGGCACATGACCGCTGCTTGACTGGAAACGGTCAGGCGGAACGGTGGACCGCGGATCGGAACGGGCGACGGTCACGCACGGTGGCGTGACCTCTGGCATCAAAGCCGATTCGAGATGCCTGACTCGTCAAGGAAGACACGATGAGCCGCATTAATACCAACGTCGCAGCACTTCAGTCAGTGCGTCAGCTCCAAGTCAACTATGCCGACCTGACGCTTCGGCTGGAACGACTCAGCACGGGGCTTCGAATCAACAGGGGACGGGATGACCCGGCCGGTCTGATCGCCTCCGAGCGCCTTCGCCTTGAAATGCGCGCTCTTGACCAGGCGATCGAGAACTCAACGCGCGCCAACAACGTCATCTCGACGGCTGAGGGAGCCTTGAACGAGGTCAACTCGCTGCTTCTCGACTTGCAGGCGTTGGTCGTGGAAGCCGCCAACAAGGGCGCGATGACGTCGGACGAGATCAACGCGAATCAGCTTCAGATTGACTCGATCCTTGGCAGCATCGACCGTATCTCCAACACAACGACGTTCGGTGGGAAGAAGCTGCTGGATGGAAGTCAGGCGTATACGCTGTCTTCGATTCCCACGTCCGACCTGGCGAACATCGATGTTTTTGCCGCACGGATTGGCACGGCGGGGTACCGGACGGTGTCGGTTGATGTGACGCAGTCCGCCCAAACCGGACTGGTCACTTTCATTGGAGCCACCGTCGGAGGGACCTCGACCACGTCCGCGACCACGATCGAGATTCAGGGTACTCTAGGGACCGAGATCGTTGCGTTTGCAGCCGGCACCACGCTTGCCGCGGCCAAGACGGCGATCAACGCGGTGATGGCGACGACAGGCGTCTCAGCCATCATCTCGACCCCCACAGCTGGAACGGTCCAAAGTGCCTTGTTGATGAACAGCACCGAGTATGGATCGGATGCCTTCGTGTCGGTCGCCCCGATCGTCGGGAACTTCATCAATTACGGAAACAACAACACGGTCATTCGAGATTCCGGGCGTGATGCGAGCGTGCTGGTCGACGGACTACCGGCGTTTGTCGACGGGTTGCGGGCCGACGTACGCACCGCCGGACTCGACACACGTATTCACTTGTCATCCAGCTTTGGTTCGGCTGTGGGCAGCACCAACTTTACGATCTCAGGCGGCGGAACACTCTTCCAGTTGTCACCGGAGGTGACTTCCAACGGTCAAGTCCACGCCGGTTTCAATGCCGTGAGGAGCACGCAGCTCGGTAACGCCATTGTGGGCCGGTTGCACTCACTTCGGTCCGGCGGCACGAACGATCTGTCGAGTGAGAGCTTCCTTCAGGCACAGAAGATCATCGCCGAAGCCATCGACCAGGTCTCGTCCTACCGTGGGCGGTTGGGCAACTTCCAGAAGAACACGATCGACCCGAACATCAACAGCCTGGGCATTACTCTCGAGAACGTGACGGCGTCCGAGTCCGTGATCCGTGATGCAGACATGGCCGTGGAACTGTCGGCCCTGACGCGCGCACAGGTTCTCGTCCAGTCGACCCAGTCCACGCTCAGGATCGCCAACGCGACACCGAACCTCGTACTCTCACTGCTGCAATAACCTTCCCGCAGGAGCCTGGTGGGCCGTCCACGCGGGCTCCCGTACGCCACCGACGCTACTCCGCGACCGGGCCGCCGGTCGAAGAGGCGGAACCATTCCCAGGTGCGAGGCCTGACGACCCCCTTTGCGAGACCGGTCGACTCGGTGTAACTTGATTCCATGTCGGTTATCGGGCATGGTCTTGATCTGGTTGAATGCGACCGCATTTCCAGGGTGATGCGGAACCACCCCGAGCGGTTCGTCGAGCGCGTGCTCACGCCGGGCGAGCGGAAGCGGATGAGGCAGTTCAAGGACCCGATCCCGTTCGTCGCCGGTCGATGGGCCGCCAAGGAGGCGATTCTCAAGATGGTCGGCCGGGGCTGGCGAGGCCAGATCGCCTGGAGCGACATGGAGATTCTCCCCAACGATCTCGGTCAGCCGATGGTCGCGCTTACCGGTGAGACCGGTCGGGTCGCGGATGAGCTGGGCATCAAGCGGGTCCTCCTCTCGATTACGCACACCGAACACTACGCCGCCGCCTCGGCCATCGGTCTAGCGGAGTAGTGAAACTGCTCTGGTTCCGTTTCAACAAAGGTTGTTCCGCTTTCTTCCCCCCTTACCAAGGGGGGATTGAG
>CBDUZO010000034.1:0-38362 GCA_965371725.1 uncultured Phycisphaerales bacterium
GTCAAGAACAAGAAGGCAGGATAACCCGAATGCTTAGCTGTGACAAAGCACTAGGTGGACGAACGCCTCTATCCCATCTCGCTTGCAGGGATCGATGCCTGGCGAAGACGCCACGATGTCACGCGTGAGGAGGCGCGCAAGCGTTTTGTACAGTTCGTAATCCTCGAGAGCATCGCGGATGCGCCGTGGAGTCAGCAGCTTGCGTTCAAGGGCGGAAACGCCTTGAGGTTCGTCCACAATAACCCCAGGGGTACCGTTGACCTTGATTTCACGGCGTTTCGGGCGTTCCCGGATGATGCGGAGCAGATACGCGATCGGTTGAACGGGGCTGTCGAGGTCGGCGGGCGTCGCTTCGGGCTCAAAGCGAAATGTCAGAGCATCCATCGAAGGCCGCCTGGAACCGACAAGATCATGCCAACATACGATGTCGGCATCGGGTACGCGTTCCGTGACGATCGTCACTATGCTGATTTTCAAAACGTCCGATCCGTCTCGACTGCTGTTCGTCTCGAGATCAGCATCAATGATGAAATCTGCGACACCTCCCGGTGGCAGCTTGGGGACCAGCAGTGGGTCACGCTCACCGTTTGCGCCCTCGAGGACATCCTGGCCGAGAAACTTCGCGCCCTGCTCCAACAGCCAAAACGAAACCGCCATCGACGCCAGGACGTGTACGACATCGCCAACATGGTGCGCCGACATGGGACAATTATCGACCGAGCGAAGATCGGAAAGTACCTTCTGCGCAAGGCCCGGGCCCGCAACATCGACGCGAGGAGGAGCGTCTTTGATGAGAGGATCAAGGACATGGCGGCCTACGATTACGCAACCCTCTTTGATGCCCAGAGCCCGGACTTCATTCCGTTTGAGGACGCCTGGAAGGAGATCCTCCAACTCGTCAGCGAACTCGATATTCCCGCGTAACGCCGGCTTGCTCTAGAGTCCGAGGTCGGCGAGGGATGAAACGTGTGGGCTTGTATAGCGGAAGGCCGAGGCGGATGGGCCGGTGGGGGAATCCTCGATCGTTGACAGGGCGAAGGTCTTGATGACCTTGCTCGGCTCGGGAATCCAGTAGTCGCGGTACCCGTTGTCGGAATTGAGGATGAACAGGACGCGCGGATGGGTGACATCGCGTGACACGCAGATGCGATTGATCCAATCGTCGAGCGTGTCGACGTCTGGCGGGATCGGGAGCGCGGGGATTCGAGTCTCCAGGGCGATCCACTCGTGGAAGTTGCTCACGACGATCAGTTCCGGGCCGGCTTGATCGCTCAGCCAGTGGTAAAGCTCGCCGGCGTTCGGCGTGAAGCAGGTCGCCGCCCATCCGGCGGGCGTTCGCTCCCGGCCGTCTGCGAGCCGGCGATCGTAGGACCGAGCCCAATCCTGTTGCACGATCCACGAACAAGCCACGAGCATCGCCACACATGCGATCACGCGAACGGTCTTCATGCGAATCAGCAACACCGGAGTGGCGAACAGCAAGAAGTAGAGCGGCCGACCGGGCAGGTAGTAGCGGTCCAGTCCGATGTAGTTGAACTTCTCGCCGAACAGAGCCGTCGCACCAACGAGCATCCCCAGCAAACACAGGACAACAACCGCACTGAGACCGACCGCCGGGTTTGCAAGGGATCGCCCAACGGCGCGGCGGGCTGACGGGATGCACAGGGTCGTGATGAGCAGCGCCGCCGGCCAGATCGCATACACCAAGTGCGTGAACCGGTGGTAATCGTAGAAGCCGAGGTCGGTCAGCCTCCACCACGCTTCGGTAATAAGGGCAAGCGAGAAGTCCCACCCGATCGAATGGCCCAGGTTCAACTGCGCCGGTCCCGATTCAGCGAGACCCAGGGCACGGCCGATCAGAAGAAGCGAGGCGATGGGCGTGGCGGCGCCGAATACGAAGACGATAACCGGTCGGAGACCGCCTGCGCGTCGCAGTCGCGGCTCAAGCAGAAGATACAGGCCGATCGCGACCGGGACGAAAATCGCGGCATAGCGTATCCAGAGCAGCGTTCCCGCGATGAGCCCCACCCACAGGAACCGGTCCCACGGAAAGCCCTTCGCGGCGACGCTTTCCACTTTTGCGGTGACACGCTCGACGGCACGCACCGTCAACAGCAAGACGTAGGGCATCAGTGCGATGAGCAGCAGGTCGGTCGATGGGTTGAGCAGCATCGCTGTCGAGATCGAGCACCCGGCGGCGACGGCGCCCAGCAGAACACCCGTGACACCGCGTGGCACGGCTCGTCGAACCCAGGTAAACCATCCCACCAGTGCGGCAGCACAGGCGACGACGCTGATCCATTGGCAGGCCTGAACCGTCGCCAGGCCGCTTACGCGACGCAGCGCGCAGACAAGCAGCGGGTAGCCCGGAGGCCACTTCGTCAGAAAGGCCCAATCCGCTCGCCAGGTCCAGGGTTGCAGCGGGGCAACCGGTGGGAGAGACCGCAAACCGTGTCCATCGTGCAGGCGGTCCGCAGCCAAGAGCAGATAGCAGTGATCCGAACTGACAATCGGAGGGATCTGCGTTCGGTAGGGCAAAAGGGCCAGGACAACAGCGACCACGGCCACACCCGCGAGCACGAGCAGCCAGCGCACCGGTCGAGGCGATTCAGCCGTCACGTCGGCAGGTGAAGCAGCCCAATCGTCGCCGCTCTTTGCGCGCGCATCGGAAGCGTCGGTTGATCCGGTTCCTGATCGGCCTGTAACGATCCCGCCGCGACGGGTCACGTCGTCTCTCCCGTCTTCCATCGCTTCCACTCGCTGTGGCCGAGCGTCCACACAGCCCGCGCCGTTATCGGTCCTATCGACCGGTTCGATGGGACGGTTGAGGTCGGAGCAGCGACCGGGCGAAATCACTTCAAGGCGTCTTGCGGCCCCACCGACAAAGTTATGGGAACCGCGCTTATGAAGCTGACAATCGTAGTACCGGCCTATAACGAAGAGGACGCCGTCGCATCGACCATTGAACGATGCCTCGATGCCCGAGGCACGATCGTCGAGGGCTCACCGGTCGAGGAGGTCGAGATCATTGTCGTCAGTGACGGGTCGACCGACCGAACGGCTGAGATCGCGGGACGATACGACGACGTTCGCCTCATCGTCTTCGAGCAAAACCGCGGATACGGCGCGGCGATCAAAAGGGGTTTCGAGGAGGGCACGGGCGACGTCGTCGGGTTTCTCGATGCGGACGGCACGTGCGATCCGAACTTCTTCGCCACGCTGTGCACCGCGCTGGTCGATGGGAACGCCCATGTGGCGATCGGTTCGCGGATGGGTCCTGAAAGCCGGATGCCGCCCGTCCGTCGGTTTGGCAACCAGGTCTATGCGCTGATCCTCTCCGCGTTGAGTAACAAGGTGGTCCAAGACACCGCCAGCGGCATGCGCGTCATCCGGCGCGACGCGTTGAGGCAGCTCTATCCCCTGCCGGACGGCCTGCACTTCACGCCGGCCATGAGCGCGCGCGTACTGATGGATGATCGACTCTCGATCGTCGAGTGTCCCATGCGGTATGAAGAGCGCATCGGCGAGTCAAAGCTGCGCGTCTGGCGTGACGGCATTTTGTTTCTGCAGACCATCTTCGAGATGAGCCTGATGTGGCGGCCGGCGAAGCTGTTCGTGGCGGGCGCCGTAGTCTGTCTCGGGTTGATGATGCTTATGGCGATGCACCCGATCGAGACGTGGATCCGGTTGGGACGGCTTCAGGAGGATATGCTATACCGCCTGCTGTTCTGTTCCTTCCTGGGCACGTTAGGTGTCACACTTCTGTCAACTGGATTGATCTGCCGCCGTTTGCACGACCTGCTGGACTCTCGCAGCGCGCGGTCCGGCGTGGTAGTGCGGCCCGATACGTTCACGTGGGCTGTTCTGGATCGGATGTACTCCGTGCGCGGCGTCGTCGTGGCGGGTTCCGTGGCTGTACCCTTGCTGATCTGGTTGATCGGTGAAGGCGTGGTGACGCGCGTGCTATACGGCTATGTCGATCTGCACTGGTCGAGGGTCGTACTGGCCGGGCTGGTCGCGTTCGGGCTGGGGCAGACGATCATCATCGTGATGGTCGTGAATCTGCTCAGGTTTCACACGGCCAGGGAACCGTTGCTCATCGCCGAAAGCTCCATCATGCGAGACGAGGCGATGGCAGGGGAAGAAGCAACTCCACATTGCGACCGGAGTGACCAAGCCGCAGACAGGAAGGCAAACCAATAACCCATCGCCGGGGCCCATCGGTTCGTCGAACACGTGATCATTGCGTCGCAACCCCGGCCAAACCGGCACGCCAACGCTCGGCAATGCGCCCGCCCTCGCTTATTCTGGGGCCAGTCCGTCGATGAACATCGTCGCACACCTCTATCGGATCCCCAGAATGTCAGCACCCCATGTTGCACCAAGATGCACATCACGGGACGGCTGTCAATGGCATACCGGGCAAACATGGCGGGCGGCTCGCGTCCCTACGGATAGAACTTCCCCATCATTCTCGGGTAGGGAATTGTCTCGCGTATGTGTTTGAGGTTGCAGAGCCAGGCGACGGTGCGCTCCACGCCCAAACCGTATCCACCATGGGGGACGCTGCCGTATCTTCTAAGGTCGAGGTACCATTCGTAGTCCTCTTGCGGCAAGTTCTCATGCTTGATGCTTGCCAATAGGCGGTCGTAATCCTCCTCGCGGGCCGAACCGCCAATGATCTCCCCGAACCCCTGCGGCGCGAGCAGATCGAAACATTCATACACGCGCGGATCGGTGCGATCCTCACGCATATAGAAGGCCTTGATGCCTTTGGGGTAATGCGTGACGAACGTCGGTCTTTCGCTCAAGCGCGAGATGATCGTCTCGTCCGAGCCGCCCAGGTCGCTGCCCCACTCGAAGTTGGCTGCGAGTTCCATGTGGTGTGGGATGTTGCGAATCTGCTCCTGCAAATCCGCCCGTTCCTCCCTCGCTTCGATCGCCTCGGCTGCGGCTTTGTCCTTCTGCCACTGCTTGCCGCCGCCCTTGGCGACAGCCTCGAGCTCATCGATCCTCTTACCCAGCTCCACAGCCCGGACCTCTTTTGCCTTCAGATCATCCCGGAGCATCTCCTGCGTTTCAGGCCCTCGGAGCTGCTCAGCCGCTTCGGTATAGGTCATGCGGACAAAGGGCTTCTTGACGGCTTCGAGTTCTTCGACGTTGCGGCCCAGTTCGATCAGATCATCTCGATGATCGTTCAGTACGCGCTCCGTGATCGAGCAGATGAAGTCCTCAGCCAGGTCCAGCACATCGTCGAGACTCGCATGGGCGATCTCCGGCTCGACCATCCAGAACTCGGTGAGGTGTCGACGCGTCTTGCTCCTTTCCGCCCGGAACGTCGGGCCGAAGCAGTAGACCTTGCCATGCGCCATGCAGGCGGCTTCGACGTACAACTGGCCCGTCTGCGCGAGGTAGACCGGCTCACCGAAATAGTCGACCTGAAAGAGCGTCTGGGCACCCTCACCCGCAGCCGGCGCGAAGATGGGCGTATCGATCAGGATGAACCCGTTGTCGTTGAAGAAGCGGCGAATCTGATCGACGACCGTCGCGCGGATGCGGAGGATGTGCCACTGCCGTTGCGATCGGAACCACAGGTGTCGGTGTTTCATCAGGAACTCGATACCGTGCGGTTTGGGTGTGATCGGGTAGTCGCGCGATTCCTGGACGATCCTCGCGCCGGTGACCTTGAGCTCATACCCACCCACCGATCGCTCCTCGAGGCGGACCTCGCCGATGAGTTCGATCGACGATTCCTGCGGGAGTTTCTTGACATCGTTGAAGAAGGGTTCGGTCTGCTCGCTCTTTTCGATCACGCACTGGCACAGACCGGTTCCGTCACGAAGGACGACAAAGGCGATCTTCCCGCTTGCCCGGCTTTTGTAGATCCAGCCGCAGAGCTTGATTGTCTCGCCTACGTGGTGCTGAAGCCGACATATTGTGGTGATTCTCGCGTCCATGATGGGAAGTCTACGTGAGCAGCCTGCGCGAAGCAACGCGGGGGGCGTTTCACCTGGATCGGCGATGCGCCGGCGCGGGTTTTCGTTCAATCCGCGGTCGCGGAGGCTACGATAAAAGGCAGGGACAGGTGAATGGGCGGGATCGGTCCGCGCTTTGGTCTGGAAGACCGGTGTGGGATCAGCCCGGCGCGATGCGTCGTTCCCGTATCGGCGGGTAGCGGGCTCAACGACCCGCGACGTCCGCGCGTCGGATCCGTTCGGCAAGCAGTGACAGGGCTGCGATCAGTTGACGATCCCGAATGATCTCGGAGGACGGCCGGTCGCGTGGTTCTTCGGCGGGATCCGTCGCCCCCCGGGAACCTGAGCCCGCTGCGGACGCGAAGTCGGTGTCGAGCGTGCGGCGCGACTCCTGAATGGCAAGCCGCTCCGTGCGGTCAAGGCTCACCTCGACGTCCGGAAGAATCCCCCACGAATCCGTGTGTTCGTTCGCCTTGGTGCGGTGGATGATCCGACCGTTCGGAAGGCAGTAGTGGGCGACGGTGAGCTTGATGGCTGCGTCGTGGCTTTGAAGGTCGATCAGGTGTTGCACGCTGCCTTTGCCGAAGGTTCGCTCACCAACGATGACGGCCCTTCCGTGTGCCTGGAGTGATCCGGCGACGATCTCGGAGGAGCTGGCGGAACCGGCGTTGACAAGGACGGCCAGTTCAAGATCGGAGCGCACGGCGCGCGGCGTGGCCGGGTACTCCTGAACGGCTTTGCGGCGTGTCACCGTCGTGGCAATGATGCCCCGATCCACAAACCGATCCACCATCGCCACCGCCACCTCCATCAACCCGCCGGGGTCAAAACGCAGATCAAGGACAATCGCCCGGACGTCACAATCGAGAAGCGATCGCAGCGCGGTCTCGAAGTCGCCTGTTGTGTTGTGGTGAAAGTTGCTGATCCGGATGTAACCGATGCGCCGCTCGGGATCGATGAGATAATCCCACCGCCCGTCTTCAACCCGCCGGAACCCGCGAATGGTCTTGATGCTCACAGGACCGCGCACGACCGTGATATCCTCGGGCTCCGATTGCCAGGCGTGCAGGGTGCGCAGGGTGACGGTGGTACCCGGTTTGCCGGCCAGGCGCTCATCGACGTCGAACACGCCGAGACCTTTGATATCCTCGCCGTTGACGGCCAGGATGGTATCGCCCGCGAGGATGCCGGCCTTGGCGGCCGGGCTGTTCTCGATCGGCGCGATCACGGTGAGCCGCCCCTCGCGCACGCCGACCTCGACGCCGATTCCGATGTACTCACCCCGGCTTTGGCGCTGAAATGCAGGCAGTTCGTCGGGCGCGATATACCCGCTGTACGGGTCCAACTGGAGCATCATCCCGCGGATCGCACCATCCACGAGGCGATCGTCGTGGATGGGCTCGACGTATTTCTGCCTCGCCAGCGCATCCACCTCGACCAGGGCACGGTACGTGTTCACGACGGCGTCCTGCTTGGCCACCATCGGCGGAAGCTGAAGGAACATCAGCGCGATCACGCCGAAGATCACAACCCAAGTCAGACCGTGCCTGTGCATCAAGCCGAGAACCTCCGTATTATCACCGACTGAGAACTCGTCGAGCCGCAGAATCCCCGCCCCTCGCGGTTGGGTCTGTGACAGTTTAGGCGGCTTCAGCGCCGTACGCTGATACAGCCTGAAAGGCTGACCTACAGTAGCCGTGGGCAAGTCCCGGTGCCTTCCCAGCCTGAAAGGCTGGACGACGATAGCCGTGGGCAAGCGCAGCGCCGCCCACGGAACACGGAGCCCCAACGATTGATTCGACCCTGTAGGGGTCGCATAAATGTTCCGTCGCACACGCCGCAGAGAATAGACGACCCTTACAGGGTCGGGCGGTTCGGTGGCGGCGTCCTCCGGGGGCGACGCTACGCTTGCCCCCGTCTACTGTAGAGCAGGCTTTCAGCCTGCAACTCCCAGGTCTTTCAGCGTGCCACTTTCAGGCAGGCCTTCAGCCTGCGACCCCACCCGCCGATTCTGTCACGGGCCCCTCGCGGTTCAAGACATTACATCGACCTTATTACCCGCGTGGACCAGCACGCCGGGCGGTGTGCCTGGTCGTAAAGGTTTATCGGATGTTCAAAGACAGCGGGCTCGACCGGACGAAGGGGACCCCGTATCCTCCCGAATGCCTGCTTCGGGAGGCGGAGAGGTTAGCCGCACGCATGCTCCCGCCCGTCGCTTCGTGACGGATCCACGGCGCGGCGGACAAGGGTAGACGATGGCGCTTGGGAAAAAGTGGTATCAACTCGGCCTGTGCTTCGAGTGTGCGCAGTGCGGCAACTGCTGCAGCGGTGAGCCGGGGTACGTATGGGCCACCAAGGAGGAAGTCCGGCGCGTATCGAAGTTCCTCGGCCGCACGGACGGCTGGCTCGACCCGAAGCACATCCGCCGGATCGGGTTTCGCTACAGCTTCACCGAGAAACCGAACGGAGACTGCATCTTCCTCAAGCGCGAGCGGGGCGAATCGATGTGCTCGATCTATCCCGTTCGCCCGCTGCAATGCCGGACCTGGCCTTTCTGGAGCAGCGTGCTGAATGGCCCCGATACGTGGAACGAGGCAGTCAAGAAGTGCCCGGGGATGAACCGGGGGGAGCGGTACGACCTCGACCGGATCGAGGAGATTCGAACGCGGAAAAAGTGGTAGGATCAGCCCTCCGAAGGCCCATAGCGAGCCTGAGGCGCGGCCGGGAACACGATGTTGACAGAGGCTCCGGGTTGACTATCATGGCCGCGGCGTGACGGGGTTGGGGGACCTGCCCGGCCTGTGTGAAACACCGGGACTTGCGAAAGGGTGTGTTGATGGTACGTGTGGTTCGATGCATGGCAGCCGGATGCCTTGTGCTGATCCTCGCCGGGTGTGCGGCGAACAGGGCTTCGCAATCGAAGATGGTCTGGCTCTACCCGCACGCGGGCGGCGCCACGCTGACCCAATCCTCACGGGAGCACCGCCAGGCGATCTCGATTGTTTCGGATCGGGATTCCCACGCCCTCATTGAAGACCTCGGCCTGCTCTTCATGACCGATCGCCCCACGCGTCTGACGCGCTGGCAAACCCGATAGAGAACCCTCTGCCAAGGCGTGAGGGGGAGGCGGGTTCGGATGGATGCATGATGCGTAACCCTCTACCGGGTCGCGTGACCGGTCGAGGGTTTTTCTCTGCGCGATGTTCGGCGTTCTTGGACCTTTCGGCACGAGATCAGGATGAATGAGTCCAAGGGCAGTTTGATAGTGCCGATTCGTCGCATCAGGTTTGCTGGCGTCTTCCCGCAGTTTCGGGTCCGCGCGGGCGCGGCAAAGCCGCCTTGCGGCAGCCCGCGGCTCGGTGGCGGGGAGTCGGCATTCTGGAACTGGATCTTGAATGAGTCCGTGCAACCGGATGCTCAACCCCGCATCACGCGAGAGGACATTCGCAATCAGTGGGCGGATGCAGCCGCCGCTTGGGGCAAGTGGGAACCCTATCTCGCGTCATCCAACTGGCCGGTCAGCCAGCGATTGATGCTGAGCCTGCAACTACGCCCCGGAATGCGCGTGCTGGACGTCGGCTGCGGGATTGGCGATCCAAGCTTGCGAATTGCCGCCACCGTTGAGCCCGGAGGGCAAGTGCTCGGAATCGACCTGGCTGAGGAGATGGTCCGAATCGCCTCCGCCCGAGCCGCCGCCTTGGATCTTGCCAATGTCGAGTACCGGGTGGTTGCGGTCGAGGAACTGAACGAGCCCGCCGGCTCGTTCGACGCAATCGTATCCCAGTTCACGATCATGCTCTTTGTGGACATGTCAGCCGGGCTGCGGAAGCTCCATGACCTTCTGCGACCCGGCGGGCGTGTGGCGGTGTCGGTCTGGGCGCCGATGAGCGTCAACCCGATGTTCGCCATACCACGTGCCCAGCTCGCAGCTGTCCGAAGCCTACCCACACCGCCTCGCGACGCGCCGGGCCCGATGCGGCTATCCAACCCCGGCGAGCTCGAGGAAGCCCTGACTGCAGCCGGTTTCGTCGACGTCGAAGTGGCTGACGTCCGGTTCTACAACTTCGCCAAAGACCCGAATGAGTATTTCGAGATGTTGTGTGCGATTGCCCTGATGTTTCGGGGGGCTTTCGACGCGTTGGAACCGGACCAGCGGAAGCAGGTGCGCGGCGGGTTGCTGGCAGAGCTCGCGAAGTATGATGACTTCACCGGTGTCCGCGTCCCCGCCCTTGCCCGCGTCGGAACGGCTACGAAATCCGGTTGATCCGCCACACGGAGTGAGCAAGCGAGACGGTATCCGCCGGGCATCATCCCACCACAAATGCGCAGGGCGAGCCCCGCCTGTTGTTTGGGCAACCGGCGAAACCCGCCCATCCGCCTCACGAGAACACAGACGGTCCATCCTGCCCTTCCCGGTCAAGAAAAACGGGTTGCGAGACACGGAGGGCCCTGTCGCCGGTGCGACGGCCGCGCGGCGTCCCTCTCTCACTCACCCCGACAACCGATCGGAAATCCGTTTCTTGGCGTCCTCGCCGATGATCCCGGCAATCTGCTCGATCAGCTTGCGCTCCTCACTGCTGATGGGGTTGCCGAATCCGAGGACCCCACCACTTGCCTCCGCCACCTGTAAACAGGCATCCAGGATGCTCACGGGGTGCAGGTCCTTCGCATGGAGCACTTCCTTGAGCACTTCGAGAAGCTCCTCCAAGACGATGTCGCTAGGCCGCTGCTCCAGCAAAGACGTCAGAAGCACAGCCGCCTCGGTACCGGGCTCAATACCGTGTTTGTCCGCCGCGGCGAGCACGATCTCCCGCTCGTTTTTCGAGATCGAACCGTCCGCCCAGGCCACCTCGATCAAGGGGATCAGGTGCAGGACCCGTGCGTTCTGGCCGTCGAACCCGAGCTCGCGGATTCGGCTGACGACCTGCTCATCGTCGACGCCCACGTGTCGGGCCACCTTGCGACGCTCCGCTATCTCCTTGGCTTTCTCCTCCAAGTGGCGTCGCCACCACGCCCGCAACTCGATTTCCTTCACGAGGAAGTAACGCTCCTCGTTGTTCAGATGTGCCATCGTCGCTCTCCCGTTCGTCCCAACGCCGGACGCTTGGCCTGTTGACCCGATTCACAAGTCCACGAGAGGAGTGGAGTGGGCACCGCCCACAGGTCTCCGGGCCGAAGGCAGACAGTGCGAGCCCCGCCCGCCGATTACCACGCGGGGCGGGCTTCAGCCGTCGCCAACACTCGGCCCGAGTATAACGGGATTCCTCGCCTGCGCCTGTGGCTCACAGAAGGCGGAGTGGCAGAGTGGGCAGGCGTCTTTTGGCACCTCGGCCTGCACCGTCCCCATACGCAACACGCATATCCCCTCTGGTCAAGTGGGCCTCACTTGTGTAAAAAACCATGATTACGTCAGCACGGTGGATTCGCGGCTGCGCGATCGGTGGCGCAGGCAGGCGATGCGCACGAGCACCTATTGGAATCGGAAGGAAAAGTCGATGTTACCCCCCTACTCTCCCGAGCCGTATGTGGACTTCAACCGGAACGAACCCCGAGCCAAGATGCTGGCGGCCCTTGATAAGGTCGCGGGCGAGCTCGGCAAGACCTACCCGCTGTGGATCAACGGCGAGCCGGTGACCACCGGTGAGACGTTTGATTCGGTCAGCCCGGCCGATCCCACGCGCGTCGTGGGCACGTTCGCCAAGGCGAACTCGGACCTCGCCGACAAGGCGATCCGCACGGCTGCGGACGCATTCAAAACGTGGAGCCGGGTCGACCCCGACGCGCGCAGCCGCATCCTGATCAAGGCGGCGGCGATCATGCGGCGCCGGGTGTACGAGCTTTCGGCCTGGATGTGTTTCGAAACGAGCAAGAGCTGGATCGAGGGGTACGCCGACACGTGTGAGACGATCGATTTCTTGGACTTCTACGGTCGGGAGATGATGCGACTGAAGGGATCACACCCGGTCACGTTCTTCCCGGGAGAGGAGAACGATCTGCAGTACGTCCCGCTTGGCGTGGGTCTGGTGATCCCACCGTGGAACTTCCCGCTGGCCATCACCGCCGGGATGACGACGGCGGCGCTGGTGACGGGCAACACCGTGTGTCTCAAACCGGCCAGTACCGCTCCTGTGACGGCGGCCAAGCTCGTCGAGGTCCTGCACGACGCGGGCCTGCCGAAGCACGTGCTCAACTTCGTCCCCGGTCCGGGAAGCTCGGTCGGTGATGCCATGGTGTGTCACCCGCTCACGCGGTTCATCTCGTTCACCGGCTCGCGCGAGGTTGGGGTCGGCATCTTCAAGAAGGCGGCCGAGGTTCACCCGGGACAGACCTGGTTGAAGCGGACCGTGCTCGAAATGGGCGGGAAGGACTGCATCCTGGTCGATGAGACGGCCGATCTGACGGCCGCCGCCGAGGGTGTTACGGCGGCGGCGTTCGGATTCCAGGGGCAGAAGTGCTCGGCGTGCAGCCGATTGATCGTTCACAAGGACGTGTATGACAAAGTGCTCGATCAAGTTGTCGCGCGGTCGCGCGAGCTGACGATCGGCGATACGGTAGGCCCGGACAATCTTTTCGTGGGCGCGGTGATCGACGAGGCCGCGTACAAAAAGATCAATGGGTACATCGGGATCGGCAAGGGTGAGGGACGCGTCGTGCTGGGGGATGGAAAGGTGCCGGGCAAGGGGTACTTCATCCCGCCGACGATCATTGCCGACGTGGCTCCTGACGCCCGAATCGCCCAGGAGGAAATCTTCGGACCGGTGCTGGCCGTCATCAAATGCAAGGATTTTGATGAGGGGCTCCAGATCGCCAATGGTACGGAATACGGTTTGACGGGGGCTTTGTACTCGAACGATCGGATGCGGCTTGAGCGCGCGCGGCAGGAGTTCCACGTCGGCAACCTGTACCTCAACCGCAAGTGCACCGGAGCGCTGGTTGACGTGCAGCCGTTCGGCGGGTTCAACATGTCGGGCACGGACTCGAAGGCGGGCGGCCGCGATTACCTGCAGCTGTTCCTGCAGGGCAAGAGCATTGCCGAGCGGTTGTAGGGACTTCAATCGAGCGGTATAGGTGGATAACCCTGCGGCGTTTGGGCTGACGCGGATCGGTCCCGGCGCCGCTGATGAGCCGATGATGACGGTCTGCGCATTGGAACCTTTGGCGCAAGCATGGCACCTCCAGACGGATTTTGTGATCCGTCTGCTGGCGTCCGTGATTCTCGGTGGTCTGATCGGGCTCGAGCGCGAGGTACGAGACAAGCCCGCGGGGTTCCGCACGATCATCCTGATCTGCGTCGGGGCGTGTCTCTTCACCATCCTGTCGGAGGCGGTCGGCGGCCCGGATTGGAACTCGACCCGGATCGCCGCCCAGATCGTGACGGGTATCGGTTTCATCGGCGCCGGTTCGATCCTTCGCAGTCGGGTCAACGTGTATGGGTTGACCACGGCGGCGACGATCTGGTCGGTTGCGGCGATCGGCATGGCAGCGGGGTTCGGGCATCTTGCCCTGGCCGTGCTCGGAACCGCGGTCATCCTCGCGTCGCTGCTTCTGCTGGATGTGATCGAGGAGTGGATCAGCCGGTGGTATGATATTCAGGAGTATCACTTCGCCGCGCCCAACACGGAGGGCGTGTTCGACAACATCACGAAGCTGTTCACCGAAGCAAAGCTCCGAACCCGAAAACGCACGTGGCACGAGGAGGACGACTTACTGGTCTTTCGTATCCGAGCCATGGGCGCGAAGTCCGACCACGTGCGTCTGCGGATGACACTGGCTCATTCCAGGGACTATACGCTGCGGCGTTCGTAGTGGGCGTCCATCGGTCGCGCTTACGGTCCGATCACGGTGGACGCGTACGTTGTAAGCAGATCAGAGGCCGTGTCGCGGGCGAACTCATCCGCCGTCCTGCCACCGAAGATGAGGGTCTGGTTATCGGCCATGAGCGCCGCACAGGTCTGAAGACCACCGCCACCACAGGCCGACAGGTCCCACCCGCCGACGCCGGAGAGAAACTGCGACGGGATTCCAATGTACGAGCCGAGGTTTATGGTGCACCCGGTGGAGAGCAGAGCCAGCACAAGACCGCTGGTCACGGCTGCCCATCGCGCAGTACGCCTGACGACGCTGTTTCGGGTCCTTGCAGGTCCGATCACTTCGTGTGATTCCCCATCGGCGAGTTCACCTCAACCGTGCAATACACAGCCGCCCAAGTCAAAAGAACTCGGCAAACCGCGCGGTACCAGCGCATATTCGGTGTGAGGTCGGGCTTCCGGGAGGCTGCTATCGGGACGAATCGTGTGCCGCATGCAGCACATCGCTTATTGAGCGGTCGTGGGGCCGTTTTCGGAACACGGTGCAAATGCCGCGAAAGCCCCGCGGGGGTGGGGTGTTTGGGGTGCCAAGATGCTACAATAGGGTGCAAGATGAACGTGTCCCGGCGGGCCGGTGAGGGTTGCCGATCCGTGTGTCACGCAGGGTTGCGGTGACGCCGGATGACTTGGACGATGCGGTTCGCCCGGCGGCGGGCGTTGAGCGTGCGAGAGCTATGTCACGGTTCCTGTCACAGACACTTAACCAGCAGATGCGGATGGAGCAGCGGCTTACGCCGCAGCTCATCCAGTCCATGGCGATTCTGCAAAAGCCGGTCGCCGAGCTGGAGGCGTGCATCAACGACGCCCTCGAGACCAACGCCGCCCTGGAACTGGTCGAGCCCGAGTCGACGGAGATCGAGCAGCGTACCGCCGAAGAGGGTCGGGGCGAGCAGACCGGCCGGCCGGCTGATGAGGGATTCGCCCGTCTGCACCGGTTCTCACGCGACTACGGCCTGGATCTGGACGCGGGGGAGCGTGCGCCGCACTTCGCACGTCGGGCCGCCGGCAACGGTGAACCGGACGCGAAGATGGGGGCGATTGCGAACACGGCCGGGCGGGAGATCAGCCTCCAGGAGCACCTGCTGGCACAATGGGCGCTGGTCGACGGGGACGACAAGCTACGCCGCGCCGGGGAGGCCATCATCAACCATCTCAACCCGGACGGGTACCTCCGAGTGCGACGGGAAGACGTGATGGGCAGCGTGAGGCCTCCGATCAAGACGGGGACCTTCGATGACGCGTTGCGGAAGGTTCAATGCCTTGATCCATCCGGTATCGGTGCCCGTGATCTTGTCGAGTGTTTGCTCCTGCAGCTCGAGGTCCTCCCGGGTGACAACGGGGTCGAGCGCGTCCTGATCGAGCGTCATTTGAATGACATCGCGCACAACCGATTGCCTCAGGTTTCCAAGGCAACGGGGTTTTCGATCGGAGAGATCAACGAAGCGCTGAACGTCATGCGTTCAACCTTGTGCATCCACCCGGGTCATCTTGTGGGGGACCGATCCGTACCGCCGATTCGGCCGGATGTGATCGTCGAGTATGCCGAGACCGGCGGTGGGCTGACCATACAACTGACCCGCGGGAACACGCCCGAGCTTCGCATCCGTGATGACGTGGCTGCGATCGCCAAATCGAAGAAGAACGGAAAGGAGACGCGCGACTTCGTCCGCAAGCAGATTGAGGCGGCGACCGTGCTGATGGACGCCGTCAACTTCCGGCGCGGCCGGTTGCTCGAGGTAGCCCGGGCGATCGTGGAGAAGCAGCGAGACTTCTTCGACGTCGGGCCGGAGGGGTTGAAGGTCTGTCGCATGAGTGACCTGGCTGTCGAGCTCGGCTGTGACCCGTCCACCATCAGCCGGACCGTGGCGGATAAGTACATGCAGACGCCGCGAGGCATTTATCCGCTTCGCTACTTCTTCACGGGCGGAACCGAGACGGAAGAGGGTGAGTCGATGGGGTGGGATCGCGTCAAGACCCGCGTGCGCGAGCTCGTGGAGACCGAGGATCGCGAAGACCCGCTCAACGACGATCAGATCGCCGCCAGGCTCAAGGATGAGGGGATCGAAATATCCCGCCGCACCGTGGCGAAGTACCGTCAACAGCTCAATATCCCCACCGCGCGACAGCGCCGCGTCTTCTCGGAATAGAACATCTTCCGAAATCGTGTAGCGGAACCCCCCTTTCGTCTTCCCTTGGTAAGATGGGATTGCACGGACATAGCCGCTACAGGTGATCGTAATACGCATTAGTGCCGTTTCCAGAAAGGTAATGGTGTTTCCCTCTCCCCTCCTTGATAAGGAGGGGGCGGGGGAGGTTCTTCTTGGCAAGGAGGGGCTTGGGGAGGTTCTTCTCCGCCTGCACGAACCCCCCTCAATCCCCCCTTAGTAAGGGGGGAAGAAAGCGGAATAACCTTTGTTGAAACGGCGTTGGCAGTGTCGACTTGATTGTAAGGTGACGCCCACGGTGCTGAGGATCGGATCGCTACAACTTGACGTACCTTTCGTGCAAGCTGCGTTGAGTGGTTACAGCGACCTTCCCATGCGCCGACTCAATCGAAAGCATGGCGCGCCGTATGCCCTCGGCGAGGTCATGCTCGACAAGCTCGTGCTGACGCCGGGCAAGGTGCGTTGCACGGCGCTCGATGTACCCGTGGACGATCATCCCGTCGGCGGGCAATTGATGGGCGCGAAACCGGAGCAGTTCGGTGCGGCGGCGGCGGCGATGGCCGAAGCCGGGTACGACGTGATCGACATCAACTTCGGATGTCCGGTGCGGAAGGTGCTCGGTCGATGTCGAGGCGGGTTCCTGCTCTCACAACCCGACACGGCGATGGACATCATCAGGCGGGTGCAGGATGCGGTCGGATCGACGCGCCCCGTTACGGTCAAGATGCGTCGCGGGATGGACGAGAGTCGTCAGAGCGAGGGGGACTTCTTCCGTATCTTGGATGGCGCGCTGGCGATCGGCGTTTCGGCTGTGACGGTCCATGCCCGAACGGTTCGGCAGCGTTATGTGGGGGCGGCTCAATGGGCGTTCCTGAAGCGGGTCAAGCATCACGTCGGTGATCGTATCATCCTCGGTAGCGGCGATCTGTTCAGTGCCGAGGCCTGTGTTCGGATGATCCGGGAGACGGGCGTGGATGGCGTGACAATCGCGCGCGGGTGCATCGGAAACCCCTGGATTTTCGAGGAGTGTCGGGCCCTGTGGCGAGGAGAAGAGTTGCCTCCGCCGCCGTCGATCCGGCGGCAGCGCGAGGGAATTGAAGAGCACTGGTTGGAGGTGGTCAACTTTTACGGCGAGAAGCTCGGGGCGAGGATCATGCGCAAGTTCGGCATCAAGTATGCCGAGCATCATCCCTGCGCAGTTAAGGTTCGTGATGCGTTTGTGGCTGTCGAAGGGGCCGACGATATCCGCCGTGTGCTCGAGAAGTGGTATGACACGAAGACGGATTGGCCACCCGTGAAGCGGCGCGAGGGACACGGCGACCTTATCGCCGCGGGGGCGAAGATGTGACACTGTAGGGGTAGGGTGGGCACCGCCCACCAAGTCACGTGGAGTGCCAACCCTACACGTTTCAGTCGTCCCTACGGGACTTGGAATCATCCGTCACCGGTTTACCCCGCGATAAATCGCGGGGTTATTTTCAGATGTCCCTCCGGGACAAGAGGGCGTTGGGCGTGGTGCCCCATCCTTCGCGGAGCGAAGGGTGGGGGACGGACGGTTGTTCGAGATGTCTTCGGCTGCTCAATCCATTCCCCTTTTCTAACGAAAAGGACGGGGCACCCGCACCGCCTGTAAGGGTAGGGTGGGCACCGCCCACCAAGAACTGCAGGGATGGTTGAGCCATGTGGTGGGCAGTGCCCACCCTACACGACTCTTTCTTGCGCAACGCCGTTCGTCTTGAGGCTTATGTGATTTCACGATTGCTCCTTGAAAGCCTGTGGCTGTTGGCGGTTGTCCTGGTCGCGGTGCAGTTCGCGCTCATCGTGGTCTGGTCGTGGTTGCGAAGTCGTGCGGCTGCAAGGGCTGTCTGGATCGGATTTGCCGCCATCCCGGCGCTGCTGATTCTCTCAACGGTTGTGGAGACGCCGCGCGAACGGATCATCCAAGTGTGTCGCGAGCTGGCGGACGCCGTCGAGACAGTCACGCAACGGCCTGCCGGCGACATCGGTGTCATCGGGCAGCACTTAGCTGGGAGCTTTGAAGCGAACGGACTCGATAGGACGGAAGTCCTCGACCGTGCGAAAGCCGTGTTCGAGCGTTACACCATCCATGACCCGAGGTTGAGGAACTTCGAGGTGACCCTTCCTCAACAAGACATGGGGACGGCTACGTTCAACGCCTCTTGCCGGGTCGAGTCGCAGGAGGGTTACTACGGCTACCTCCCGACGCGCTGGCGCTTGAGGTTCCGCCTTCTCGGTGACACCTGGAAGGTGACGCGCGCCGAGCCCATTCCCATCCCGCCACTGAACCTGCGCGGATTGGATGAAGTGTTGCGGTAATGCGCAAGCGACACACGGATTCGGCCACCGCCGGTGCGAGCGCCGTCACCTCGGATTGATCTTGAGCAGGATTTTCACGTTGTCGGGTTGTCGGGCGGCGTCGAAGGCGTCGAGCGCCTTTTCGATGGGGAAAATGCGCGAGATGAGTGAACGTACGTCAACGTCCTGTCGTGCGAGCGCGTTGATCGCCTCACCGAATGGGCCGCAGCGGCTGCCCAGAATGCTGATCTCGTTGATGACAGCCATTGCGAGGTTGAGCTTGCCCGCATCGGGATAGGTGCTCTTCAGAACGATCGTGCCTCGCGGGCGCACGAGTGACATCGCAATGTCAAGTCCGGAAGGTGAACCGGTACACTCGACGACAACGTCACGATCCTGACGCGGGATCAGATCATTCACGTGAACGGCTTGGACGCCCTTCTTCTCGCACAGGAGCAGCTTCTTCGGATTCCGACCGATGACCGTCAGCGTACAGCCCGTGGTCCTGAGCACCTGAGCGACGAGCAGCCCCAGCCGCCCGGGACCGATCACGCTGACGTTCATGCGTTTGTCGATCGGGCATTGGGCGAGGACCTGGCAGGCGGCTGCCAGCGGTTCAATGAAGACGGCCTCCTCATCGGAGATGGTGTCCGGAACCACATGCAGGTTGCGTTCGGGGACGGCTACAAGATCGGCGAAACATCCGTCGCGTCCGGCGATTCCGATGACGGTCCGGTCTCGACAATGGTTGGCCAGCCCGGCCTGGCACATATCGCATCGCTTACAGACGCAGTTGATCTCACATGCCACGCGCTTGTTGTGCCAGGTGGGTGACCCGCTTATCACGGTGCCGACAAACTCATGGCCGAGCACGCCGCCGAACTTCATGTAGCCTTGCGTGATGTGCAGATCGGTTGCACAGATCCCGGCCAGATGTACGCGGACGAGGCATTCACGCTCGCCCGGTGAGGGGTCGGCGTGATTCGCGTCGTATCGAAGCGTCCCATCAAACGTGAGGGCTCTCATACGGCTATAACACTCTCCGAATTTGTGTAGCGGACACCGGGCGAAAAACCCAGGAGAAAAGAGCTGTTTCACCGCTACACGAAAAAAGAGCTTGCTCTAAGCTCCGCGCGTGTCCAATCAGGACCGTGTCTTCCGATTGCACCTCCCGGACCACCCACTCCTGCGCGGCGGTGAGCCAAAGGGCCGGGGGAGCAAAGGCGATACTCCGGCAAGGCCCCAGACAACAATCACTCGATCCAGACGCGGTTGCGCTGGTCGGTTGAGAAGAAGCGGTTGTTCCCCTCGAGCCCGACGACACCGTCTTCCTCGACGACGTAGCCAAGTGATTCAAGCGTCTCGCCGCTGCAATGCCCATCGAGCCACAACATGTTGGCCTTTCCGGCGTGACGTTCGTCCGGGGCGCTGCGAGCGGGCTCGCCCTCCTCACGGGGTCCCGTCACGGACGCGGTCGGGGTATCGCCGTAGCCATCCTCCCATTCACCATTGTAGGCAATCTCGCCGTTTTCGGGGTCCACCCAGGGCGGGTCGAGGTTGAAGCCTTCGTTGCCCATCGCGTTGACCTTGCGGGAATTGTTCTCATAGCCCGCCCGGGAGCCGCGCGTGGCCGCGGCGGCTGTCCCCATCGAGTCCCCCATCGCCACCGTCCGACCCGGCGCCGGAACGCTCGACAGCAGAACGGGCCAGTTCTTGAATGACATGATTTCGGTACTGTCCAGAAGGCGGCCGTTGCCGAGGAACTGATAGTTGTAGCCGTATGCCCCGTTCCGCTCGTCGGTCCAATCCGGGACTTCGGGGCAGAGGTAGGTTTTGCTGGTATAGTTCTGCCGCCCGCCCTTCTCGCCCTCGCTATCGACGCTGTGTTTGTATGGCTGCGGGTCGGCGAACGGTGCGATCCCGACCTGGCTTCCCATCATCGCAAGGAAGGTGGGGCGATACTTCAAACCACCCTCGATATCGACACGCCAGTTTTCGTCGTCGACCTTCGGCATGCGTCCGGGGACGAGGACGTCATCGTACTCGTTGGCATAAATCATCAAGCCCTGCCCGAGCGTTCGGATTCTGGAGGTACATACCGTCGAGAGGCTCGCCCGCCGGGCGCGCGAGAGGGCGGGAATCAACAGGCCGACCAGTACGATGATCACCGCCACCACCGCCAACATCTCGATCAGGGTGAAAGCGGCCCGATGGGACCGGTGAGCGGCCGGCCCCACGGATCGCGTCTCTGGATTGCTTGTGATTGCTATCATGCGAAGTCTGAACCCCACCGACACCGACAAGCCCACCCCCGAGCGGGCTATCCCTTGCTACCCCGGCGCCCTTTCATCGGCCATTATACCAACTTCCAGTTCATTCGACATACGGCGGCGGCGCCACAGATCAGGTTTGTTCCTCCCGGGCGAGCCGGCGTGGGGATGCTTCGGCGGGTTGGGGGCGACTGGGCGGGCTTACCGGTCCGAAAGCCTCGCGCCGCACTGGGCACAATAGACCGCGTGGGGGCGGTTGACCTCGTGGCAACGGCGGCAGCGCCTGGCGGACCGTCGGGTCGAGGTGGCCAGCAGGACGATCACCACAACGACGACCACGCAGACGGCGTTGCCTCCGCTGAGGAAGTCCAAGCCGAAAAGCCCCAGGCTCATCACGATCACGCCCCCGTCAGTCGGGCCTTCAATAAGGAACGAAAGTCGGCTAGAGCGCTTTCGGGAATCGTGTGGCGGAACCCCACTTTCATCCCACCTTGACAAGGGGGGAAAGAGGGGGGTCACTCGCTACACAAAAACAGACCTTGCTCTATTCGACCCTACCCTGAAGCTCCTTGCATCGTTGATAGTAACCCAGCACGCTCTTGATCGCATTGCGCTGGGAGTTGTCGGCACGGGCGACCGCGTCTTTCTGCATGGCAATCGCCTCATCCAGCCGGCCGATCTGATACAGCGCCCGCGCATAGGCGGAGAGTGCATCCGGATCGCGTCGACCGGAGTTTTCGATGGCTGCGGTCGCCGCTTCGAGCGCCAGTTCCGGCATCCGGCTCGCAAAATCGCTGATGCTGCAGAGGGTGTTGGCGAGCCGGTACATCGCCGTCACATCCTTCCGATGGGCGGCCACGTGCGACTTGGCCCATGAGCGAAAAGCGACACGATCGTCCATTTGCCTGGCCACGATACCGAGCACGTCAAGGGCGGCCTCATTGGCCGGATCAAGCTTCAGAATGGCCAACAGCTCCTGCCATGCGAACGACGGCGATTGCATGTTCAAAGCGAGCAGGACCGACTCGAACCGCCGGTCAACCTCCGCCTGAGTCTTGGCCTTCTCGATGTCGTACGTGCCCTCGATCACCTGGGGGAGGACCTCGTCGAGCACCGGGTCGAGTGGGCTGCCCATCCACGCGATCCGCCCGTCACGCCCGACCACGAAGGCGTGCGGGATCCCGACGGCCCCGGATTCGACCATGTAGGCGCTGGTCGTCGCCTCGTCCTTGTCCAGGGCGACGTGATAGATCATGTCCTCGCCCTGCTTCTTGACGAATCTCTTGACGGCCTGGGGCGTGTTGCCGCGGAGGTCGGGAGCGGTGACACCCACAATGACCAAGTCATCCTTGTGCTTCCTCAGGAACTCACTGAGACGCGGGACGGTGATCTTGCAGGGCGGGCACCAGACGGCCCAGAACTCGATCATGTGGACCTTCTTGCTGTGATCCTTGCCCAGGTCCACGGGGGCACCCTGGACCCACTCGGCGATCTTGAGCGGTGGAGCCGGGTCACCGAGACCGAGCCCCAAAGCCGAGTCGGTCACCGAGATCAGTAGGAACAGCACGAAGACCTTCGGGGTCACACATCTCACCATGAATTCACTCCCAACCGGTCCATCCACCCTTGGTAACGGGGGGCGCCAAACACGTACAGCCCACGAGGGTAGACGTTTCTCATGAAGTTCCTTTACGTTGTAGTCAAAAGCGCAGTTCGCGGCCAGTGTGCATCATGGTTTTGTACGCGTTGCCCACGCCGGGCGTCGCATCCGACCTATCAAGACCTCCCGATTTAATCATCCGTGGCCACGGCTGACCCGCATCCAGAGACCGCCCACCGTGAGTTCTTATCGGAACCGGGCTCCCCTTTTCATCCCCCTTGCCAAGGGGGTGGGAAAGAGGGCGGTCGAGCGGTACGCATGACCGGGAAATGCTCTAGAACGGTTCGGGTGGTGACGTAGCGAGCCGCGGACTGCCGCAAGGCGGCTTTGCCGCGTCCGCGCGGGTATCCCGGGTGCTACAGTCACTCTCCAGCCTGAAACCGCCACACGAACGCCGAAACTGCTCTAGCGAAACTCGCTATTGTGTGCCGGTGTTTCATTCGCCGGATACCCTCTGGCGCACGCGAAGCCGCGCGGACTGAAGTCCGCGGCTCACAGAGACGGGAAATGTTCTAGCGGCCAAGCCGGCGCAATCTGCGACAGGCCTCCTCGAGGTCCACCTGCTGCTTGGCGTAGCAGAAGCGAAGCTGGTTTTCGCCGTCGGCGGGCCGGCGATAAAACGCCCGCGCGGGGACCGTGGCCACACCGACGTCGTTGAGGATGGCTTCCGTGGCGGCTGTCGCGTTCGGCCAGCGTCCCTTCTCGAACGAGGCCAGCAGGTAATAACTGCCCTCGGGAACAAACGGCGTGAAGCCGATCTCGGTCAGCACATCCACCAGCATCTCCCGCTTGGCGAGGTAATCCACGCGCATGTCCTCGTAATACGAGTCGGGCAGGTTGAGACCGGCGACGATCCCGTGCTGAAGCGGGGCCGGGGCACAGATGTAGAGAAGGTCGTTCACGACAACGATGCGGTTGATGATCTCCGCCGGGCCGACCGAATACCCAATCCGCCAACCCGTCACGGCGAAGGTCTTCGACGCGCCGCTCATGGTCAACGTACGGTCCTTTGCCTCTGCGAAGCTTCCGATGCTGATGTGCGGCCTGTCGTAGGTGATGTACTCGTAGATCTCGTCGGTGACGATCCAGGTGTTGTGACGGTTGGCCAGATCGGCGATCACCCTCAGCTCCGACTCGGAGTAGACCTTGCCCGTCGGGTTGTTCGGCGTGCAGATCAGGATCATCCGCGTGCGGTCGGTGAACGCCGCTTCGAGGTCGGATTGGCTGTAGGACCACTCCGGTGGGGCGAGATCGACATACCGAACCTTCGCGCCGATCAGTTCCAGAAGGTTCACGTGGTAGCTGTAGAACGGAGAGAAGACAATGCACTCGTCGCCTGGGTTGAGCGTGGACAGGGCAATGCAGGCGAACGAGCCGGCGCTGCCGACGGTCACAGCCACCTCGGTTTCGGGATCACACTCGATCTTGTTGAACCGCCGCATCTTCTCGGCGATCGCCCGCCGCAGCTCGATGATGCCGCGGAGGTTGGTATAGATGGCGTGGTCCTGGTCGATCGCCCGCTTGGCCGCCTCCTTCACCGCGTCCGGTGCCGGCTGATCGCAGATGCCCTGCGAGAGATTCACGCCGTCCATCGCGGCGCAGATGGCCGAGAACCGGCGGATGTCCGACTGGCGGCTCCCCCTAACCCGATCAGCAATGGGTAGATCCACAAGGCTGCTCCTTCCCGTGTCGCACGTCGGTTTCCATTGAAGCGAAAGAAAGACTCAAGCGTTGCCCGGCCGATTTGAGGCGCGAGTATAGACGTTCCGCCAAGTTCCGACAAACTAGGCCGTTTCAACAAAGGTTGTTCCGCTTTCTTCCCCCCTTACCAAGGGGGGATAGAGGGGGGTTCATGCAGACGGAGAAGAACCTCCCCCAGCCCCTCCTTGTCAAAGAGGGGAGGAAGAAACGCCATTACCTTTTCTGGAAGCGGCACTAGGGAGCACGCATCGCGTTGGCAGGGCGCAGCGTGGGCGAACGCATCCGGAGTCTTGTGGCGCGATCGCCTAGGGTCTAGCATAGAGAGAGGATATCTGACCGCCACCGAACTGGAGAGAACGCTGTGAAATTTCTTACCCTTGTTCTTGCGTCGTGGATGTTCGGGTCGCTCGGGCTCCTCGGTGATCCCGTTGAGACGCAACCAAAGTCGGCAGACGCATCGGAAGCGCGGATTGATGAGATTCTCACACAGCTCGAGAAGCGAAGCGATGGGCTGAAGGACATTCGCTGCAAGGTCAAGTTCATCGAGGACGATCAGATCAACCTGTCCAAGCGGACGAAACTCGGGCGGATTTTGTTTCAGATGACCGAGCCCAACCCACACTTCCTGGTCCATTTCGAGAAGACCGAGGTGGATGGGCTGCGAGGCAAGCAGGAGTGGTATCTGTTCGACGGGCAATGGTTGCACGAGGCGCTCGAGCGCATCGAGCAGGTGACCCGGCGTGAGATCGTCCGCCCCGGCGAGAGGATTGACCTGTTTGACATCGAGAAGACGCCCTTCCCGTTGCCGTTCGGCCAGAAGAAAGACAAGATCCTCCGCAACTTTGACGTCGCGCTTGCGCCACCGGCGGTGGGCGATCCGCCCCACACCGACCATCTGGTTTGCATCCCGAAACCCGGGAGCCGGATGGACGGCAAGTACGACCGGCTCGAGTTCTTCATCCGCCGCGACATTCACCTGCCCTGCCGGATCATGGTAACCAAGAGCGGCGGGCTCGAGGTCAACACGGCTGAGTTCCCCGATCTTTCCGAGGGTTCGATCAACACCGGCGTCAAGAAGAAGGACTTCAAAAGGCCGGCGGCCTGGAAGAAGTACAAGGAAGTGGTGGAACCCCTTCCGCCGCCCGAACAGGCATCGCCATGATCCGCCCGGCACGTATGCCCCGAGCGTCGTAAACACCGATACACACACCTGTTGCGCGCGATCACCGATTGGCGCCTGCGTTCGCTCAATGCGCCCGTTGCACGTGCCCGCAAATGGCTGTACCCTGCTCATCGCAGGGACCGAAGTACACGGATCGACGGAGGGCCGGCCCCGCGCCGGATCGAGGCGTCCCGACTGCTCCCGGAGGCGGCCAAAGCCATGCCGCCGGGTGTCGCGCCAGTACCTTACAGTCGAATGTCACACGTAGGAGAAACCTCATGGAGACCATGAAGGCCGTCGTCAAGACCAAGCCCGAACTCGGCGCCGAGCTTCAGGAGAAGCCGATCCCCAAGCCCGATGCAGACTGGCTGGTCGTCAAGGTCCGCGCCACAAGCATCTGCGGAACCGACGTGCACATCTACAAGTGGGACCCCTGGTCCGACGGGCGCATCGGCGCCAAGGCGCTGCCGCAGATTCTCGGGCACGAGGTTGCCGGCGAGGTTATCGAGGTCGGCGCTCACTGCAAGCGCATCAAGGTCGGCGATTACATCTCAGCCGAGACGCATATTTACGACCCCGGCGATCTGACGAGCATGCTCGGCTCGTTCCATGTCGGAACGAACATGAAGATCCTCGGTGTGGATTACGACGGCTGCTTCGCTGAGTACTTCGCTCTTCCCGAGTCGGTCTGCTGGCCGAACGACCCGTCCATCCCGCCGGAGGTGGCCGCCATCCAGGAGCCGCTCGGCAACGCGACGTACGCCGTTCTCGGTGAGGATGCCGACGTGGCCGGCAAGACGATGGTCATCACGGGCGACGGGCCGATCAGCCTCTTTGCCATCGGCGTCGCGCGAGCGTGCGGTGTGGCGAAGATCATCCACTTCGGCAAATATGACCTTAACATGGAGATTGGCCGGAAGATGGGCGCCGATCTTCAAATGAAAACGAACGAGACTACGCCGAAAGAGCGGCTCGCGTTCACGATGGATCACACCGGCGGTAACGGCGTCGACATCGCGCTGGAGATGGTCGCTTCGCAGGACTCGATCAACGACTGTTTCGCCATGGTGCGCAAGGCCGGCCGGGTGACGGCGTTTGGTGTGGCGGCCGAGCCCACCATGCCCATCGACTATAACAATGGCATCGTCTTTAAGGGATGCCAGGTTCATGGCATCAGCGGGCGGAAGATCTTCGACACCTGGTATCGGAATAGGAATCTGCTGGCCAACGGGCGTCTTGATCCAACGCCGGTCATCACGAACGTCTTCCCGCTCGATGACTTCGCCGAGGGTTTCGAGAAAATGATCGAGCGTCCGCGGAAAAGCGCCAAGATCGTGCTCTTCCCCGACAAGACGGAGTGCGAAGCCGCCCGGAAACGCATCGGTTGTTGATCGGGCATTTGAGACGTGGAGTACGATCTGTCGTCGGGCGTGTCCCGACCTGCGTGAAATAGAGTCAATCGGAGCAAAGCACATGTATGGCAAGATGAAAGATGACCTTCAGAAGGAGTTGGCCTCGATCCGTGAGGCCGGCCTGTTCAAGGAGGAGCGCTTTATTCTGACGCCTCAGGCGGCGGACATTAAGGTCGAGTATCCCGAGGGCAGCCCGCCCCAGGATGTCGTCAACTTCTGCGCGAACAACTACCTTGGTCTCTCCTCGCACCCGAAGGTGATCGCCGCCGCTCGCGACGCGCTCGATACCCACGGTTACGGCATGAGCAGCGTCCGCTTCATTTGCGGCACGCAGGACATCCACAGGGCGCTGGAGAAGAAGATCTCCGACTTCTTCCATACGGAGGACACGATCCTCTATGCGGCCTGCTTCGATGCCAACGGCGGCGTCTTCGAGCCGCTCTTCGGCAAGGAGGACGCCATCATCACCGACGCGCTGAATCATGCGTCGATCATCGACGGTATCCGCCTGTGCAAGGCCGCGCGCTCCATCTACAAGACCAACGACATGGCCGACCTCGAGGCCAAGCTCAAGGAGGCGCAGAACGCCCGCTATCGTGTTGTCGCCACGGACGGCGCGTTCAGCATGGACGGGACCGTCGCACAACTCGACAAAATTTGCGCGTTGGCTGAGAAATATGACTCGCTGGTCATGGTCGACGACGCCCACTGCACCGGCGTGATCGGCAAGACCGGTCGCGGCTCGACGGAGTACTGTGGAGTGATGGGGCGGGTCGACATTATCACCTCGACACTGGGCAAGGCGCTCGGCGGGGCGTCGGGTGGGTTCACGACCGGCCGCAAGGAGATCATCGAGTTGCTGCGGCAGCGGTCGAGGCCTTATCTGTTCAGCAACACCGTCTCGTCCGTGGTGGTCAAAGCCTCCATCGCCGTGATTGATCTGCTCACCGGCAGCACCGAGCTGCGTGACAAGGTGGAAGCCAACACCAAGCGCTTCCGCAAGGGAATGACCGAATCCGGATTCGACATCAAGCCGGGCGATCACCCGATCGTCCCGATCATGCTGTACAACGCCAAGCTCTCGCAGGACATCGCGCGAGACCTGTACGCCGAGGGTATCTATGTGATTGGCTTTTATTATCCGGTGGTGGGTAAGGGATTGGCTCGCATCCGCGTGCAGCTCTCAGCCGGCCATGAGTTCAAGCACATTGACCATGCGATCGCGGCGTTCGCCAAGATCGGCAAGAAGTATGACATTCTCGGCAAGAGCAAAGAGGAGATCATCGCCAAGTACGGCGAGTAGATCGTAGTACCGTTTCAACAAAGGTCGTTCCGTTTTCTTCCCCCCTTACCAAGGGGGGATAGAGGGGGGTTCATGCAGACGCATGAAGAACTTCCCCCAACCCCTCCTTGTCAAGGAGGGGAGGAAGAAACACCATTGCCTTCCTGGAAACGGCAGTAGATCGTGGGGTGGGCATCGCCCACCGTGACTCTTCAGCCATCTCTGCAATGAGACTTGTTGGATTCTACCTGTTGTATAGACCTGTAACGTTCATTCCCAGCGAGCCGCGGACTTCGAATAGGATTTCGTAATCTCTGCCCTGATGTTTTCGTGTTGCCGTCATGTGGCACGGCCTACGGTGCGAATTCGTCGGTCTTTGTGAAGCCCTTCGGAACGGTCAGCTTGAACGCGCCCACATCGCACTTGGAACTCGTGACCAGCTTGGTCATCACCAGGTGCGTTGAGGTTTCACCCCGTTCGGGGTCCTTGTAAAAGCGATCCACCTTACGCGGCAGGTAATCCTTCTTCGAGATGTGCCACGTCACCGCCTGTGTCTCGGAGCGAGTCACGTGAACCTGATAGCACGCCTCGCCACCGACATTCGTTTCCTCCTTGCGTTCGACGCTCTCGGCTTTTAGATCGTCAGCCAGCGGTTCCTCGGCGACGAAATCGGGCAGGAGCAAACGCTGAAAGTTGCGCTGTTGCGTGCCGAGGACGGCGTCGTCCATATCGGCGTAGACCATCTTCTTCCGGTGATCCACCAGATAGTACACGTCACCGTCGCATCCGATTTGCGCCTTGACGGCGTCCGTGGATCCGGGCGGTGTCAGCTTTGCCTCGCTACGGAATCTCGGAACGTCGTGCTCCGCAGGTTCGCCCAGTGTCGCCGAGCCTATGATGTTGGGGACGAAGGCTGTCGCCCAGCCGACGACGTTGTACTCTGCTTCATACTTGGCGAACTTCACATCCTTCAGGGCGGCCTCCGCCTTCTTCAGGATGGCCATCGCATCGCCAGGCTCACCTTTTCTCGGGCCTGGGTCACCAAGGACCGTTGTGGAATGAACTGCGATCGTGCCGATCGCAACGCACAAACCAAGTATGAAAGGTCTTGCTTGGACCATGCCTTGTCTCCTGTTCATTCGTTGCACTCCTCTTCCTGGCTGGTGCTACGCGCTATCCGTCTTCCATTGCCCGTCCCGCCGACGAGTTCGCATTATCTTCCCGTGTCGCGCCTCGATCCAAAGCAGTATAGAACCCCGTCCAGAGTGCCAACGACAAGACACCTAGATGCCACGGCCGGTGATGCCGTGATCGGCGAGCCCGCCTCAAACCTCCACAGTTCCTTCCCGTCATCCAACCCTACCGCGTAGAGATTGCCGTCCATCGAACCGAAGAAGACGCGTCTGCCGACAACAATGGCTGACGAGTCAATTCGTCCCTTCGAAACAAACGTCCACCGCGTCTTGCCGGTGAGAATGTCAAGGCAGTGCAACCGCTTGTCCCGCCCGCCGACGATCACAAAATCCCTCGTAACCGCCGCCGAAGCCATGAAAGGAAACTCCCTGTCCGGGTCCTCGAAAACCCAGACACTCTTCCCACTCTCCCAGTCAACCGCCAGGACCCGACCACCGTACGTTCCAAAGAACGCCCGCGATCCCGAAACTGCGGGCGAAACACCCGACGGCGAACCGATGGGAATCGTCCGGGCCGCCTTTCCATCACTCAGGCGGACCACGTGCAGACGTTCATCGCATCCGACCGCCAACGCGTGATCCCGCGCAATTGCGGGCGAACCGTGAACATATCCGGCTGTCTCGTATTTCCAGAGCAACGTGCCCGTATCGGCGGACAAACAGTAAAGGAAGCCATCATAGGAGCCCACGACGATCCGCCCGGCGTGATGGTTTGGTGACGAGATCACCTGCCCCTCGGTCGTGAACTTCCAAAGCTCACGCCCATCCGCCCGATCGAGAGCACGAACAACCCCTTCGTCATCGCCGAACACGACGCGCTGATCCAGGACGATCGGCGACGATTGCACCGGGCCCGCCGCGCGGAACTTCCACTTGACTTTCCCATTACTCAGATCGAGGGCATAGAAGTGCTCGTCGTCACACCCGACATAGACCACGCCGCCGGCGATGGCTGCCGATGAGGCAAAGGCCTCGGTCCTCTCGAACTTCCAGCGCACCTCGAGGCGACCTGGTAAGGCACTTGAGGCGACACCGGTCAACTGCGGATCGCCGCGAAAGCTCCACGAGGTCGCCTCCGTGGTTCCGCTGTCGCCGGCTCGGGGCGCATCTGTGGAGCATGTTGCGTCATGCATCTCTCCCGCCCAAGCCCGGGCCGCACACACGCAACACAACGAGACAAGCGTAAGAATCAGCGTGCACACTAAAGGTCCGCTCCTGTCCATCGGGATTTGAGGCCTCCTTTACTGGTCGCGGAAAGCGTAACACAAGGGGATGCTCGCAGTAAGCACACTCCAAGCGCAATCCCGCGCCAATTACCCCGTTACCCAGTATGAGCAAGCGCGGATTCTCAAGCGAGTTCCGGATGTAATTACTTGTCCGAATGCAGTGGCGATCGACCTTCGCTACTGTGGAATGGCGGGAGCCTGGTGCCGTTTCAACAAAGGTTGTTCCGCTTTCTTCCCCCCTTACCAAAGGGGGAATAGGGGGGTCTGTTTCCTTCCCCCCTTACCAAGGGGGGATTGAGGGGGGTCCATGCAGGCACAGAAGAACCTCCCCCAGCCCCTCCTTGTCAAGGAGGGGAGGAAGAAACGCCATTACCTTTCTGGAAGCCGCACTAGTTGCCGGATGCCTCGATGGCGTACAGGGCCCGGCGGTTCGTGACATAGAGCACGCCATTCGAGACCACCGGCGTCGAGTAGACCGTGCTCTGCTGATCGTTGACCGCCACCTCATGCAACTCCTTCCCATGACGCAGGACGATCACCTCACCGTCGGTCGTGCCGAGAAGGACCTTGCCGTCCACGATGAACGGCGATCCCCAGACGGACGCAAACGTGTCGTGTCGCCAATAGCGCTTGCCTGTCTTGGCATTCAGGCAGTGCAGAAAGCCGCTCAGCTCCGCCGCGTAGAGAAGTCCGTCAGCCACGGCTACGGTCGACAGCGTCCGGCCGAAATCCTCACCACCGTAGTGCCAAACGCCGTGCGTTTCGGTGACGTCGCCCTGCCCGGTTGCGTCGATGGCCCATAAATGACCGGGCCCCGAACCGTGCTCGGGGTCCTGCCCGACAGCCAGGAAAACCTTATCACCATAGACGACGGGCGTGGCGATGATGCTGCTCTTGCCATTCTCCCTCGCCCGGCCATGCGGAACCCACTTCGCATCCTTCGGATTCAGATTAAACTTCCAGATGACGTTTCCGGTCTTGGGTTCATAGGCGTAACACCATCCGTCACCGGCCCCGAAGATCACCTGCGGCTTTCCACGAACGATCCCGAGTGCGGGCGATGACCACTGCCCGTGCATGACGTTCGCGCCGGGATCGCTTCGCTGCCAGACCACTTTGCCCGTGCGCTTGTCCACGGCGATGATGTCCGGGGCGTTTGGATGAGCCACCTTCTCGTGCGATTTGTCCACACCGTTGGACGTGGTGGCGAAGACCAGATCGCTCCATCCGATCGGCGAACACGTAGCCAGGTTGTGCGGGAAGACTTTCAAGTCGTTGAACATGTCAACAAGCCAGACGATGTCGGCGTCCTGTTTTTGCTTGTGTTTCTCGCTCTTGAAAGGTCCGTCGTTCTCGCCGTCGAGGAAACCGTTGACGTCGGCGCAAACGAGTTGGCACTGGTTGCTTACGTAATACAGGCGATCACCGTCCACCCAGGGCGCCGAGACGATACCCTGCTCTGGCCAGTCGTTGATGCTTCCGGTAGGAAGTTTGTCATGCGTGGCCTGCCAGAGAAACTTTCCGGTCTTCTCGTCCAGGCAAACCACAACACCCTTGTCACCCTTGATCTCGGGGCGGAGGCCTCCGCCGTTGTTCGTCCCGACGAAGATCTTGCCGCCCGAGATGACCGGAGCGCCGTAGGTTGTCGTTCCGAGCTTGACGACCCACTTGATGTTCTTGCCCGCCTTGACGTCCCAGGTCGCGGGAATGTTTGTCTCGTCGGAGACCATGTTCCGATCCGGCGAGCCGCCCCACATCGGCCAGTCACCGGTCTTCGTCGCTGGAACGGCGGGCCCGGCCCCGTCCGGCGGTTCCGCAAGACAGGGTGTGGTCAGCAGCAGGAACCCTGCAAGCAGCGAAATCCTGATCATCGGTCCTCCATCATCCATACGCAGCCGCACAGCGCGGTGTTCCGCTCCTGGCCGTGTGCCATCGCACCGGCGGGCAACGCAACGCGTCAAACGTACCATCAGGCGGGTGCGTTTGCCAACAGGGTTACGGTTTCTTACCATCTCCACCTGATCGGTTTGTGTTGTCGAGCGTGCGACCACTCTGGTGAGCCGCGGACTTCAGTCCGCGCGGAGTCACGATCGGCCACGAACCGTCTTATACCAAGGGCAGTTTGATAGTGCCGATTCGTCGCATCAGGTTTGCTGGCGTCTTCCCGCAGTTTCGGGTCCGCGCGGGCGCGGCAGAGCCGCCTTGCGGCAGCCCGCGGCTCGCTGGCGGGGAGTCGGCATTCTGGAACTGGATCTCGTTTTAGTCTTCGAAGGTTTGCGCAGACTGAGGTCTGCGAATCGTGAGAAGCGGGATCGGTCGGTTTGTGTGACCATGATCCTCGCCGAAGGAGTGATTGACTGTCCCGGCGACGGAGCGAGCTTGCCATGCCCGTCTGTTTGTGTGCCGAGTCCATTGAGAAACGTTTCCCGACGCGCGGAGAGGACCTGGTTGTGCTGCGCGACGTATCGCTGACCCTCGAGACGGGTGAATCAGCCGCCGTCATGGGGCCTTCCGGCTCGGGCAAGAGCACGTTGCTGAACATCCTCGGAACGCTCGAACCGCCGACGGCGGGAAGCGTCAGCATCGACGGTTGTGATCCGTTCAGCCTCCCCGAGCGCGACCTGGCCCGCTTTCGCAACGAGCACATCGGGTTCATCTTTCAGGACCATCATCTGCTCGGGCAATGTTGCGTGCTGGAGAACGTGCTCATCCCGACGCTGGCGATGAAGAGCCCGAACCGGCAGGATGCGGCGAAGCGTGCGCGCGAACTGCTCGATCGCGTCGGCCTGTCCGAGCGCCTCGACCACCGACCGGCGGAGCTGTCCGGCGGCGAGCGACAACGGGTGGCGATCGCGCGTGCCCTGATCAACCGCCCGTCCGTCCTGCTCGCCGACGAACCGACCGGCAATGTCGATCGCAAGACAGCCGATCGGATTGCCTCGCTTCTCTGTGAGATTCACCGTGACCAGGGCGTGACGCTTGTTGTGGTAACGCACAGCCCCGATTTGGCGGGACGATTCGGCAGGCGGTTCGACGTCGACGACGGGATGCTCGTTGCCAATCCGGGAGCCTGACGTGCGTTTGATCACGTACCTTGGCCGCAGCCTGGGCTTTCACTGGCGATCGCACCTGGCCGTCGCGTTGGGTGTCATGACCGCGACAGCCACGCTCACCGGCGCTCTGCTCGTCGGTGATTCCATGCGCGCGAGCCTGCGCGATCTCGCCCTCGGTCGACTGGGACGTGTGGACCACGCGCTGCTTACGGAGCGCTTCTTCCACCAGCGCGTGACGGACGGCCTGGCCGGCTCGCAGTGGTCCGGCGTTCGCATCTTGCAGGCCTGTCCGGCGATCCTGCTGCGCGGAGGCCTTGTACACGCCGAAACCCGCGCCCGCGTCAACCGGATCACGGTGTACGGTGCGGACGAGCGGTTCCTGGCTCTGGCGACGACCGCACAGAGTCCACCGCCGGCCATGCCCACCGGCCGCTCGGTCGTTCTCAACGAGCCTCTGGCGGAAGCAGTCGGGGCGGTTGTGGGTGATGATGTGCTCGTGCGGGTCACCAGGCCAAGCGCGATCTCGACGGAAACACTGCTCGGACGTCGGGATGACACATCTATGACACTGCGACTGACGGTGCGCGGGATCATTACACGTGATGACGGCGGGGAGTTCGCCCTCACGCCGCACCGTTCCGTGCCCTACAACGCCTGGGTTCCGCTTCCAACGTTGCAGCGTCTGCTCGGCCAGCCGGACCGCATCAACACCATCCTCGTCGAATCGAGAACCGAGTCGGCGGATGATGGATCGGATGTGCCCGCCGCGCTGCAGGAAATGCTGTCGCCGCGACTGGGCCCCGCTGATGTGGGATTGCGCCTGCGAACCGACCGGGAGCGCGGGTACGTTGCCTTGGAGAGCGACAGCCTCTTGATCGAGCCCGCCGTCGAAGAGAGTGCGGTCGCGGCTGCGGCGTCGATGGGTGTCGATGCCTCACCCATCCTCACATACCTGGCCAACACGATCAGGATCGAGGCCGCCGACGACGGATCAACCGCTGCCGTCGAGCGAGCGGTCATTCCCTATTCGACCGTCACCGGTTTGGAAACAGCCGCTCCCGGTTCGCCCGGACTCACACTTGTGGACGGCTCATCCGCGCCGCGCCTGGCGATGGGTGACATCCTGCTGAACGAGTGGGCTGCCAATGACCTGGGCGCTTCGATCGGTGATCGTGTGATGATCACGTACTACGTAACCGGCGCGTTCGGCGCTCTCGAATCGCGTCGCGCCTCGTTCGTGCTTCGAGGGGTCGTGCGCATGGACGAGAAGGCTGTCGACCCCGGCTTCACTCCTTCCTATCAGGGTGTCACCGACGTCGACAACCTCGCCGATTGGGATCCGCCCTTCCCGGTGGATCTCGCCAAAGTCCGCGACAAGGACGAGCGCTATTGGGATCGCTTCACGACAGCTCCGAAGGCATTCATCTCACTGATGGACGCGCGGCGGTTGTGGACCGAGGGGCACGAGCGGTTCGGACGTTCGACGTCGATCCGACTCACGCCTTCCGACCGCGCGAGTCTCACTGAGACCACGGATGTGTTCGTGTCGAAACTGAAGGAACGCCTCGATATCGGTGAGCTCGGATTTACATTCGAGCCCGTCAGGCGGCGTGCCCTCGCAGCCAGTACCGGTACGACCGATTTCGGCGTCTTGTTCCTATCCTTCAGCTTCTTCCTGATCATCTCAGCCGCCATGCTGATCGCCCTGTTGTTCGGATTGGGCGCCGAGCAACGTGCCGAGGAACTGGGCATCCTTCTGACGGTCGGTTTTTCGCCGCGTGCGGTTGCGCGATTGCTCATCATGGAAGGAACCCTGGTGGCCTTCCTCGGCGCCGTGCCGGGTCTTTTCGCGGCGATGGGTTATGCCTGGTTGATGCTCGCGGGGCTCAGGTCCTGGTGGGCGGGGGCTGTGAGCGCGCCGTTTCTGCAACTGTGTGCACCGCCGGCGACGTTTGTCATCGGCTTTGTCGGCGGGCTCTTGATCGCGGTCGCTTCCATTGCCTGGTCCGTTCGCAGGCTCACGCGTCGTCCCGCGCACTCGCTTCTCGGTGGAGCGATGGACGACCTTGCGCTCGCGCCGTCGCGACGGCGAACGCGGCTGACGAGTTCGATCGGCGTTGTCGCCCTGGTCACAGCCATGGCCTTGATCCTCCTGGCCGGGCTGACCGAGACCATCCCTGAAACGGTCGGGTTCTTCGGTGGCGGCGCTGCTCTGGTGGTCTCGTGCCTGTGCGGACTGAGGATGTGGCTGCGCGCGCATCATCGAACAACGGTGGAGCGGCCCGGTCCGTGCGTGATTCTGCGTATGGGCGTCAGAAACGCACCAAGGCACCCCGGGCGAAGCCTGCTCGCCTCGGGCCTGATCGCGTCCGCCACGTTCATCATCGCCGCCATCGGGGCCTTGCAGCTTGACCCAGACCTCGACACGACGAGCAGGCGCTCGCCCACCGGCGGATTCGCACTTGTCGCGGAACCCGCCCTACCGCTCCCCTATGATCTGAATACACCGCAAGGACGTGACGCACTGGGGCTGGATGAGGCAACCGCCGGTGTGCTCGACGGTATCACCGCCGTCCCCTTCCGCCTGCGCCCGGGAGACGAGACGAGTTGCCGTGGGCTGTATCGTCCGTTGAATCCCAGGATCATCGGCGCGACCGAACCCATGATTGATCGGGGCGGTTTTGTCTTCGGTCCGACGCTTGCCCAAACGGAAGAAGAAGCGCGGAACCCCTGGACGCTGCTGCTGCGCACCTTCGACGACGGCGCCGTTCCGGTCATCGGTGAGGAAAGCGCGGTCATCTGGCAACTCCATTTGGGGCTGGGCGAGGATCTTGTCATCACGGATGAGCGTGGTCGGTTTGCGCGCCTTCGCTTCGTGGCTCTGCTGTCGCGCTGCGTGCTGCAGGATGAGCTTATCGTGGCCGAGTCGCAGTTCAAGCGTCTGTTCCCCTCGATCGACGGCCATGCCTTCTTCCTGATCGAAACGCCTCCCGGCGCGGAACTGAACGTCGCCCGCACGCTCGAACGGGAGTTGAGCGGGTTTGCCTTCGACACAACGCCCACGGTACGACGGTTGGCGGACTACGCGGCGGTGCAAAACACCTACCTTCGAACCTTTCAGACGCTGGGCGGGTTGGGGCTGGTGCTCGGGACGGTCGGCTTGACGATCGTGCTGCTGCGGAACATGGTCGAGCGGCGCAGCGAACTGGCGTTGCTGCGCGCACTCGGGTTCTCCCGCGCCTCGATCGGGCGGATGGTTCTGGCGGAGAACGCCTTCCTTGTACTTGCGGGTCTACTGGCGGGTGCCGTTCCGGCCCTCGTGGCGATCGCTCCGCATGTGCACAAACAACCGGCACAGGTACCCTGGCTGTCTCTTTGTTCCACACTGGCGGCTGTTGCCGTCGTGGGCATCGGCGTCGCGGCACTGGCGCTCGTTCCCGCGCTTCGCGCGCCGCTGCTGCCCGCCTTGCGGAGAGAATAGGCGGACGATGTGACGCTTTGGACAAGATTCGACAAATGCCAGTGCCCGGATCCGGCATACGCCACTACGATCATCGAATCATTGAAGGATCCGCCTGATGGGTACTCACTACGGACTGGAAGGGAAACGTATCATGTCGCTGACAAGCCCGCGCTTGACATTGTGGGTGGGTACGGTTGTTGCACTTTGTTCCGCCGTTTCGGCCTCGCCACCCAGTTGGCCCTCGTTCCGCGGACCCGGCGCGACCGGAGTGATGGACGGACACGCCACGCCCGTCACCTGGGACGTGGAAAAAGGGGTCAACGTCAAGTGGAAGACGCGCATTCCCGGGCTGGCTCATTCCTCCCCGGTGATCTGGGGCGACCGCGTTTTCATCGCTTCGGCTGTCAGCGGGGAACTGGAGCCCTACCTGCGCGTCGGCCTCTACGGCGAGAGCCCGGATCATCCCGAGAAGATCGTCCACGACTTTCGCGTGTACTGCCTCGACAAGAAATCGGGTGACATTCTCTGGGAACAGACCGCCCACAGCGGCATCCCGCAGGTCAAACGTCACGTCAAGTCCACCCACGCGAACTGCACGCCCGCCACCGACGGCAAGCACGTCGTCGCCTTCTTCGGCTCGGAGGGGCTCTACTGTTACGACATGGAGGGGAAGCTCCTTTGGAACAAAAACCTGGGCTACCTTGATGCAGGCGCTTTCAACGCACCGGAGATCCAATGGGGCTTCGGAAGCTCACCGATCATCTTCAAGGACAACGTGATCGTACAGTGCGACGTCAACAACCAGTCATTCCTGATCGCGTTCAACGTCGATACGGGCGAGGAAATATGGCGGACCGCTCGTGACACGGCTCCCTGTTGGGGAACGCCGACCGTACACGAAAGCGACGCACGCACGCAGGTCATCGTGAACGGTTACACGTACATGGGCGGTTACGATGTCGCCACGGGGAAGGAGCTATGGCGCCTCTCCGGCGGCGGCGACATACCGGTTCCGACGCCCTACGTTGCGCACAATCTGATCTTCATCACGAACGCACACGGCCCGATCAGACCAATCTACGCCATCCGGACGAACGCCAGTGGGGATATCTCACTGAAAGGTCTTGAGACATCCAACAGGTTCATCAAGTGGAGCCGTCCCAAGCGCGGGTCCTACATCCCCACGACCATCGTGTACGGTGATCATCTCTATGTCGGGAATGACCAGGGCATCCTGTCCTGCTACAAGGCCAAGACCGGTACGAAAGTCTACCGGGAGCGCCTCGCGGGCGTGACAGCCGCGTACTCGGCATCGCCCGTGGCCGCCGACGGCAAGCTCTACTTCACCAGTGAGGACGGCGACATCCACGTCATCAAAGCCGGTCCGGAGTACGAGCTGCTGGCTACGAACGTCATGGGCGAGCTGTGCCTGGCCACGCCCGCCATCGCGGACGGCGTGCTCTTCATTCGCACCCACAAGCACCTGTTCGCCATCGGCGAGTAGGGCCACAGCCAACGAATGGCGACGCAGAGCAAGCTCTTTTTTCGTGTAGCGGCTTTCATCCCAGGGCAATCGCATCTAATTTGCTCCTGCGAGGACCTTGAGCAGGTAATCC
>CBDUZO010000035.1:0-38348 GCA_965371725.1 uncultured Phycisphaerales bacterium
AACAGGCATTACCGGGGCGATTCTCCAGTAACTAATTCGGAGGAGAACCTAATAAGGAGGGGCTGGGGGAGGTTCTTCTCCGTCTGCACGAACCCCCCTCAATCCCCCCTTGGTAAGGGGGGAAGAAAGCGGAACAACCTTCGTTGAAACGGCACTAGGTCCAGGGACCTTTTCATTCACCCCCGCATCGCCGATCATGGCGGGCATGACGGGGAAGTCGTCATCTCAAGGGCATGCGGTGACGCACACATTTGTGCTCGTTGCCGTCCTTGTGTTCTTCTGCATCCTTGCGATCCATCTCCGTTTTCACGGGTTGGGCACGCGATCGCTCTGGCTCGATGAGTTCTCCACATGGCACGTCTCCCGGATGCCGCTGAGCGAAAGCCTCCGCTGGCAGCCCGAACTGACGAAGCCGCCGCTGTATCAACTCTGTTTACGGGCCTTGACCGACGACCCTCATCCGTCCGAGTGGACGCTTCGTCTTCCGGCTGCGGTGTGTGGCGTCCTGGCGGTTCTTGCCGGTGCGTGGCTGGCGCGGCTGTCCGGCGGATGGATAACGTGCGTCGCGCTGGCGGGTCTTGCGGCGTGCAGCGTCCTTCAGATCAACTACAGCCAGGAAGCGCGCGGCTACAGCATGATGGCGCTGGGTTGTACGTTGTCCGTCGTCTGTTGGTACAAGCTGGTGGTCGACCGTCGCACGCGTTACCTTTATGGTTATGTCGCCGCCACGGTCCTTTCGTTTCATGCGCACTACCTGACGATTCTGACAGTTCTCGCCGAGGTCCTCTGGTACGTCTGGCTGCGGCTCCGCGTGCGGCGCGGGTCGAGCGACCACTTGGTTCGTCCGATCGTCGCATTGGGGATCAGCGGTCTGATCTGCGCACCGATCGTCATTCACTATGTGTACTGTCGATCCTCCGCGTTTCAGGGACTCGGTTGGATCCCGCCCGCCACGTGGCGTTCCTCGCTTGCGGTTCTGGAGGAGTTGACGTTCGGGCGGCTGTGGGTCTTTGCGGTTCTTCTACCGGGGATCATTCTCTGGCTTGCCGCGTGGTTCGGCTGGAAGCCGAGACCGTTCTCACACCGTGGCGGCGACCTTCACTCCGGTCCGCGCGACGTCTGCGGTTTGCTCCTGATCTGGCTTGGATGTGTGTGGTTCGGTCTGCTGATCCTGTCCTGGCTTGTGCACCCGGCGATGCTGGCCCGCTATGCCCTTCCGGCGGCGGTCCCGGCGCTTCTGATTCCCCTGCTGGTGTCCCATCGGCTGGACCGCCGCGCGCCGCTGCTCCTCATGGTTTTCTTCGTGGTCTACTCGTCACCCGCCTGGATCGAGGCAGCCACCGAGTATGAACCGGGTTTCCGCGAGCTGGTTCAGTTCCTCGATGACCGGGTCGATCCGGCAAGCGAAGGCGTCGTGTTGACGATCGACAACCAGACGTATCCGAACTGGGAGGACATGGAGCGGTTGGCGATTCAGTATTATCCGCTCGACGGGATCGAGGTTCAGGAGCTCCACCTCGGGCCGGACGGCGTTTCGCCGCTGAACAGGATTCTTCAGGAGGATCCCCGGCTGCTGTATCTGGTCGTCATGCGGGCTGATCCGTTGGCGATTCTGGAACGAGCCGGCAGGGGGGCGCTGTCCATCACGCTTGACGGACAATCCTACTCGCAGCTTCCGTTTGCGCCGTATCGGCTTGTCTTGGTGGCGCCGGCGAGGCCCAACTGAGGCCTGCGCCGAGACGGGGCCGTGTCACTTCGCAAGTTCTCCTCGCGAGCCGGCGTGTTCGAGAATCGCGATCATGGTGACAACACAGAGACACTGGAGCAGCAGGAGGATGGCCGCGGGCCAGTCGACTCGCGGCAGGACAATGGCCGGCAGACCGGTCGCGGCGGTGGCCAGGTAGATCGTCAGGACGGCCCCGCGCTGCGTCATGCCGCGCTTGACCAGACGGTGCGAGAAATGTCGCCAGTCGCCACGGAAGGGACTGTCACCGGCGCGAAGCCGAAGGATGACCACACTGATCACGTCGTAAAGCGGGACGGCCAGGACAACCAAAGGGACGATGACGCCCAACGGTCTGAGACCCTGCTGCGGATCGTAAAACGTCGCGAGAATCGTCAGCACGCTCATCAGAAAACCGATGACAAGGCTTCCCGCGTCACCCATGAACAGACGCGCGGGCGAGAAGTTGAAGATGAGAAACCCGAGCAGTCCTCCCACGACGACCCAGGCCATCACCGGGACGAAGATCTGCCCGGCGGCCATCGACGTGATCGAGAAGATGGCGGCTGCGATTACGGCGACACCCGCGCTGAGCCCGTCCATGTTGTCAAGGAAGTTGAACGCATTCGTGATCACGACAATCCATAGGACGGTCACAGCAATCGACGCGAATTCCGGCAGCGCCTCGACGGCACGGATTCCCATGGGCCAGGCTATGAAAAGCGCGACGGCGAACTGGGCGATGAACTTCGGTTTCGGCCCGAGCGGACGCCGATCGTCGATCAGCCCGACAACGAAAAGAACGCTCGCCCCGCCCGCAATCGCCAGCACGACGGGGAGCTTGGAGGCGATCCCGTCCATGTGTGCTCGGACGAGGTCCGGAAGCCACAGCGGCGCCGCGCCATCCTGCAGCAACCAGACCAGCAACGTTCCCACGAGGATCGGTCCGCAGATCGAGAGGAAGATCGCGATTCCACCGCCAAGGGCGATCGGCTTGTCGTGTTTCTTGTGCCCGCTCGGGCGGTCGACAAAACCGGTCTTCACAGCCCACGCCCGGACCGCATACGCCACAGCTACAGCCACGATGAACGGACCGACCAGCGAAAGCAGCGCCAAGTAGCTCATGTGGGTAAGTTTACCCAACCGGTATCGCGTAATCCATTGCGGTTCCCATAATTGTACGAACGAAACACCGCAAACGGACGTCCCGGCAAGCTCGACCGCGGTCTTGTCGCCGCCGGGTGCCCGCCCGGTTCGCTGACGCGATTTGCACGATCCCAAGCCGCTCGCCGGTTTTGTCGATACATGGCCATGGCGAGTCATCATGCACTCGACCCACGTAATGGCCAGAACCGATAACCGATGATCAAGCTCGACGTCTCGCAACTTCCCTCGTGCGTGGCCACCCTTTTCATGCTGCGCGGCGCACAGCTTCCGCCTCTGCAACTTCAGGAGAACCCGGGCCGCACCGCCAAGACCATGCTGGACGAGGTACCCGACGACACACAGTTGCTCGGTTGTGAGTCGCTCGCCGACGAGGGCATGGCCGCGGCGGTGCGGGGGCTGCTCTATCTGTGGAACGGATGGCTTGGCGAGGGCGGGATGTACGCCCAGGCGGCGCCGGAGAGGGAACGGCTCTACATCGAAAGTCTGTGTGAGCGACATCGTGGCAACCTGGCAGCGGCGAAGTCCCTGATGCAACAGGTGGGCGCGCATCCCATCGCCGTGGAGCTTGCGGAGTATGGAAAGGAGGCGATCGGGCTCGGCGTCGCCCCGCTGCTGAAGCGGTTGGGCGACATGATCGAGATGGCGGGCGAATGGGAACCCTTCGCGTTCATCGACGTTTGGGAACAGGCACGGGCGGGCAAGCTCGATCCGGCAGGTGTGCTCGTGGTGCGTCAACTTCAGGGGCGCGAGCTCGAGCTGCTCTTCACCCATTGCTTCGAGAACGCCACGGGCACGAAGATCGCGAAGCCCCAAGCAGCCCCCACCGCGCCGAGGAAACGCGCCACCGCCCAAAGGCCCGTCCGGCGTCATGCCCCCCTGCCCAGGCAAGCGGAATCCACGCGGTCGACGCAAACCAAAACGCCGGCAAAGAGCATGGGACCGCAGGTTCGCAAGGTGGGCGTCTACTGCCCGAAGTGCCGGAACGTCATCGTCCTGCCCGACACCAGGAGAGGCACGAACGAAAAGTGCGAGAGGTGCGGTACGACCTTCCTGGTCCCGCAAGAAAAGGCAGCGCAAACACCCGGGAAGAAGTAGACCTCGCACCCACCTGCCCAACGTTCGCGCCGCGGGACGATCATCCCACACCGCCGGGGCGGATCAGCTCATGTAAATCCTGGCCCGTTTGACCTTGCCGTCTTCGAGGGCGAAGCGGTGCCAGCAGGATTCGTTGTTGAGTGACACCCACTGGCGCTCTTCCTTCCGATAGTGCCAGTCCTTGTCATTCTGGAAGAAGAGCTGGATGCCGGGGCCTTCCATGATGTTGACGATCTCGTTGTTGTGATAGTTGAGCTCGTCGAAGTCGGTGACGGCCCGTTGGCCCATCTCGGAATACAGGTGATTCAGCTCGAGCAACGTGTCATTAAGCTCCGGCGAGAGGCCTTCCACCTTGAGGCCCAACCGGCGTGCTTCACGCCGCGTGATGGGGTATTCGTGGGCCGGGTAGTCGGCGTTCAGGGCGTTGGCGATACGGACGGCCTTTTGATCTTCGCCAAGATGATACTGCAGGATCTCGGTGCAAAGCTGGATCGAGAGCGACGTGGCCCGATCGACGGCTCCGATCACGAGCGGATGAAGGTATTTGTAGAGCTCCTGGAACGGGTTCACGCGCTCGCCGCCGGCGTGCTTGGCCCACAGCCCCAGGACCCTTTGAACCTCATCCTGCCCCACGTAAGCGATCTCGTTACGCGGATCAACCGGTCCGAGGGAATGCTCGAGCGACGTGTCAATCGGAGTGAGGTAGGCCAGCGGGCCCATGTGAATTTCCTCGGCTCCCAGCACGAGCATCGTGGCGGCTGATGCGCACGACAGCGGCACCAGCGCGGTCACATGATCGACACATTCACGAATCAGGTGGATCAACCGCAATGCCGATTGGCCGTCACCACCGTCGGACTTGACGAACAGCGTGATTCGCCCGGTCGGTCGCACCATCCGCAGAACCTCATACATGGCCTGCACGTCGTTGGCACAGATGGCCCCGCTCTCGGAGGTCCAGTAGGTCAGAAACGTGCCCTCGACCATCTCGTTGATCCGCTGGACGATTCCCTGCGTCTGACTGAACAGGACCGGCGGCGTCTTGACCTTGGCCTTCTTCGCGCGCTGGGTCGTACGTTTTCTCGTTGATCGCTTGGCTGTTTTCTTCTTCATTGTATTAACTGCATCATTGGACCAGTGCGATTGGCCGGCCCACTACGATTGGGGCTCAGCCGTTCCTCCATCGGGCATTGCATACCGTCTGCGAGACTCGACGTAAAGAGAGAAGCACGCAAGAACTGGGAAACCTTGTCAATGCGCGTGCCGCGGTTACAATCGTACCCGATCCGCGGGAAGCGGCGACGCGACTTATGGCCAAACGGGAGACATTCCATGCACGTGCGTTTCACGCTCAGGGCAATTGTCGTGATCTCGATCCTGGTGGCAGTCGGGTCGGTCGCTGCGACCAAGGCCGGTGAACCAAGCCCGAATGTTCCAACCTGGACAAGCGACGCCCGCTGGTATCGAATCGACGTCGACCGCTTCCGAAACGGCGATCCGTCGAACGACCCGAAAGGTGTAACGCCCTGGTCGTCGCATGTACTGGACCCCGGTGAGACTTCAGATCAACTCGGCGGGCTTCGGTTCGGCGGCGATCTCGCGGGCATCCAGTCCAAGCTGCCCTATCTCAAGCGTCTCGGTGTCAACGCCTTGTGGCTGAGTCGGATTCTCACCGATGATCTGCTGCACGTGGATGACTCGTTCGGGGTGAAAGGAAGCCTGGGCAAGCTCGCAAGCACCACCAAGGGGCAAACGCCGCCGACCTTCTCCGAAAGCGATCGCGTGCTCCTTCGGCTAATCGAGGAAGCTCACAAGGAAGGGTTTCGCGTTGTGTTGGACCTTGCCCCCGTCGGCGATCCGACAAACGTGCTACGCGCGGCAAAGCGCTGGATGGACCCGAACGGCGACGGCCAACCGGTGGACGGGATCGACGGTTGGGTCATGCGCGTGGACGGCAAGACCGATCGCGCATTGGTGAAGCGACTGCAATCGGAGGTTAAGAAGGTCAACCCGGAAGCGATTCTCATCTCGCATCCCGAGATCGATTTCGAGAGCGCGCATGCGGATTGTTTTGACACCGTTGCTTCGAGTCGGGGCCGCAATGCTATCTGTGCGTTCTTCCAGAGACTCGACCAGCCCGGTGCGTCCACGATCTTGCTCGATCAGTTGCAGAGAAGCGCTGAAGGTCATGAACTCAACACCTCAGTACCCATGTTGAGCATCGTAAGCGGCCCTGATCTTGGGCGTCTTCTGTCCGGCGTGGTCCCACACTCGTTCAGGGCGCACCACAATACGCCAGACGACGCGCAACAGCGGATAGAGGACGTGCGAGACTTCTGGCGTTTGGCAACGGTAGTCCATTATGCCTTCCTCGGTTCACCGGTCACCTATTACGGCGACGAAGTCGGGCTGGAAGGATCAAGACTTCCGATGTGGTGGGAGGATGTCGAGGGACCTCCGATCAAGAAGACCTTGTTCCGCAAGGACTTCTACGAGTTGATCCGCCTGCTGAACATCCGTCGTGAGCTGCACGCGCCCTTGCGGGACGGTCGTTTCGAGAAGGTCTTTGTCGATGAGAAGCGCCAGCTCTTCGCCTTCGCCCGCGTCTTACAGAGTGAACGTGTGGTGCTCGTGGTGAATTACGGGAACAAGAAGCATCGGGTCAAGGTTCCGGCGGATTGGCCGGGGCAATTGGTCGGGATCATCGCACCGCAGCTCCGCCCCGCCGAGGGCAGCAGCAGGCTGAGGCTTGGCGGAAGCCGCCAGCGAGCGGATCAGTGGGCGGAGGTCACGTTCTGGATCAATCCGATGTCGGTCCGCATTGTCATCATCAACGAGACGGAAGGACGATAGTGCCGTTTCCAGAAAGGCAATGGGGCATCTTCCTCCCCTCCTTGACAAGGAGGGGTTGGGGGAGGTTCTTCTCCACCTGCATGAACCCCCTCTGTCCCCCCTTCGTAAGGGGGGAAGAAAGTGGAGCGATCTTTGTTGAAACGGCTCTGGAGCGCATTCACGGCACTTTCGAGAGGATTGCCGACCGGTTTCCCCAATGAGTCACACACGCCAAACGCCCGTAGCCTGCCTCATCATCGCAGCCGTGCTGGCCATCCAGTGGTCCTCCGCGGTATCCGCCGATCCGCCCGCACCCGGTGCGGAGCACAATGGCAATGCCGGTCCGGTCACCGATCAGCAGGTGAATCGAGCAATAGAAAAGGCCGTGGCGTACCTCTGGTCGGTTCAGAGGCGGGACGGGCGGTGGGTGAGTCGGCCGGTCGAGAAGGAGTATCCCTGCATGTTGACGGCGATGGCCGGGTATGCGCTTCGACGCGCCGGTGCTCCACACACGGACTGGCGCCTGCGCCGGGCTGCCGCCGCCTTGCAGGATCGAATGACCAAAGTGCGCACGCCCAAGGCACGCTCGTGGAGCCTGTTGTTCTTCTCCTCGCTCGATCCGGCCAAGTACAAACTCGACATCGAAGGCGACATCAAGTTCCTGAACCTCAAGCAGGCCAAGACCGGCGGATGGACCGACAAGGCCCCGAAGAACGTCAAGGACGAAGAGGACGAGCCGGGCCCGCAGGTGAGCCCGATCACATCCGCCACGACGTTTTGGGCCCTGTCACGGGCTGCGTCGGTCGGCGCAAACGTCTTCCCGAGAATGGGACGTCGGGAGGAGGATTACTGGCTCGGTAGCGTCAACGCCGACGGCGGTTGGGGGCTTACTCCCTCGCACGATCCCGAAAGTACGATTACCGCGGCGGGTCTGGCGTCACTCTACCTTCTGTACGAGCAACGGTATCTCGACGAAGCCCTGACGTTCAACGGACGGTTCAAGGCGCGTTGCGGACGGGATGCGGATGCGTCGCGCCCTCTGCGCGAAGCGTTGTTGCGTGGATGGGACCGGTTGGAACGGGATTTCGGCGTACACGAGGTCCCCGACCGTGCGAGTGGCGACTACCTGGAACCTCTCGAATCGTCCCCGTCCCTGCGCCTACACATGATAAGTCGTGCGGCTGTCGCATCGGGGCGCAAGCGGATCGGGCCACACGTGTGGTGCCGCAAGATGGCACAACAGCTCGTGCGGACGCAATCGGTCGACGGGTCGTGGGGTAGCGTGCATGAGACGTGCCACGGCCTGCTTGCGATGTTGAACCTTCGCAGACCGGTCCTGATCAACAAGCTGGTCTTGCCTGGTGACAACCCGTGGCACGGCGATCCTCGTGACGCGGCCAATCTTACCCGATGGCTGACCGGGCGATCGGGAAGGACGGTCACGTGGCAATCCATCGACCTGACATCGACGCCGGACGACATCTACGACGCGCCGATCCTGCTTGTCAGCGGGCACGAAGCGCCCACCCTGACTAACGTTCAGCGGGCCAAGCTGCGCGACTTTGTCCATGCGGGCGGGACAATCCTCGCCGTGGCGTGCTGCTCGAAACCCGAGTTTGTCGATGGGTGTCGCGAGCTGTTTGCCACGCTCTTTCCAGAGATGACGGTCGGACCGATTCCGGAGGATCACGCCGTATGGACCGTGAGGGACGCCGTCAGCCCGGGCGATGATTGCCTGGGCTTTCACGAAGGCTGTCGCACAGCCATCTTCATCCTTAACAACGGGGCCTGCTGTGCGTGGCAGCAGAATCTCACCAAGCGATACGAACGTCTGTTCGCGCTGGCTGGCAACATCGCAGCCTACGCAACGTTCGAGCGAGGGCTCCGGGGGCGGATGTCACCCTACTTCGACACGTCCGGCGGGCCTGCCGAGCGAACGATTGCCCTGGCCCGGCTGATGCATCGCGGCGACTGGTGGGTCAACCCGGACGCATTGAAGCACCTTTCCGGCACTCTATCCAAACGGATCGGCGTGGGGCTCGACGTGAAGCCTGCCATCACGGCGGGCAAAGCCCGGCGCGGTGACGCGAAGGTGCTCTGGCTGAGCGGAACTCGCTTCGAGCCGTTTCGATCGGCGGGCACGGTCGAGCTGAAGGCGTTCCTCGCGGGCGGTGGCACGCTTGTGTCATCCGCGTTTTGCGGGAGCGAGTCGTTCGATGCCTCGTTCCAGGCATTTGCCGCCACCCTGTTCGGGAAGAACGCCTGGCAGCGAATCGGACCGGATGACCCGCTCATCACCGGCTCATTCGCCCCGGACCTGGCACGACCGCTGAGCGGAATCGCCTACAGACAGATTCACGGCGCCCCTCCTCCGGCCCGTATCGACTGCCCGATTCTCTACGGTGTGCGGCGCGCCGGGCGATGGATCGTGATTCACTCACCCTATGACATCCACTGCGGCGTCGCCGGGCACAACTGTCTCGACTGCCCCGGCTACACGCCCGAAGACGCAGCCACCGTCGCAGCCAACATCCTTCTGTACGCGGAACCGAGAGAGACGAAGCAGCGCCCAGACCAGCCTAAGTCCGATACCGCGAAACCTGACGTGAACAAGCCGACACCCGAGGCCGATACGGCGAAACCCAACGCGGATGACGCAACACGCGACGTCCGGGATTGACGTAAGACCCTATCCAGATAAGTGGGATACTGCTCTTCAGCCGGTGTGTGTCTGGCCTCCCCGCTTGACAAGGGGAGAAAGAGGGGGGTCTTCATCAAATGCAGGGTGCCCCATTCTTGCGTAGCAAGGGTGGGGGACAGTGTCGAATCGCTTGGCTACTCCATCCCCCACCCTTCGCCTCCGGCGAAGGACGGGGCACCCGCGGGGGCACGCGGCCCAACCCGCGAGGTGAAGCAACACTGCATCGCGGACCACAGCCCGATACCCGGGTTATGTTGCACCCGAAAGTACTAATACCAGATCCAGTTCCAGAATGCCGATTCTCCACCACCGAGCCGCGGGCTGCCGCAAGGCGGCTTTGCCGCGCCCGCGCGGACGCGAAACTGCAGGAAGACGCCGGCAAATCGGATGCGACGAATCGGCACTTTCAAACTGCCCTTGGTATAAGAGAATTCGTGTTCGCATATTGTCGATAGTTCCCTAGCGTTCACGGAGACGCACTGTGAGCACACCGTTGGTCCGAAAACCAGGCTTCTCGCTCGTCGAGCTTGTCATCGTTGTCGTCATCATTGGCGTCATCGCGGCAATCGCCGTCCCGCGTATCAGCCGAGGCGCCAAGGGGGCGAGTGAAGCAGCCTTGCTGGGTAGTCTGAGGACCCTTCGAGACGCCATCGACACGTACGCCGCTGAGCATGGCGGCGAGCGGCCGGCACAGGACAAACAGTTACAGACGTTCATCGACCAATTGACAAAGCGGACCAATGATGCGGGCGAAGCCGGGACTACGGACGGTGAGCACATCTATGGTCCGTATCTGCGAAGTATGCCGCCAGTCCCCGTAGGCCCCAACGATGGAGCCACGGGTGTGAAGTTCAAAGAAGACGGAAACGTCGCGATGGGCGGGGGCGACAAGGATAAGGGCTGGATCTACAACTTCAAAACGGGTCATATTTACGCCAACTCGGACCAGTCTGACGAAAGCGGCGTGGAGTACAAGACCTACTGAATCATCACAGAAGAGTCGACTTCTTGAGCAGCCAACAAGGAAACAGACCTCAGCTACCTGTGCGGAAGCTCCTCGTCGTTGATGACGATGCAGACTACCGCCGCATCGTTGCCCTTCAACTTCGGGCGGGGGGATGGACATGCCTGACCGCATCGACGCACGCGGAAGCACTCGAACAGTTGGCCGATAACCACGAGATTGATGTCGTCCTGCTTGATTACACGATGCACGGAAACGGCCCTGCAACTCTTGTTCAAGAAATCAACAAGCTCGAGCGGAAGCCATGCATTGTCGGACACAGCAGTATGAACCGTCGGAGAGACTTTGCTGTCCTTGGTGTCCGAGAGTTCGTTCTGAAGCCTCTACACGTCGGACGCTTCATCCACTTGCTCACGGAAACCACGGAGAGCGGGCAACGACGCACGCTCGAGGACGAACGCTACCCCCCATCCCGACGCGGATCGTGAACCGGCTCGACCTCCTACTTCATAGGTTCACACACCGTTCCTCTTGGGCAATACTCAAGAGTGCGGCGCGGAGGTTGAGCCGAAGTGATCCGCCCCGTTTTTCGGGATGCGCACGATCTATGGCGGCTGCGAAAAGGCGGTTGTAGGTTGGCCGTAAAGTGCGTATACTGAAGGTCCTGTTATCTCGCGTCGGACAAGCCACCTCGCTCCCCCCGTGGCTTGGGAGGGAAGGATGATGCACACATCCAAGTCTATGCTGATCATTGCCGTACTCGTTACCCTGTCCATAGCCGGAATGGCTCAGGCTCAAACGACATGGTACGTCGATGACGACTGCGCGCCGCCGGGTTCGGGAACGCCGGGTGATCCGTTCTGCACGATTCAGAACGGCCTTGACGCTGCGCAAAATGGCGACACGGTCGAGGTGGCCGGCGGGACCTACACCGGGCCCGGCAACAAGGAGCTCGATTTCCTCGGCAGGACCGTCACCGTTCGCAGTACCGATCCGAGCGATCCGGAGGTCGTATCGAGCACGGTGATCGACTGCCAGTACGACGGCCGAGCCTTTCACTTCCAATCCGGTGAACCACGCGAGGCGGTCCTGGACGGGCTGACTATTATCAACGGTCGCCGGCAGGATCTTTTCGGCACGGGCGGAGGCATCCGCATCGTCGACAGCAGCCCGACGATTCGACGGTGCGTGATTTCGCATTGCGACGTGAACTGGCAGGGCGCCGGTGTACACTTAATCAACTCGGACGCGCTCCTGGAAAACTGCATCATCGAGCACAACGTAAGCGACGGTGGCTCGGGTGGTGTGCTCTGGTCCGCCGGAAATGCGGAGCTGCGCGGTTGCATCCTAAGAAACAACCGGGCCACCGCAGTGGCAGGCGCCAATCTCATCGATCTCGACAGCGCGAAACTGATCGATTGTCTGGTAACCGGAAACGTCACAACCGGAACGCCGGGCAATGTCGGTGGTGTTCATTTCGCCGGCACGAACATTCCGCGCCTGCTGGTCGACGTTCGCAATTGCACAATCGTAGACAACCACGCGAAAGGCGAGGGCGGCGGGATCAAGTTCTACTACCATCAGGACTCCCTGGTTACGAACTCGATCATCTGGGGCAATACAGCCTCCGTCGGCCCGCAGATTCACCTGGATGACAACCCACACCCGACGAATCCGGTGAGGGTGCGCGTTCAGTACAGCGACGTGCAGGGCGGATCGGCGGACGTCTACGTGGGTCTCCGCAACGTTCTTCAGTGGTATTCGTCGGACATCGATTCCGACCCGCTGTTTACGCCCGGTCCGGCCGGCTGCTTCTACCTGAGCCAAACAGCCGCAGGACAGCCCGCAAACAGCCTGTGCGTTGATGCGGGGGATGACACGGCTGTAAACCTCGGCCTCGATGTGATGACAACGCGAAGCGACGAAATCGGTGATGCCGGCGTCGTTGACATGGGGTACCACTACGCCGTTACCGGAAGCCCGCTGATAATGGGCGACTTCGAGCCCGACGCGGACGTCGACCTCAGTGATTACGCCGCATTCCTGTTGGCGCTGAACCCATAGAACAAGTTCTATTTTGCTGAAGCGCCCGAATCTCGAAGTTCCCCCGGAGGTTCTTGGCCATCGGACGCAGGGTGCCCCATTCTTGCGCAGCAAGGGTGGGGGACCGGGTCGAATCGCTGGGCCACTCCATCCCCGACCCTTCGCCTCCGGCGAAGGACGGGGCATCCGCAGATCGCTACACTTCGATCTTCTCGACCTTGACTTGCAGGAACTTCTGGCGATGGCCTTTCTTGAGAAAGTACCCTTTGCGGCGGCGGTGCTTCTGAATGATGACCTTTTCCCCCTTGATCTCGCCCAGTACCGACGCTGTAACCTTGGCGCCTTCCACTACGGGCTGACCGATCTTCGGGCCGCCTTCGATGTCACCCACAAACAGCACACGATCGAACTCGACCGTCTTGGCGTCGTCGGGGAGGTCCTTTCGTTGAACCTCGAAGACCTGGCCTTCTTCTACGTGATACTGATGAGCACCGTCACTGATGATTGCGTACACCTGTCACACTCCAAAGCCACCCACAGTGCCATCGCTACTGTCAGGGGCGCCGCATTCGTCCCGGCGACAAGGGCCCAAGTGCCCACCAGCCACGGTTGGCACCTCAGCTACCCATCGCCCGAAACACGAGAATCGGGTAGTTTGCCACTAAGGAACGCAATCGTCAAGCGGTTCGATCGACGAGCAAGAGGTCCATCGCCCGCGACGACGCGAGCAGGGGTCGGGATGTGGGAATAAATGAACTGCCACTTCTCCCTGGCGACACTCCCGAGGTGATCGCACGGGTGATGTCGTTTGGCGGCGTAGGAGGCGGCTCGCTCTACAAGGCAAGGTGGACCATCGTTCCGGCGGCGGTCGACTCACGGCCCACGACGGCAAACTCGTCCCGGAAGGTGCGTTTGCCGAGGTCGATCCTGACGCCGACGTTCGCGCCGGCGGTGACCACCGCCTCGTTCGGTGCGAGAACCCTGATCCCGCCATACCCGATGTCCAGGCAGGTTACGGGATAATCTCGACCGTCCGCGGTCATCACCCCTTGCAGGCGTCGGGCAAACCGATATCCGCGCCGGCGCTCCGCGTCCGGCGGAGGCGCCTCGATGTGCATCTCGAGATCGGGGCAGATGAGATACCGGATGTGGGCGTTGGTCGCGGGAGAGACGTCTTGCGTGTTCATGTGATGGTTCCTCGTTGGATGGGTGGCAAGCCCGCTCTTTTACTATGGACATCGGCTTGGACGCACAGGTGGGATGAAGTGGAAACGTCGAGAATCACGGCGAACCCGGCGTCCGAAGACCTCAGGCGGGGAATGCGACCGACGGTGGTGCGAAGGGCCGATAACCCTGCGCGTCATGTTCGATGCCGTGGGGACCGTCGCGCCGCTCGCTGTCCACTCGATCGCATGGCGGCCTTGTGACTTCGAGTGTAGGGTGTGCGCCTCATTCGAGGAGAAACCGATGGCTACGGCGGACGATCTGCGGCGGGAACTCGCGCGGATCGACGGGCGCGGATACAAGGCTTACAAGGACCTGAAGGGTGCGTACAACTTCGATGCGTTCACCCTTCACATCGATCATGTGCAGGGTGACCCGTTCGCATCACCGTCGAAGATGCGCGTGCGGGTCCCGCAACAGACCGCAAAGCTCCCCAGTGATCTGCACGGAGCGAGCGGTGCGGCGGACCCCAACCGTGTCCGAACGGTCGCACTGGAAGACTTCCTTGCAAGGCAGGTGCGCCAGGCGATTCGCAAGACCGCGCGGGGAAACCGGGGGACCGGCAAGAGCGGTCTGATCACGATCGACGCCGGCGGACAGGAGGTTCTCGAACGGACAGCCGTCGTGGTCCGCCCGGATTGGGTGGAGGCCAGGCTGCACGTGGGATTGCCCGCGTCCGGCCGTCGCGTTCTGGCCCACCAGGCGGAGGCCATGCTCTGCCGTGAGTTGCCCGGGATCGTCGAGCAAGGGCTCGTGTGGACCAACCTGCCACAGCGCGACGCGGGGGAGTTCGTCGCGTGCGTCGAGAACCAGGAGTTCATCCGCTCCCGTCTCGATGACCTGTCGCTCGTCGCGTTTGTGTCCGATGGGGCGATCCTCCCTCGTGAGAGTGGCGCCAGTGACAAGCCGTTGTCAGGAGAGCAGGTGATCCGCTTCCAATCACCCGATCTGTTGCGCGTGAGCTTCGCGCTTCCGAACCCCGCTGCGTCGCCGGAAGGCCCCCAGACGACCATCACCGGTATGGGTGTTCCCAAGGGTGTCACGTTGATTGTCGGCGGCGGGTATCATGGGAAGTCCACGCTGCTCAAGGCGCTCGAGCGCGGCGTCTATCCGCACATTCCCGGCGACGGGCGCGAGTATGTTGTGACAAACCGTGACACCGTGAAGATCCGGGCCGAGGACGGGCGGCGCGTCGAGCATGTTGACATCAGTCCGTTCATCGCCGACCTGCCCTATGGTCGCAGCACGACGGCGTTTTGCAGCGACGATGCGAGCGGTAGTACGAGCCAGGCCGCCAATATCCTCGAAGCGATCGAGACCGGCGCTACGGCCCTGCTTCTCGACGAGGACACGTCCGCCACGAACTTCATGGTGCGCGATGGGCGCATGCAGGCGCTCGTCCACAGGGAACACGAGCCGATCACGCCGTTCCTCGATCGGGTCCAAGAGCTGTACGACACCTTCGGTGTGTCGACGGTTCTGGTCATGGGCGGATGCGGCGACTATTTCGACGTGGCTGACACCGTCATCATGATGCGGGACTACCTTCCCGTCGATGTGACACTGGAGGCAAAGCGTGTGGCGAGCGAGTTCGCCACCCGGCGAAGTGTTGAAACGACCGGTCCTATCACGGCCGTCAGCAAGCGAATCCCCGTGGCGGAGAGCTTCGACCCGTCCAGGGGACGGCGCGAAGTCAAAATCGATGCCAAAGCCGTCGACCTGATCCTGTTCGGCAGCGACCCGATCGACCTTCGAGACGTCGAGCAACTCCTCGATCTCAGCCAGACGCGAGCGGTCGGGTATGCCATTCACCTGGCAGCCGCGCGTTTCATGGACGGCAAGTCCACGCTGGAAGAGGTGGTCAACGCGATTGAGCGATTCTTCGACGAGTGCGGGTTGGACGGTCTGGACCCATTCCACCGAGGTGAAGAGCACCCCGGCGACTTCGCCCGCCCTCGCAGATATGAGATCGCCGCCGCCATCAACCGCCTGCGAACCGTCCGCATGAACCCCCCTTAATCCCCCCTTGGTAAGGGGGGAAGAAAACAGAACAACCTTCGTTGAAACGGCACAAGTAAGGCCACTCTGTGGTCAGTAGGGCCACTCTGTGGCTAGGGTTCGGTCGGTATCTTCGGTGCGGCTTCGGGCGGGCCACCGTAGCCGAAGTCGGCGTTCAAGAGAATCTGATCAAGGCGGGCCGGTATCCTCTCGAACGACTGAAACGTCTCGGGCAGCAACGAGAAGCAATGCGACCGATTGGAGAACTTCCGAACCGACCTGTCGCGATAGAGCACGTTCACGACCTCACCTTTGTGATTCGTATGACGTAGATTCATTGCCTCCGGCCCGTAGCTGTTTGTATCGAGTGCAAGGGCCTCCACCAGCACGCGACGCCCTTCCACGACATGCGTCCCCAAGTCCGAGATCAGACCACGTCTTCTGGATTCCGGCAGGTAATCGATCTGTCGATAGATGTAGGAGCCGTAGGAGTCGTGCTCCGTCCCGATTCGCGGAAGCTCCGTCTCCGGATCACTACTGTCGTCAGCCGGACAGAAGTACAACTTCCGCGAACGGGCGTAGTGCTCCGTGAGCACGCCGAGACCGGTGAACTGATCCGGGTGAAAGGGGTTGCTCGATCCGATCCAAAGCTGATTGCTGGCCATACCGGCACAAGTGAAGTCGAACGGGCCGGCGCACGCAGGACCTCGTGGGATGGCGCCGTGGTTGTCGTTCGTGTAGCTGACAACCGCCAACCCGATCTGGCTGAGGTTCGAGGCGCAGATCACAACCTTTGCCCGATCCCGGGCCCGCCCCAGCGCCGGTAACAAGATGGCCATCAGCAAAGTCACGATCGAGATGACAACCAGCAACTCGATCAGAGTAAAACCGGTCCGGGAATTGCCTAGCCCCCGTTTTGCTGGGATGCAGATCACAACAGGGAAGTCTACGGCTTCGACGATGGAGAGGCAACAGACCCGGCCGGCCGACATGCGTGCCACGAACGCCTCCTCATGAGCTTCCACGCACAGCTCGTAACCATCACCCAACCGATTCGAGTCGTCATAGCCAAGCAAGATGCGACCAGAGGAAAGATGCGTGCGCGACTGATGCAGCAGTCGGCTGCGACGTTGCCGAATCGACGGTGGACAAGTGCATCGGGGGGCGGACGGTTGTTCGAGATGTCTTCGGCTGCTCAATCCATTCCCCACCCTTTTCTAACGAAAAGAATGGGGCACGCGCTCAGAATCGATAGGCGAAATCACCGTCGAGGTAGCTCAGACCGGCAATCTCATCGACCGGTTGGCTCGTTGGCCGGGCGGTGTAAATCGACAGGGGAAGCCTGTGGTGCGATGTTGTGAAACGTCTGCTCTCCAACAGCGAGACCAGGTCGGTGTCCCGCCGCGAAGCGATCAACCGGACCATCGTTCCACCCGCGCAGTAGGCCTGGCGGATCGCGCCGTCGAGAACGGCTGCCATGTCATCGCCGGCTCCCTCCCGGCCCCAAACCGCCACGCGCCAGGAATCCGTAGACGTGATTGACCGCCAGAATACCGCAGCCGCCCGCGCGCCCGTACCCGTCGGGACGTAGCACGTGCCGCACGTGAGCACGGGGCATCGCACGAGTTGCCAGTCGAGATAATCAAGATCATAGCGCGGGTACCAACCGCTGGCGCGATCGCTTTCGACAAGCGACCCGATCGCGCGCGGAATACCGGTCTCCGTTCTCACGTCGCGCTGCAGTGCTTTTCTCACCGCCCCGGGCAGCGGAATCCTGCCGAGCCTCCGGAGGCGGTCTGAACGAAGAAAAGGTACACGACGACCGAGCTTGTCGAGGATCGGACCGAGTCGAAGCGGCAGGCGGAACACGATGCCGGCGTCCGGAACCAGGCGGTCGGCCACCTTCGCGTGAAGCCCGCGTGCCACGTCGGTTCCGCTGACCCCAAACAGATGGTCGAAGGCCTGAACCGCCGCCATCTGAAGCTTGAGCCCCATGCCGCGGCCGATGTCGCCGGGTCTCCGCGCCCAGTCGCACAACCACATCGATTCCCACGATTGACTGCCGCGACCGAGCAAGAACGGTACGAGGCCCTCGAACGCAAGGACTTGATCGTCATACCACCAGACGAAGCCACGCTCCCGGTTGCGGTTGAACGCGGCGTCGAAGTACTTCCATTCGATGATCTCGGGTGACATCCCCTGGAAACGCAGATACTCCCTGAGCGAATCGTCGGGAATGGTGCTTGCAGGCTGAAGTGTTCCCTCCATGGCGTTTTATGGCGTCCCCAGTTGGCTGTTGGCCGCCTTGGCCTGGTAGTGGTCGTGATACTCCGCCAGCGTAAGCCCGTTGAAGCTGCGGGAAGCGGTCTCGAAGAGCGCCGCCAGATCATCATACAGGTTTTCGATATCGTGGGGTTCGGGAAAAGTCGGGCTTCCGCCGGGCATGAGTTCCGACGAATGCAGCATGAACTCCACATAATCGCGACCTTCCCGCCGTGCGACCGACAGGATGTCCAGCATCCTGCGTCGATTCCGCCCGTCCGGCCGAAGCCAGGATGTCACCGGGAAGAAACGCCTGAGGACCCGGCGCACCGGCGAGACGCGGTTGAAGACTCGACGCGCCACTTGGATCGGTGCCGGCCAGTCCAGCGCCATGATCGTCATCGGGACTTCGAGAAGCTCCGAGGCGCCGGGCCGGTTGATATCATTCGGATCGACGAAATAGGACTGCTCGGGGTAACGTGAGTAATCCGTTCCGCCTCGCCCCTTCGGATCGCCGCGCTGTGATTCCCACGAGACGTGAGGCGTCACGGAGCAGTCGACGCGGTAACCGGAATCCAGGAGGGCTCGAGCGTAAGTCGCATCGAAGCTCCAGCGCCCGGCCCTATGCGCGAGCATCTTGATCCCGAACGTGTCCTCGAGCTTCTCGGTCAAAGTCCGGACCTTCTCGCGGATCAACCGTTCGGGGTATTCGATCATATACGGCAGATGCCGGAAATCATCATCGGTCAGTGGGACCAGCGGTGGCGAGTTCCAGGCGTGCACGTGCATCCCGATCTCACCCCGCCCGCGCTTCAACACATCCCGGGCAAACTCCTGAAAAACGGGGCAGCAGGCCATTTCCCAGGTTGTCACGTACGTCGGCTTGAGGTCGTATTGCTCGCAGAGTGACTGAAACCGTGGGAGGAACGCCGAGTTACGAGTCGTGATTTCGCGTGGACGCGACCAGAGATTGTCGCCTTCGGTGTCGATCGTGATCAGAAATGCCGACCGTGGATTTGTCCCGGCGGATTGTGAAGTCGTGGAGGTTGTGGAGATCATCGGCGTCAGCTCGCTTCCCTATCCGAGCGGTTTTACCACGATGACACGCCTCGATCGGCATCTACGATAACATCGGTAACCGCTCCGATTGGCGTCAATGATTCCGAGAATGCGTCCTGGCACGTGCGGATGGGTCCGTGACAGAATCGGCGGGTGGGGTCGCAGGATGAAGGCCTGCTCTGTAATAACCGGGAACAAGCGTAGCGTCGCCCCCGGAGGACTGTAAGCGTGAATTCGATCCCCCGAGGCTTCGGCCGATGGGCGGTGATCGGGAATCGCGCGGGGATGTCCAACGGTGTGACGATTCGCTAACATAGGGCGCGGAAGTGAATCGTAGCGAGCGGGGGCGGGCCAAACGCTCCTGTCGTACAGCCAGAGGACAGCGCCGTGGGCACGAACACACGAAAACGAATTCTCATCGGCAAGGTCGGTTTGGACGGTCACGATCGGGGCGCCAAGTTCATCGTTCGCGCCTTGCGGAACGCCGGTTACGAGGTCATCTACACGGGCATCCGCAGGACCCCCGAGCAGATCGTCCGTACAGCCATTGACGAGGACGTCGACGCCATCGGACTGAGCCTACTCAGCGGAGCCCACAACGAGTTGTTCGCCCGTGTGGCGGAACTGCTCAAGGAACAGGGCGCACACAACATCGTCCTCCTGGCGGGCGGGACCATCCCCGAGAAGGACATCCCCCACCTCGAGTCGCTGGGCTTTCGGCGCGTGTTCACTCCGGGAGTTCCGCTATCCGAGATCCTTTCCGCGTTGCAGGAGGAGCTGGCTGCACCGTCTTGCGAAAACTCGTAGCGACGATCCCCCTCTTTCCCCTCTTGCAAATGGGGGACACGGGGGGTGATGCGACACACAATGACGGTAACTGCTCTAACACCGGGTGAGGAGGTTTTCCGGATCGGAAGGTGAGGCCCGTGTGATTGAGATTCGATAAGGGCCGGCAGAGAATCGAACACCAACCATGGACGCGATGCTCGACAAGATACGGCGGGGTGATCGACGCTCACTGGCCAAGGCCATGTCACTCGTGGATCAACCGGGCGACCAGGGCCGATCGATCGAGGATTCGCTTCGCCGGTCGACGGGGCAGGTGCCCTGGTGGGGTCTCACCGGCCCGCCCGGCGTTGGTAAGTCAACGCTCATCGACACGCTTTTGACCCTGCTGCGACGGCAACATCGCCGGATCGGGGTCGTTGCGATCGATCCCACCTCACCTTTGTCTGATGGCGCTCTGTTGGGCGATCGCGTTCGCATGATGCGGCACGCCACGGATGAAAACGTATTCATCCGATCACTGGCCACGCATCGGCGTGAGGGTGGGCTTTCCGACGCGACGACGCATTGCGCCGGACTCCTGGAGCTGGCCGGGTATGACCCGGTGCTGATCGAGACTGTCGGCGTCGGGCAGAACGAGGTTGACATCGCCTCCGTGGCCGACATCTGTGTCGTCGTCCTCGGTCCGGGTCATGGTGATGACATCCAACTGATCAAAGCCGGGCTCCTCGAGATCGCCGACATCATCGTGGTCAACAAGTGCGACCTGGCCGAATCCAACCGGCTGCTCCGGGACGTGCGCGAGGAAGTCGCCGCATCATCGCTCGCGGGTCGCGCCGGCGGGCTCGACTCCGCCGAAAAGGCGGCGCCCGGGGAGTCCCGGAAAACCGCTGCCGGCATCGACGTTGTCGGGGTCGAGGCGAAATCGGGCAAGGGCGTGGAAGAGCTCCTGGAAAAGCTGTTCGAGCTGGATCGTCTCGCACGAGGCTCGCGTGAGCGGGAGCGTCACGGACATCGCCGCGCGTTGGGCGAGATCAGACGAAGCGCGATGCTGGCGTATGAAGGGTCTCTGGATCGTCAGTTGGCCGGTGCGGCTGCAAGGGGGCTGGTGGACGAACTTCAACGAGGCGAACGCTCACTCGGCGAAGTCGTCTCGCAGCTTGTCGCCCGGACATTGACCGATCTGCAGCGACCCGAGACCGGTACGACACACGGACCATCGAAATCGAGAAAACGCTGAAGGAAGAGAGTGCAACGTCCGCGGCGGGCGGTTGCCGGTGATCGATTGGAAACAGACGGCTGCGCACAGGAGCCGGCGAAAGACTACCGAGCACAGAGAACCATCATGGCGAACCCTCTGGAGCGAGAATTCGAACGGTGGAAGGCCGGGATGCTGGCGCAGTCCACCGCGAAGCTGCAGGAGCACCCCGAGCGGACGGTTACAGTGTCCGGGCAGCCCGTCGAGACGGTCTACGTGCCGCACAACCTAACCGATGAGGCAGCTTGCACCGAGTATCTCGAGCGGGTCGGCTTCCCCGGTGAGTACCCGTTCACGCGCGGCGTTCAACCGACCATGTATCGCTCGCGCTTCTGGACCATGCGTCAATACGCGGGTTTTGCCGATGCCGAGGAGACCAACCGTCGCTACCGATTCCTCTTGGAGAACGGCCAGACCGGGTTGAGCGTTGCCTTCGACCTGCCGACGCAAATCGGTTACGACAGCGACCACCCGCTGGCCGCCGGCGAGGTGGGAAAGGTCGGTGTCGCCATCGACACCCTGGCTGACATGGAAGCGCTGTTCGCCTCCATCCCGCTCGATCAGGTCTCGACATCCATGACGATCAACGCACCGGCGGCTGTCCTGTTCGCCATGTACATCGCGGTCGGGGCCGGGCAGGGTGTTCCGATTGAGAAGCTCACCGGGACGATTCAGAACGACGTGCTCAAGGAATATATCGCCCGCGGGACGTACATTTTCCCACCCGCGCCGTCGCTTCGTTTGATCACCGACATTTTCGCCTACGCAGCCGAACACACACCGTTGTTCAATACGATCAGCGTCAGCGGGTATCACATCCGCGAAGCGGGCTCGACCGCCGCACAGGAGATCGGTTTCACGCTGGCGGACGGGATCGCCTACGTCCAAACCGCACGGGACGCCGGGCTCGACGTTGACCGGTTCGCGCCCAGGGTGGCCTTCTTCTTCGGCGCCATGACGGACGTGCTCGAGGAGGTGGCCAAGTTCCGGGCCGCCCGGCGACTCTGGGCACGGATCATGAAGGACCGATTCGGCGCCAAAGACCCGCGCAGTTGCATGCTCCGTTTCCACACGCAGACCTGCGGCGCGACGCTCACGGCCTGCCAGGTTGACAACAATGTCGTCCGCGTGGCACTACAAGCACTCGGCGCCGTGCTCGGCGGAACGCAGTCGCTGCATACGAACAGCCGCGACGAGGCGCTCGCCCTTCCGACGGAGGAAGCGGTCCAGGTGGCCCTTAGGACCCAGCAGATCATCGCCCACGAATCCGGCGTCGGGCACACCGTCGACCCGCTCGCCGGAAGCTATTACATCGAGGCACTCACCGACCGGATCGAGGCGGAAGCCGAGGAATACATCAACAGGATCGACGAAATGGGTGGAATGGTACGCGCCATCGAGCAGCGCTATCCGCAGGGCGAAATCGAACAATCCGCGTATCGATATCAGCAGGAGATCGAACAGCAGAAGCGCATTATCGTCGGCGTCAATCGGTACGCCACGGAGGAAGACACACAACCGAAACTGCTGAACATCTGTGAGGGAACCGCGCGCAGGCAGATCGATCGGCTAAGCGCTGTGCGTGCTGACCGGGATGCCGCCGCCGTCGAGAAAGCGCTCGGCGCTCTTGAAGCTTCAGCGCATGGCAATGCGAATCTCATGCCGTTGATCCTCGATGCGGTCCGGGCGTATGCGTCGGTGGGCGAGGTTTGTGATCGCTTGAGGAAGGTCTTTGGAGAGTACGAGGAAAACGTATCGTAGTGCCGTTTCCAGAGAAGTCATAGCGCTTCCAGAGAAGTAACGACGTTTCCAGGTAAGGTAGTGGCGTTTCTTCCTCCCCTCCTTGATAAGGAGGGGTTGGGGGAGGTTCTTCTCCGTCTGCACGAACCCCCCTCTATCCCCCCTTGGTAAGGGGGGAAGAAAGTGGAGCTTGTTCTAAAAACCGAGAGCTTCGACCCATGCAACCACCGTCCCGAATCGACCACGTGGGTATTGCCGTCCACTCGCTTGACGAGGCGAGTCGGTTTTACCGTGACGCATTGGATCTTACCCCCTCGGAAACGGAGGAGATCAGCCAACAGAAGGTGCGCGTCGCTTTCTTTCAGATGGGTGAGGTTCGGATCGAACTGATCGAGCCCACGTCCGACGACAGCCCGATCGCGAAGTTTTTGAAGAGGAACGGTCCCGGTCTGCACCACGTTGCCTACCGTGTCGGGGATCTCAGTGCCACCCTGCGCTCGCTCGCTTCCGCCGGGGTCCGGCTCATCGATGAGACGCCGCGCGACGGCGCCCACGGCATGAAGATCGCCTTCATCCACCCCAAGAGCACGTCGGGCGTGCTGACCGAGCTCTGCCAACCGGCATCGTGATTTCAGACCGCCCGCGCCCCCATGCGAGCGTGCTCGATGGGAAGGCGCGGACCTTACGCTCCGTCTTCCTCCTCGGCCGGCAGGAACTTCTTGTGCCACGCCTCCTCCTCTTCGGATGGGGCGGTGAACTCATATCGGTATCGCTTCGGTTCCGTCGTATCGGGGGTAAAGTCGAGCGTGTATTCCGCGCCCTGCTTCAGCGTGGCTTCCAGGCTGAACTCCACCGCCGCGGCGGCCCGGGCGCTCTCGATCATCGCGCTTGTCCCCAAACGCTTCATGTTGACGCGTTCGCCGGACTTTTCGCGAAGGAAAAAGTGCTCCGCCACCCACTCCTTTAGAAGTCGCCTGCCCTTGGCGTCCACGCGCGGCGGATCCCGGAACAACACCCCGACCTTGATGCCCACGTGCATCTGAATCGTGTCCCCCATCGGAACGCCGAAGGCAACCAGGACTTCACGCCCCTGGTCCTTGCCCATCTCCCTCAAGAATAACATATGTATGCCCGTCGCCAACACGACGAACAGAAGCCCGGCAATCACTACGCTTCTCATGGCTCATCCTTCCACACACGACGCAAATGTGATCCCTTGGACGGGTACGGAGGTCTGCTGCCTATGAGCGATGGAGAGGCAATCACCCTCGACCGACATGACCGGTTGGGAACCCGGTTCCATATCTGCTCGCCCTGCTCACTACCGATCTACTACTCGCGGCGCTGCGCCGCCAACTTCTTCTTGCGTTTGCTTCCGGATGGTTTCACAAGGGTCACCGACTTGAGCACGAGCGAGCTGACCGCAACCGTCTCCTTCGGCTTCCACGGGCGCGCCTGGCGCGTCTGCAAATCGGCCAACCGCCCGCCCTCCGCAATGTGCTTGAGCAGTTCCGTGAGTCTTGCCGCCAGGTCCTCGGTGGCGACGGATTCATCCACGAACCCACGGTGCAGCAGCCACGTCCCGTGCTGGAAATCAGCCGCGACCTTGCACCCCTGAAACTGCTCGACCACGCGCTTGCCGGAGAATCCGATGTTGGCCGAGCCCTTGACGACGATCATGTAATCGCCGCGCAACCCGTAACTGATCGCCGTTCCGCCAAGCGTTGGATCGCAGATGATGGATAGGTGTGGTACGCCGGCCTCCTCCATCTCGTTCAGCGCGTGCTGGGCCTTGGGGATGTTCCGGTGCATCGAGGGCGTTCCCTCCTGCATCCGCGCACCACCGCCCATCGCCACGGAGATCAGGGGTGTTTTCGTCTCCAACGCTTGGTTAGCGGCGTAACGAAACTTCTCGCCGATCTCGTCGCAGAGGCTGCTACCGGCCAGGGCGAAGTTGTTAATTGCCAGGACGGCTTCAAACCCGCCGATCTTCGCCGTGCCCGTGATCAACCCCGAGTGCAGCCCGCTGTTCCTGATCCCTCGCTCCAACACCTCGTCGTATTTGGGGAAGCGAAGTTGATCGATCGAACAACAGGGAATCGTCTCCTCGAATTCACGAAACGTTCCCCCGTCCGTTAGATAGCGAATCCAGTCAACGGGGTGCAGGCGCCGGTAGGTGTTCTTCCCACCATTGGGATGAAGTGATTGGGCGCCGTCCATGTCACCGTATCGCCGCTCCAGCACAAACTCGGACATCTGTTGCCACTGCACTTTGCTCAATGAGTGGGTATCGCATGAGAGGATTTCGCTCAGATAGGGTGCATCCCCCTTCCTCACGGCGTAGGTTGCCCGAGCGAGCAGTTGACGGGCGGACGCCGCATCCGGCGCGCCGGCTTTGTCGGCCTCCTTGCCGTCACCTTCAACAATCTTGCGGGCTTGTTCCGCAATGTACTTGGCCAGTGCATTGCGGATGGTGGCGTAGTCGCTCCCCTGCTTGGCGGCCTGCCTTGACAGGGTTTCGGTCGCTCGCGGCTCGCCCGATCTGCCCCACTTGCCCATGGCAAAGAACTTCTCACGACGGGCGCGCTCGGCCTCTTCCCCTTTGAGATCCAGAAGCTTCGCAATGTTCCGCACGACGGCATTCTTGCCCTTGGCAAGCAGTTCCTGGGGATATCGATGCGCAGGGTGCAGCCCCTCCTCCACGACCTCATCCACGGTGCCCTGTCGGAGTGCGTCTTCGGACGTCAGGCGAAGCCCGTCCGCCGCCCTGCGGATGGACTCGGAACTGCGATTGCGAAACAGGATCGACGCGCAGCCGCCCGGGCTGATCACCATATAGGTGGCGTACTGGTTCATGATCGTCCGGTTCGTCGGCGTGATGGCGATCGCGCCGCCGCTGGCACCGAGACTGATGATGTACGAGAGGTTCGGCGTCTTGAGTGACGTTGTCTTGTGGATCACATCGTTGATCGCAAACGCCTGGCCCTCCTCCTCGGAATGCTCCGAGGGATCGGCGCCCGGTGTATCAACGAACACAACCACCGGCCAACCGCGCTGCTCCGCCAGGTCCATCGCGTACACGGCTTTGCGATACCCGTCGGGGAAGCCCATCCCCTGGTTCCAAAGCCGATACTCGACAGCCGGGAGCTTGAGCAGTTCATCCCGCCGAGAGGAAGGCCCGGTCTGCTGTCCGACGATAATCACGTCGATCATCTTTCGATCGACCTTGATCTTGCCCTCTCCGGCAATCACAAGATGATCCCCGCGCACGTCGGGGTTCTGGTATAGGCGTACGTCGCTGAAAATGTGCGTGACGTAGTCGAGCGTCTTGGGGCGCAGCGGATTGCCCGACAAGAGGAACGTGTCGTAGGCACCCAGGTTCGGGTAGACCTCCCGCTCGAGTGCCTGCAACCGCGCCCGCAACTCAGCCGCGGATGGATCATGCTCCGCCAGCGCCGCGAGCTGCTGGTCCAGCACGACAATCTCGGTTTCGAATGGCAGGATGAACGCCACGATCACCTCTTCCCTATCCCGGCCGAACCACGGAACCGGCCCTTGCCTGATCCGCACCTTGGACGTCGCACGCGGACCTGTCGGGTCGGATAACCAAGCCGCCGGGGCAAAGGCCGCCGCGAAAACCTCGGTCACGGCTGCTCTGAGAGGACAAGTGTACCACAAACAACCCCACTCCGGCCAGCGCCGCCCGCCGACGAGCGAGCAAGTACCGAGATTATAGGTCCTTGCGGGCTTGTTTCGGCCCTTACGCGGCATGATTGGAACTTGCTTCAGTGCGGTCATATTGCTTTAATGGTTCAAGAGGCGAAGGTCGAGGAGTGGTACGCGGCGGGGTACGCAGATGGACTTCGCGCCGACGACGCTCGACCCGCGACCTGGAGGGGAAGCCATGTTCACTGACAGTATTCTCGATCTTATCGGGAACACTCCGCTGCTGAAGCTTAACGGGGAAAGGATCTTCGCCAAGGCCGAGTTCCTCAACCCCGGCGGGTCCATCAAGGACCGCATCGCGGTCACCCTGATTGAAGGGGCTGAGCGTGACGGTCTTCTCAACGGCAACTCGATCATCGTGGAACCGACGTCCGGTAACACGGGGATCGGTATTGCGATGGTCGGACGCCTGAAGGGCTATACGGTCCGCATCGTCATGCCCGAGGGAATGAGCGAGGAGCGTAAGAAACTCATCAAGGCAATGGGCGCCGATCTGGTTCTCACACCGGATGAGGATTCCCTCGCTGGCGCCGTGGCGTTGGTCGAGCAGATGGCGGCTGAGGACCCCCGCGTTTTCGTCCCGCAGCAGTTTGAGAACCCTGACAACCCGCGTGCCCATTACGAAAATACCGGGCCGGAACTCTGGCATCAGATTCGAGGCAAGGTCGACTGCTTCGTCGCCGGCGTGGGCAGCGGTGGTACGCTCCAGGGCGTGGGCACGTTTCTCAAGGAGCACAATCCGAAGATCAAGCTTGTGGCTGTCGAGCCCAGGAATGTCTCCGCCCTGCTCGGGCACGAACCGGGCTTGCATCAGATTCAGGGTATCGGTGACGGTTTCATCCCGGCCGTGCTCGATGTGTCACTCGTTGACGATGTGATCGAGGTGAGCGACGAAGACGCCATCGAAACAACGAGGGAGCTTGGGCGAGATCGCGGCCTTTTGGTGGGGATTTCCTCCGGCGCCAATGTCTGGGCCGCCCGCGAGCTCGCCAAAACCACATACGGTAATATCGCCACCATCCTTCCAGACCGCGCCGAACGCTACTTCAGCACGGCGTTGCTGTGACACGGTGATCGTATAGGCCTACCCTGCAATGCATCTCTTTGCCAACCGCGCAGGGGTCGAGTAGTGTAACGTCCGCGCGCAGCCGGGATGGGCGTAACGGGCAAATGCCATCCACGTGGCAGCGCGGGGGCCCCGTCCTTTTCGTTGGAAAGGAATGGGGAATGGATTGAGCAGCCGAAGACATCTCGAACAACCGTCCGTCCCCCACCCTTCGATCCGCGAAGGGGAACCCATGCTTGTGGTCGACGGTTTCCGGAGACGTAGCGATTCGGACGATGACCCCGCCCGATCCGGTTCACAAGCCGCTCGAATAATCGGGCGGCCTGGCTACACGCCCGATCCGCGGCGACTCGAATGCAATGTAATCGACGTAGGACATCCGGATCGAGTTGCTGTGACTCCCGGCGCTGAAGTTGATGTACTGATTCTCCGACAACCGTTCGTCGCATAGCGTCGGCAAAGCGAAAAGGCTGCCGAACGGAGGTATCGAACCGGGCGTCAAACCGGTGATATCGAGGACCTCCTCCTCATAGGCAAACCGCAATCGCTTGCACCGCAGGAGCTTGCACAGCGCCCGACCGTCGAGCGACAGATCCGCCGGCATGACAGCCATGACAAAAGACTTCCCGCCTTTGAGGACCAGTGCTTTGGCCCCGCTGTGCAGGGGAGTCCCACGAACCGCAGCCGCCTCCGCACTGGTATAGGCCGGCCTGTGCTGGATCCGCCGGAAGCTGATGCCGGCTTCAGCGAGGGCCGCCGTCAACCGTGCAAAGACATCAGTGCCATGCTCTGTCACAAACCACCCCCGCAATCTTGACGACCGAGCCAACGGCTACGCAACGAAGCTCATGCACGCCACAGTATACACGGTGGATTCGGGACAACGAATGGCAGACGGCGAATTCGCAACGGCAGAGGAAAGCCCGAAGCGATGGTGGAGACGCGGCCTGCTGAATCGGAAGCCTTCTCCTGCACCTGTCCGGCAGAAGGGCTTCTCGAAGCGGTCGGAGTGGGACAGATACGAGGATGGGCGCTCACATGGGAATCGAACACTTGGACGCTTACTGAAAGAGCGCCTGCTGATCTGGATTGTCCTGGGCGACCTGGGCGCGGACTTCCGTGATCTCGTCGATGAACTCATCCACCGTCTGATACTTGCGGTGAACGCTCATGAAACGCACATAGGCGACTTGATCGAGCCGGCGCAGCTGCTGGCCGACGTAAGCGCCGATCTGTTCCGACGAGACATCCCGATCGTGGTTGGCGAACAAGTCCTCCTCGACGCGGTCGACAACCTCCTCAAGCCGTTGGTCGGTGATGTCGAGCTTGTGGCAGGCGAGCTGAACGCCGATGAGTACCTTGTTCCGATGGTATGGCACGCGTTGCCCGCTTGCCTTGATCACGCTGAGGCGCAACTCCTCTTCGAGTCGCTCCTTGGTGGTAAAGCGCCGGTTGCAATTCAAGCACCGGCGACGGCGTCGGATCGCCATCCCACCCTCGGTCAGACGTGAGTCGATGACCTTGTTGTTGTCTTCTCTGCAGGCTGGACAAAGCATGCCACAAGCTCGCGTCGCGGATGCGGTCGATCACAGACGGACCGGGCTCCCGCCGATCCGGTATCTATACCCACCCTCAGGCTAACGCCACTAGATGTAGAGTGTCAAATGGCCTACCATGCGTGGCGGGCGGCGAACAGGACCGGTGTGTCGCTGGGGAGCTGTAAACCGCCCAGTTTAACGTCGGACGCATGGTTAGCGTCGTGCGGACCGGACTGCGGCGTCCGTGTCGCAGTGTCCCACCCGTTGACGAGGGCTCGCATGGGCAGGCTGATCGAGCATGTATTGAGCGGTGTCAGGATCGCCGGATTCTCCCTGGCCGGCGAGGAGACGGTCGTCGCTGCGCCGGAACACAACGTCTGCTTCGACGTGGGTCGGGCGCCGCGTGAGATCATCTCGATCGACAACGTATGCCTGACGCACGGCCACATGGATCACGCCGCGGGGATCGCCTACTACCTGTCTCAGCGACACTTCATCGGAAACAGCCCCGGGCGTGTCATCGTGCATCGCCAGTTCGCCCAGCCGATCCAGAAGCTCATGGACATCTGGGCGGACATTGAGGGGCATCATACGCCGTTCAAGGTCTGCGGCGTCGATTCGCTGGAGGATGTGGAGATACGTAGGGGCTTGCTGGTCCGGCCATTTCCCGCCAATCACGCCCCGGGTGCACTGGGCTTTACGCTCATTGAGACGCGTCACAAACTGAAGCCGGAGTATCAGGACAGGCTCGGTCCCGAGCTGGTCGCCCTGAAGAAACGGGGCGTGGAAATCGAGTACTCCGTGGAGATTCCGCTCCTGACGTACACCGGGGATACGGCAGTGGGCCGGTTTCTCGACTTCGCGTTCGTCAGAAGCAGCCGCGTGGCGGTCGTCGAGTGTACCTTCTTCGACGCCGAACATCGCACTCGTGCCCGCGCCGGAAAGCACATTCACGTGGACGATCTGCCCGAGGTGCTCGAAGCGATTCCGGACGCCCGGATTGCCCTCATGCACATCTCCCGCCGGACGGACCTGCGTCTGGCCAAGCGGATCCTCCAGCGGGTGGTCAAACCGGATGACCTGGAGCGGATCATCTTCCTGATGGAACGGCCTCCGCGAAACGGCCCACACCGGAGCCGGAAGGAACCGGCTGAGGGGGATACAGCGGGATTAGAGCCAGGGGCATTGCGCAACGCCTAGAACTCCTTACGCCACAAGGATTTATAACTCGCACGAGGAAGGTCAAGAGTCGCCGATAGGGTCGGTGCTACGCCGGTGCTACGGCGAGCACGGCATAAAAAGGACTTCTCACACGGCCTCGATACCTGCCTGCCAGGGCCAAGCGTCGTAAAAAAAGCCATATCTGGTAAGATCATCGACACTCATCTCGGAGGCCATGGTCATGCGAATCGGAATCAGTCTTGCCGTAATCGCACTGTGTGCCGTGGGTGCGATCGTTGGCTTACGGCACCCTGCCAAGCCTGCCAACCCCGTCCAGGTTTCGCTGGCAGAGACACACACACGCACGCAAGCCGTAAGCGAACCACAAGAGCAACAGGACGATCGCAAAGCCCGCTGGGCGGCTAATAGAGCACGCCGGGAGGCTCTTGCGGCGGAGTCGCGTGCACGCACGGACAGAGCGAGAGAAGCCCGCGCAAGGGGACTACACGCCGCCATTGACCGGCACACAGCCGAGGACGCCAAGCAAGCCGGGGTTCTGTTGCGAGAAATCCTCGACGCCGAAGCCGCACGAATGGTAGCGGCGGACGAGGCGGTGCAAGCGGAGATGCAAGCGGAGATGCAAGCGACGTGGCGAGCGGCAGAAACCGCGCAAATCAATGAACGGATTCGCATAGCGACCGAGAAGCACAACGCCATGATGGAGAAGGCCTACGCCTTGGAGGCGGCACAAGCTAAGGCTGAGGAAGCCTGGCGTGCCAGCAGGCAGGGCAGTCGGCAGCCGGTGGGCACAAGAGTTCGCCTCGGCTTCAAAGGCGAACACAGTCCGGTACTCGCCGCCTCCGAGAGGGCGTTCTCTGAACGCGCTGAGGCCGCCAGGATAGGCGACCGCCACGGACTCGCAAACCTCGTCCGGCGAAAACAGGTTTTCACCGTGGACGGTGGGACGTTGGCCCTTGTCCTGGACGCCTCGCTCTTGCTAGGCGCGTCGAAGGTACGCATATTGTCTGGACCCTGGGAGGGACACGCTGGGTGGGTTGCGGATAGTGAGATACACTGAAGCCGACCCGCCCTCTAGAATCGCCGTGGCGCGTCTGGACCGATAAGGAACCCATCCGGGGCCGTAGAATCGCGTGGTGTGCGCCCTGCCGGTTGCGTTGACCGGCGATATGCGAGGGTCGCTGGGCGTCGTCGGGTTCAGCGACGTACTGGCAAAGATTCCGACTCCGGTTACAATTCGACTTTGGCATAGCGGATGATGAGATGGTCAGTTTGAGTGACCGGCAACCCGGGGCAGGTCTGAGCGGAGCGGCGTCGGCCAAGGGCAGGGGCCTGATTGCGGGCGCGCGGCGCGCGCAAATCCCGTGCAATGTCGAAGCACGCATGACTGGAGTAGGCGTCATGACCGATGTGGATCGAGAATGGTACTTGCGGCGTAAGGACGGCGAAGGATCGGTCGGACCATTCGGCACTGAGCAACTGTCGGAGCAGTGGCAGAAAGGCATACTCGACGACGCCGCCGAGGCGTGGAAGGAAGGTATGCCGGACTGGCGACCGATCGCCGAAATCGAACCGTTCGCATCCTTGGTGCGGGTGGCGCCTGACAGCCCCGGCATCGTCCGGTTCGGTTGCGAGTGTGGCAATCAGATCGTGATGTCGGACAAGTACCTCGGCCGGCTCGCTAAATGTCAGGCCTGCGGGCGAACCGTCACGGTCTACGATCCATCACAGGAACCGGAACTGGAACCATTGCCTAAGAAGAAGGAAAGAACGGAAGCTGGATTGCCCCCGTGGTTGATCCCCGTATGCGCCGTCGCCGGTGTTGTCATCGTGGCGGTCACGACTATCTTCCTTGTCTTCGGCGGATCGGATTCCGCCACGGCGGACGCCAAGCAGGAAACGGGTTCCCGGATCGCTCGTGCGCGGAACGAAGTCCTTTCCGACATGCTTCTTGACCCGCCCGACAGGACGCGGCCCAAGGCGGCGCGGACAAATCCGACAGCGGAGGAACCTGAGGATTCACTGCCCGCACCCGCGGTGGATCAGCCCGACGATTCGGTTAACACAGGAAGCAGTCAGCCCAAAGTCGAGGCACCAAGGGTGGCGGACCCGGAACCCGAACCCGACGAGGAATCCACTCAGGCGCCCGCCGGGCTCGAGGAGCGAAATCTGCGCAAGCTCGCCAGCGAGTATGCGGAGGCTTTCCGCACGGAGAACCCCACACCCATCGAGCGCGTGGAGGAGCTTCTGGCGGATGATTGCGTTCTGATCCCCTCCCGTGGCGGCCTCATTCAAGGGAAGGAAGCCGTACTGCAGGCCATTAACGACGCGATCATTGCGAAGAGGGCGGAGTTTCGCAAGCTCAAGGTTCGCTTCACAACAAAGTGGACCGGGGTCTTTGCCGACATCGCGGTTATGTGCGGCGAGTGGAAGGAAGAGGGTGCGCTCAAGGCCAGGGGCCGACCGGTCAAGAGAACACTGTGGCAGACGATTGTGTTGCGGAAGATCGGCGGCGAATGGCGCATCATCCAAGCCCAGGCAACGCCGACGGTCCGCAGCGCCGCGCCGGCAGGTTAGAACAAGTTCTATTTTGATGTGGCGTCCGAATCCCGAAGTTTCCCGGAGATTCTTGGCCGTCGGACGCTACGAGACCACTGAAAGCGCTATAGCGGCGAATCCGGCTCCGCGGGTTCATTGACCGAACCCGGATCGGTCCGGCCACAGGTGTTGCATCTCACTCCGTGTCAAACAGGCTGTTGTCGTCGGTCTTGCCGAACCAACCGATGTCAAGTCGCTTCGGGTCTGCAGCATACAACCCACTCGACCAGGTAAACGTGCGCCGCTCCGCGCCGGCATGTCCATCACACCAGGCAACATTCGCATGCTTCCGGTGCCGAAAGTGAATGGAAGGATCCATCCTGAAGTGTGGATGCTGGGGGTGAAACCGCGGCTCCGCGAAGCTGTACTCGATGAGGCTCCGCCCGGCGAACGCGCTGTCGGCGAACATGACCGTCTCCGCCGGTTTTCGGATTCGATCAACCCACGTGCCGGCCCCGTCATTCGCCACCACGTATTCATCTGAGGCGTACCCTCTCAACTGCACGCCGACGAAGGCGTTGTTGTACCCATAGCCACCGTTGCCCCGCTCGAACCCTCCGCTTTCGGATGCAATCTCATCGGCGGGAAAAGCCGGACACTGATGGATCGCGCCGTCCGGTCCGAGATACGGAACGAGCGGTCCGCGCGTCGAGTCAAACGGCTCACTGACGTGGTCGCGCGCGCCATGCCAGCGATGCAGGTTCTCGAGGAACTCCGAAGCGCCTGGGCAGTACACGCGGTGATGGTCCTCGGCGTAGTAGCCGTTCGCCAGCATGATCTGTCGGATATTGGACCGGCATAGCACGCTCTTTGCCTGTGCCCGCGCCGATGAAAGCCCCGGAAGCAACATCGAGAGCAGGAGCACGATCATCCCCATGACAACGAGGACTTCGATCAGCGTGAACGCCGTGGCGCCGACGGTCGAACGGGGCTCCTGTGTTTTGTTGTGGTATCGGTTTTGCATTGCGTTTCGTCCGGGAAACCTAGCCACAGAGTGGCCTTTCTAGTGCCGTTTCCAGAAAGGTAATGGCGTTTCTTCCTCCCCTCCTTGACAAGGAGGGGCTGGGGGAGGTTCTTCTCCGCCTGCATGAACCCCCCTCAATCCCCCCTTAGTAAGGGGGGAAGAAAGCGGAATAACCTTTGTTGAAACGGCACTCGCGCGGCCCGGTCAGGCGAGACATGAACGCAGCCGCGTCGCTCGCTCCAATGAACCCATCAACGTCACGATCCACGAACGCGCACGGATCGCTGCGCGCCACGAGCTGTTCATAACAGTTCTGCAGGAACAGGGCGTCCGCAAGATCGATATCGCCGTCACCGTCGCAGTCTCCAAACGTGTCCGGCGCGACGTCGGCCACGGCATCGATCTCCGGTGACTTCTCGCCAAATGGGCCAACGAGGGCGTCAACCGCATTCGTGAGACGAATGAAATCGAAGCCCGGCAGTTCCGCCGGCAACCCAGTCTCAGGATCAATCGCCCAGGCAATGTCAAAGGCGTCGCCGCCGCCCGACCCCGGCGTGATCCTCACCGTGAGCGGATCATCGGGAACGGTATAGAACTCCTCCGGTGTGATCAGTGGATCATCAACCTGGTTGTCTACATCCAAATCACCCAGCACGAGCGTCGGGGTGTATTCCGCATACCCATAGATGCCTTCGACACCCTCGTCCGGCGAAGGATTCTCTATGACGGCTTGGGCAAATGGGTCCGGCGGCAGTTCATAGGCGCTGGTTATCCAGGTTCCCGAGTATCCCGGTGGAATCCACGACAACAGCTCCGGTGGAATCTCCGTATCCGGATCGTCGTCCCAGGTTCGGGTCGCATACTGGGTAGCTGGATCCGTGATGTGCGAACCGGGAATGAGATACCAGCCCTCGTCCTCGTCGATCCATCCGTTCCCGTTGGCGTCCAGGGCAATCTCGATGGTTGCACATTCGGCCCAGTGTCGTTGGGCTTGCGAATCCACCCAAAATGAATTCCCAAACACGATCGCATCCATGCCAAATGGATTGAGGAGATCGTCCTCAACGATGTGATCAAACTGGAGCGTGATGTATCCACCAAATCCCCCAAGGGATACGATCGACGTGTTGTCCGGGGCATACGTCCCGCTGCCCGACGGCGGTCCAAGTGCCACAGTAGCGTCATTGAAGTATGGGTTGTTCACAAACTGCCCAGGCGCCGGGGCGAACTCGATCACTTCGGCAGCGAACGGTGTGTCGCCGAACGCTGGGGAGACCAACACCCCAAACATTACCGTTGCGTCGATCCAGCAACTCCGCAAAAGGCTCATTTGACGGTTTCTCCTCTGACGCAACCAGGAGTGGGGCACGTCGGGTCTTCTACAGCGCGGGCGCCCCGCGTGTCGAGGAACCTGCGATGTCGCCCTATCGTCAGGGTGCCGGCTGTAAATAATGAGAGGGCCATAACCACAACACCCCACTCGGACATTGTGGGAATCGGTTCCGAGGGAGCGGTGTACACGTACACCGTGTTGGAAGTCCAGGAATCGGTGAGATACAACTGCCTTGTCGTCGGATTGTAGTTGACGGTGTAGAAACTGTCGTCCACCGATTCGTCGGGATCGAAACGACGCACTTCCGTCGAATCGTCCGGATCGGCCGGCCCCAGGCCCGCAACAGCATCGCTTACGGCGGAGGCTCGTACCAGCGCGGCGCAGTTGATATCACCGGTCCCGCCATACCAGTCGCCTCCGCCGACGTGGAGGTTGCCCTCGGCGTCAAACCCCAGCGAAGCAGCCGACAGAATGTCGATCACGAGTGCCCCCGCAGTCTCGAAATCAAGTGCCTGTTCCCCGCTAAGGGCTGGCGTCCACGCGCCGTTGTCAAAGACTTTGATCTCACCGGTCTCGCTGGGACCGTCGACTTTGTACGCGTTGCCGGTGTAGAGATTTTCCACTGAATCAAACGTAACTCCGCCGGAGGACCCACCAATGTTCTCGATCACGGTCGGGTTCTCAGGGGCCGTGTAGGAGGACGTCGTGTCCAGAACGGTTACGATGCTCGGCGAACCGAACGCACCGGCTGTTAGGGCGAGGTGCGTGTCGTCGTACCACTCCGCATCGTAGTGATTGATCCCGAACCAGCCGCCACTAAGCGCCGGAAAGTCAAAGACTCCGACCTCGAAGTTGTGCCAGGGATATGCTCCACCGTTATTCCCCGCGGCGATCTTGGTGCCATCCGGCGAGACCCGGATGAAGGCAGCACCCCATCCATCCTCCGACGACGGCATGTCAGCATCCGACAGCGTGCCGCGCAGGGTAAATGCCCCTGTGCCGACCGCATCTTCAACGTAGACGTTGGCTAAGTAAAGTACAATGACACGCCCGTCGGATAGAACATCAAATACGCAGTCCGCGTAGGGCAATTCAAAGGAATCCGTTGGAGTTAGAGTGTACTCGTCAAAGGCGTCCGCGCGCACTTCCTCCGTAATGGCAGTCGCCAATACCACAAAGCCAACAATGATCGTTCGCAACACAGAATACTGAGACATCAAGTCAACCTCCTTTTTGCGATCCCGGTTGAACCTCGCATCCAAGGATCGATCCAGGGAAAGAAAAATCCCGGCCCCTCGCTTGCGCGAAGTACCGGGATCAAGGAGTCGTCACGGACGGTCGGCCTGCCACTTGCACGGGGAGGAGATCATCCCGTCAACCATCACACCGATGGCGCGCGCCGCCTGGCGACTGATCGCGGCACCCCGAACATCGAGGGCCCCACGTCATAAGCAGCGATACCCGGCAGGTTTTCTGGCTTACGGATCATCCTACTAACCACTCCTTCTCCGTGGGTGGGCAAGCCGGCTGATGCACGACTTACCCGTTTCACGAATGGCTTTTTCGTGGCGTTCGTCCCCGATCACAGCGGCGGGTCCACGGTGGATTCGCACCACCTTCCCTCAAAGTCCGCTTGGGAGCGGACACCGGTTATCGCGGTCTATTCACTTGTCAAAGGTCGGCCCACACGGAGCCGCAGCGCCGTTGCGTATACAACACCGGATGACACGCGTCAAGTACATTCTCCGCGCTTCGCCGGGACGTCGCCGGCGGAACGCGGCTCACCCATCGATCCGGGCGGTTCGCTCTTCTTCGGGCTTCCCCCCGCTCGGCGCGACATCACGGCGAGCAGCACGAGCGCCGCGAGGACGATCGCACCGCCGACCATGGTCGCCCCCGGTACTTGCTCCTCCAGCACCAGGTAGGTCCAGACGGGCACGAGAATCGGCTCCGCCAGCGTAATCAACGCCGCCTGATACGCCGGAATGCGTGCGATCCCGAGCGAGAACAGCCAGTAGGGAATCCCGAATTGAACCACGCCCATGACTGCGAGCAACAGGAATGCGCGTTGGGACACCACGAACCCACCGGCCACGATGACGAACGGGAGGATCAACAGGGCCGACCCAAGATTGTTCATCACCGTGGCGGCGGCTGCGTCCGCGTCGCGCAGCAGTCGGAGCATCATCGTCAACAGCGCATAGAACAGGCCCGCCGCCAGCGCGTTCATCAACCCGAACAGGCCCGCCGCCGCGTTGCCGGCGAAGATGACCGCAATACCGAGAACCGCCAGGGCAAGAACCCACAGGTCTCGCTTGCGAGGATGCTCGTGCAGGATGAAAGGTGAGAGACAGAAGACCCAGCACGTTGACGTGTACTGAAGGATGATCGCGTTGGCCGCCTCGGTCTTGGTATTGGCTACGACGAAGCAGACGGTCATCAATGTGAAGAACGCCACGCACGCGATAGCCGCCGGGCGAATACGAAAAGGCCAACGGCGGACGGCGGCGCCGGGCTCCGCATCGGATGCACTACCACTGCGCAGAAGCGTCCGAAACTTCCCACGCGCCAGCGGAAGGAGAAACAGCCCCGCCAGCAGCGACCGGTAGAAGGCGATCGCGACACCGCCTGGACCGCGCCCGCCATCGTAGATCAGTTTGATCAGGACGCCGTTCAGGCTCCATAGCACGGCCGCCGACAGCACCAGGAGGATACCCACGAGGTAGCTGCGTTGTGTCGAACCGGTCTTCCGGTCGGTAGCTTCACGCACCGATCCTGCGCTCCACGGGCAGGTCAAACCGTTCGCGACTTCGGCTGCCGTCGCGCCGAGTCAGCCGCTCGGATTCGCACGTTCGACCGCTGTGCAAGAGCGGGGAATCGAGGCGCGAACCGATCGAAGCATTGTGTCTTGATATGTGGGCAGCCGCAACCCGCCCGTCACACAGCGACGAGCAAACGTAAACACAGGATTCCGTCGAGGAAAGGCGGGACCAGAGCCGTTTCCAGAAAGGTAATGGTGTTTCTTCCTCCCCTCCTTAATAGGTTCTCCTCCGAATTAGTTACTGGAGAATCGCCCCGGTAATGCCTGTTTG
>CBDUZO010000036.1:0-37887 GCA_965371725.1 uncultured Phycisphaerales bacterium
TGTCTTTCAAGGGGTTACGTCAGTAACTTTTTGGGAGGAGAACCAAAAAGAAGGACCGGTGGATCCATGGCCAGTGTCCGCGCGACGGCGACACGCTGACGTTCCCCACCGCTCAGCGTGGCGAGCTTACCCCGCAGGGGAACCCGCAACTCCGTCAGCAGCTTCTCGGCCAGATTGGCGTCAACGTGCCTGGCATCGGGGCGATGATCCAGGGCGAACCGCACGTTCTCGACGGCTGACAGCTCGTCAAACAGGGCGTGGTTCTGAAACACCATTCCGACACGACAAGGCCTTACGCCTGCCTCTCCATGCTCCACCGGACAAGCGGACTCCGAGGGCACGTGTGCGCCGATCTCGATTCGCCCGCTGATGCTCAGGTCCGTGTCATCAGGGTCGTCAAGCCCGGCGATATGTCTTAGCAGCGTCGTCTTGCCCGATCCGCTCGGTCCGACAAGGACGACGAACTCACCCGGGCCGATCCGGAGGTCGGCTTCGTCGAACAGTTGCCGTCCGTCCGGAAGCGTGATCGAAAGGTGCTCAACGGTCAGCGCGGGCGCCCCGCTCGGGGCAGCCGTCATGATCGCGTGCCCTTAAAGTCGGCGGCAAGGACGGTTCCCGGTTGGAGCGCCGGTTGATTCGGGTCATGCGTCTTGAGTGTCACCCACGCGACATTTCTGCCGAGCGAGGCCCACCGTATCAGATGCACGATCTCGGCCCGCGTCCCGCCCGCCTCATCGAACAGGCACAGCGCCAACACGCCACGCGCAGTGGGCGCGAATGCCTCGATGAGGGTGTACATCTGCTTGCGGACCCGGGGGGACTCGAACACCTTGCGGCGAAGGAACTCGGTCGTCCTGGGGTTTTCAGCCACCGCCTCCCGGTAGATGTCCGTCAGCACGCCGCGCAGTTCGCGGTCATCGAGGATGTTGTGACCGATCCGGCTGAAGTGCTCGGCAAGGACGGGGTCATCGCGCGCGGCCTCCCACGTGAGACGGGCGGCCTCCGCCAGTTCCGCCTTGTCCTCCTCCGACATGGCGGCGAGGTAATCCGCAAGCCCGTCGAGCATATGCTGCAAGGCGAGCGCATACCTGCCTCGCGCGATACTCCAGGCGACGGCCATTTTCGGCGCGTCGGAAGCAGCCTGGTGCATGAGTCGACCCAGCACGGGCGTGAGGTGCTCTTCGAGAATCGGCCCGAGGCTCTCCTCGATAATGGGCCATTCCGCTGCGATGGCGCGCGCCTGCGCCCTCGTGATCGACCACAGCTCCTCCTGATGACGCCGGAAAGATGCTTCGAGGTCGTCGCCGATCGCATCAAGATAAGCCGAGGCAAGCTCCTGCGCGAGTGGCGTCCAGGCCTCGATGATTCGATCTTCGTGCTCCCGCCAGTCCGTCGCGATTCGCTCAGCCACCTTCTGCTGGATCGTCCGCGGCAGCAGGGCTGGAAGCGTTTCCTCGGCTGAGAGCGGCGTCCGCCAACAAGTGGCGCGGGTTGACGCGTTAAGCCGATCAAATGCAGCCGGTTCGATGGCAAGCGCGATGCGGTCTTCCTCGGTCGTCTCGCGGACCTCGCCAATGCGCTGGAGCCCGGCTTCGGTGGTTAAGAAGACCCGGTCACCCGGCAGGAGTCCGCCGCGGCGAGTGGCAGGGACGCGCAGTTCGCCTACCGGCGAGAGATCCAGCAGCAGGAGTCGCATCGGGCGTGCGACCCGCGCCCGCACGGTATGGATCGAGCCGGCGACCATCCCCAGCGCGACAATCCACAACGCCCCGCCGAGAATCAACGAGACAGTGCGCCGGTTGATGGAGCGGTACCGTCTGTGCCCTGCCGGTGTCTTCTGCGTGATGATTCCGTTCACACGAACGCTCGTTTCTTGCCCATCGCCGCGCGGCAAGTGGCGATCTGGCCGATGTGCCAGGATAAATGTGCCCCCTGCCTACTCCACACCACGCCGACCGTGGGGAAGAACTCCCTTGGAAAACCCTCGGGCGATGGATCGTCCCACGTGTTGAGGTCGGAAGCACTCAAGGCCTCGAGAAGGCGCGCCTGTGCGTTGTTGAATATTTCGCCGATCCGTTTGAGAGGCGGGTGTCGCGATGCGGTGGTCTGGCACGTGGATCCAGGTGAGAACGCCTCGTGAATCTCGGCGGGGATCTGCCTTTGGCTTTCCGTGAGCGTCGAGACAACCCAATCCTCGGTGCAGGCGACGTGCAGCAGTATCCACGCGACGTGGTTCGTGCCCTTGGCCGCCGGCTTGAAGTACTCCTCGTCCGTGAGATCAGCCGTCAACATCTCGATCAAGTGCTGGCCGCTTTCCAACTGGTGTCGAATAACGTCTTTCGCGTCAGGCATGTTGAGGCTCCTTCATTGTCCAGCCCCGGCGGGGCGCCGTGCCCTCTTCAAGGGCCCCGTACGGGCTCACGAGCAAAGGACTTCCAAGGTTCAAGCCGATAGCGAACCCTTCCACGGAACAAGGCAGCCCGCATCTTGATCGGCGGCATTGTCCTTCCAAGCAGTCCGGACGGCAAGCCGGGCATGACAAGGACGTAGCAGGCCTGTTCGTCACGGTATACAATCCGGGCACGTATACCGGAGCCATCAACAGCATGACATCAAGACGGAACACATCGTCCGTAGCGGGCCCGTACCCCCACGGGACGGAGCCCCGCCCGTCGCAGTCCGCAACCGCGCGGCGCTGGTGCGCGGCCACGATCATCCTTGTGATCGTCGCGGCTGTCGTGATGGGATGGCCGACGTTGAAGGGAACGTTCGTCGGCGGGGACGACCATCGCCTTGTACTGAATCACGTGCTGGTCAATCACCCTTCGTGGTCACATGCGCTGGAACTCTTCACGATTATCCATCGTGACCTGTATCAACCCATACCGCTGCTCAGCTTCTCGCTCGAGTTTGCGATCGGATACCGGTTCCATTTGTTCGACGAGGGGCTGTCGGGCGGAGCCTGGTTGTTTCATCTGACCAACATCCTCCTCCACGCGGTCAATGCGCTACTCGTCTGGCTATTGGTCGTGACGTGGCGCGTTCGATCGGTGGCACCCGGTGTGAACGTCCGTGCGGTCCAGGTGGTGTCCAGGGCCCGGGGTCGTGAGACGGGCGCCGCGTCCTCGGTTCACGCGACGCAAGCGAAACGGGCGTTTGTGGCTCGCTGGGCCGATGCATGGGGGCGGGATGCTGGGCGCAACGCCTACGCGGTCGCGGCGATTGCAGCCCTTCTTTTTGCCCTCCATCCGCTTCAGGTCGAGGTCGTCGCGTGGGTCAACGGTCGGATGATGCTCCTGTCGACACTGTTCGCGTTGGCATCGTTGATCGCGTTGGGCAGAGGACTCCGTGACGGGCGGTGGCATTGGATGTTGTGGACGATCCTGTTCGTGACCGCTTGCGGGATGAGCAAGATCCGCATTGGTCTGTTTCCGCTCCTGATCCTATTGCCGCTCGCGCGCGGATACCGGATTACGACCAGGCTTGTGCTGCTCTGGCTGATCAGTGGGGTGATCATCGGCGCATTGTTGCTATTGAACATCAAGGCGACGGCCGGGGCAGGTCTTTTCCAGAGCGCAACCGAGCAACTGCACGGGCCGCGTATCGCTCGTTCGCTGATGGCATTCGCGTGGTACTTCCAACACTACGTCTGGCCGACGGGGTTGGCACCTTGGTATCCCACGCCGGGAATGGTCCACTGGTCCGACCCGGCCGTCTTTCGGGCCTGCGCAATCGTCATACCGTGTTTTGCGCTCATCGTCTTCGCCGCTTGGCGGTCGCGCGTGGCCATGCTGGGGTTCGCGTGGTTCTTCGTCACTATGGCATCGACACTGCCGCTGATTCCCACCAGAAACGTACTGGCGGCTGATCGATACATGTATCTTCCGATCGTGGGCCTGGTTTGGGTAACGGGGCTTTTGATCTGGAAAGCATATGACGCCGCAGTTGTGAGATGGCGCGCGCGGAGTGTGAGAGTGGTCGCCGGTTCGCTTGGCGTGGTCCTTGCGATCTCGTTAGTGGGTATGAGCTGGCACGTGGGATCGTTCTACGAGAGCTTTCTGAAGAAGACCTCCCGGATCGCCCAACTCTTTCCCGACTCGAAATACGCCTGGGAGCGCGTTGCGTGGGCCTATCACAGTATCGGTCAGAAAACGGAAGATGAAGATGCCCGCAGGCGTGCGTTCGAGCAGTCGGTCGCGATGGCGAAAAAGGAGCTGGTTCACGATGACGAGCGTCTGCAAAGCGACGCGCACGTGGTGATGGGGTTGTCGCAGTTGAAACTCGGTCGCGTCGAGGAGGGGCTTGCCTCAATGCGCCGCGCCGTCGAGCTCAATCCCGGTGCGGCGACCGGCGCCTTGACGAAGTATAATTTGGCTGTTGCGCTGGATGATCTCGGCCGTTTCGGCGAGAGCTGGCCGCTTATGGAAGAGGCCGTCGCCAATATGACCAACTACAACCCGGGAATCAACCGGTTGGCCGAGGCGTATCGCCGGCTGGAGCGGCCCGAAGACGCCGTGCGAATGTACACACGCGCGCTGGCGAACAATCCGTACGACGTAATTGCCACGCTCGGGCTTGCGGAGTTGGACATCCAGCGCGCCACGGATGAGTCGCGTCGCCGGGCCGAGCGTCGCTTGAGGGACTTGCTCGAATGGATGCCGGAGAACGTAACAGCCCAGGTGAACCTCGGTGTCACGCTGGCTGCACTCGGGCGAACCGCTGAGGCCATCGAGACCTATGAACGGGCCCTTGCGCTGGATCCCGACGAGCCGACGGCCGTCTTGAACCTCGCCCAGATGTACGCCGCCGCCGAGGACATCGATCGTGCCCGGCCGCTGTTCGAGCGCGTGGTGGAAATCGGTCCGGGGTCGATTGATCGGGCGGTGGTCGTGCACGATTTCTTCGCTGGCCGGGGCAACCCGAAAAAGGCTGTGCGGATGTGGTCGAACATGCTGCAAAGCCCGCAGTTCGCCGGATCCGTCGAGGTCCGCGGCCTTTTGGCATGGGCCGAGGCGTTGGCCGGTGATTCAACCGAAGCGAAGGCGGAGGCGACTTCGCTGATCGAGGAGGGGCACGACTCCGCGCTCGTGCGGGCCACGCTCTGTTACGTGGCGCATGCGGAGGAGCGATACGACCGCGCCGCCACCGAGGCGGAGGCGTACTGCCGATTCGATGATCCAGCCGGTCGGGTACACGGGGGATTGCTCTCTGCGCTCGAGTCGTTCGACCGGCGCAGGCCCAACGTGCCGTGGACGTTCTGCCTCGGGGCGCAACTTCTGATCTGCCGGGACCAGCCTGAGCCTGCGTCCCTTTTCATCAATCTCTGCGAAGAGCACTGCAGTGACAAGTCCTGTCACCAGCGCGTGAAATCCCTTCGCGCGCAACTGCCGTAGTGCGTATAACGATCACCTGTAGCGGCTACGTTCCTACCTTCCCCACTTGCCAAGGTGGGATTGAGGGGGGTCGCACGATACACATGACCTTTAACTGCTCCGGTGCATCGCCACGCGTTATCTTGCGGGTTGAGGGACGATGCAAATCCGAAGCGCGACCGTAAGGGAGCGGGCGTGTTGAGAGGCGACGCAAATCCGAAGCGCGACCGTAAGGGAGTGGGCGTGTGCCCTCTGCCTGATGTCCTCAGGTCGCTTCCCGGCGTTGCCCTATCCTCCGCGGCGGGATGTGGAGTATATCATGGGTTGACGGGACCTTCATGGAAGCACGTTATCAGGCGCTAATACGAATTTCAGTTATAGACTGCCGAATCGATGTTCCGGCTCTATCGAGTTTTGCAGCACCGCGCGGGCGCGGCAAAGCCGCCTTGCGGCAGCCCGCGGCTCGCTTGCAACCAATCGGCAGTCTTCATCTGATACTCGTATAAAACGGTTGGCAGGACGAGCCGGCTGCTTTCGTTCGGCCCCGCGATCCGTAGCGGGTTCTGAGATCCGGGCTCACCGAATTCCTTCTCTGCAACTCGAGCAAGCTCTATCCAGCTGTAGCGTCCGGTTGCGTGTTTCGCCCGGATGACAACCGCCATGTGACGCGACACTTGCCTTGAAAGCGCTATAGAAGGGAGACGCGCCGCGCGTTTCAGGCTATGTGGTTTTGTGCAAAAAAAGGCGCGGGGCCGTGCGAGGGTGGTCTTCGCCCTCACACGGCCCGAGAGGAGCTGCGCTCGGTCGTGGTTGACCGGCGCCGGGCAAGAGCGCCGGTCAGGCAGCTAGATAGCGGTTCTCCAAGGCAAGGCGAATCTTCTTCAGAGCTTTGTTTTGTATCTGTCGTACTCGCTCCTTCGTCACACCAATGATGTTTCCAACCTGTTCGAGCGTCTTGGGCGCGGGCCTTCCTTCGATCCGGGGACGGCCGAGCGCGAATCGTTCGGTAATGACTGTCTTCTCCACGTCACTCAGATCCGCCAGGTTACGGATGAGAATCTCCTTCAGCTCGTCGACGCAGTCCTCCTCGACGTTCTTGCGCCGCCGCTCGATGAAGTCGCTGCGCTCCATCGCCGGGTCGAACTCGGTGGGGAAGCAGCCGCGATAGCGACTCACCCGCATGGCGACACGCGAGAAGCTCTTGAGGATCGCCCTGCACGAGTACGTGCTGAACTTGAACCCCCGAGAGCAGTCAAACTTCTCCACACTGCGGAGCAGTGCCATGTTGCCTTCACTGACCAACTCGTTGAAGTCGATGTTGCTGAGCCTGGTGCGCTTCGCCATCGCCAGTACCAGCGGCATGTTAAGCCGCACGATGACGCCCCGGGACTTCATGATCCGTCGCCCCCAGGCGAGGAGGCGCCGCGTACCGGATGCCGTCAGTTGCTTGCCCGCGTATTGGGCGAGCACCCTGGCAGCACGCATACGGGCGAAGTTGAAACGCAGGAACAGGTGTCTCTCCTGCTCGATGGAAAGCGCCGGCACCCTCTCGCCGGCGGACACGGCGTCGGTGATCTTGTCCGCGTGCTCCACGAACCGTGTGGCTGTGGGGCCGCGCAGTGTGGCCTCGCCGCCGAAGAGCTCCTTCTCAATGTCCGGATGGCCGAAGTCCGGGTGGTCGGTGTAGTCCGCCGGCTCCGTCAAGTGCTTGGTGAGAAGCACCTGATCCTCCGTGCTCAGCCCCTGGATGAAGGCTACGCTCGGAGGCTTGGCAGCCGGTAACTGACACGGTGCCGTCCCCTTCGCCGCGATGCTGACGATTTTGGCGGTCATCGGTCGACTCCTTCCGCTTCCATCTTCCCCAGAGCCCGCCGGAGCGGACAGGCCCCATAAAAAGGCCCCTGTTTCTTGTACGCTGACCGCCCGTGCGAAGGCCGTGTCCTTCGAACCCGACAGGACGCCTTCTTACGTTTTGCGCATCAGCCAGCCGAACAAACGTCGTTCAGCGTCGATACAAAAATCCTGAGCCAAAAGGGGGAGACTCTATGGCGGGGGGACCAACTGCACCCTTATTATACCACACGTTTCGCCGAAAGACAAACTCCGAAAAAAAACGGCGTTCCCAGCCTGCCAGCGGGGTGGCCTTCATTGGTACTGAAAGACGTGAACTCCGCGTGTCCGGTCGGCTATTCGTATCGGAGGGCCTCGATGGGATCGAGCTTCGCGGCGGAAATCGCCGGGTACATCCCAAAAAAGATGCCCACAAGGACCGACAGGCCGAAACTGACCACGACCGACCAGGCGCTCACGATCGTATCCCAGTCGGCGAACCGGGTGACGAAATGGGCCCCCATCACCCCGAGCAGGACCCCAAGGATGCCGCCCGCGGTCGAAAGGACCACCGTCTCGACGAGGAACTGGGTTGTGATGTGCCGCCGCTTGGCCCCCAACGCGCGGCGGATCCCGATTTCGCGCGTTCGCTCGGTGACCGTGGCAAGCATGATGTTCATGATTCCGATACCGCCGACCAGAAGCGAGATTCCTGCGATGAAACCGAGGGTGAACTGGTTGTTGCGCTTCTTGCGCTCCGCGAGCTGAAGTCGGGCGAGCGGGACCTTAATCTCGTAATCTATCTCGTCATGGCCGTGCTCGAGGACGCGCTTGACCATCTCCGAGACGGGAATGACGTTATCGGTGTCGTCCGCGGTGACGTAGAGGCCTGAGTACTGCATCTTGATCAGCTCGCGCGAGCCGGCGCCGCGACGGAGCGTGATCTCGCCGAATTGTGACAGGGCGGTGGTAAACGGCAGGTAGATCTCGCGGTTCAGGTTGCGCTCCTCGACGCCGCGCCTCGGCGCCCCGGCTGTCTGAACCTGTTCGAGCACGCCCACGATCGTGAAAGGAACCGAACTCGGATGCCGTTCAACCAGGATCGTTTCGCCGAGAGGGTCCTTGAATGGGAAAAGGCCCTTCTGGGCTTCATAGCCAATGACGCAGACGTTGGTGCGCTGTTTGATATCGACGTCGGACAGGGCCCGTCCTCTGGCCACCTTGACATTGACGACCTTGAAGAAGGCGGGCGTTGTACCGACGACCCTCATCGGGCTCTGATGCTCGCCGTGCGACGCCCGGTAGGAGACGGTTTTGAGCGGAACCACGTGGTCAACGTGTGGGACGGTCTTCTCGATGATCGAGACATCTTCGTGCTTGATACCATACTCGACGAGGTTGGCCTGTCCCTGACCGGTCTGGCGGGTCTGCGGCGGTTTGACCGAATTAACGATGACATTCTTTGTTCCGAGCAGTTGAATCATCCGTAACTCATCCGCCGAGGCGCCCTCACTGATGGACAACATGCAGATCACGGCAGCCACGCCGAAGATGATGCCGAGCGATGTGAGCAACGAGCGCAGCTTGTGGAGCCGCAGGTTGTTCAGACCGAGACGAAACGTTTCGAGGTTGAGGAACTTCATGTCGCAATCACACCACCGCACAAGAGTGACGGGCTCACGGAGCCTACGTTAGCATTATACCGCGTGCCGGTCTTTCCGCCGGGCCCGTCTGAATAAAGTTGTCAGCGGGCGGCCGCGGTTGTTTCGACTTGCCGTTTGCCAGTGATTCCGGGGATGCAGAAAGCGAAGGGCGCCCGACACCAGGCGGCCTCAGGGCATCGTATCGTCGAGCGGGTTGGCCTGCTTCGCGGTCTCGATGATGGCATCCAGCACATTTTGGATTTCGCCGTCCATCAGCTCGATCGGGACGAACTCCGCAAGGACGTGGTAATTCGTCTTCCGCATGAGGTTCGGAAGCTCCAACCACTCGAAGTAAGCACCGAAGACGCGGTCGAGGAACTCGTCGCTGACCTTTGTGTCCATCCACCAGCGGTCCGACCGATCCTGAAGTGCTGCCGGTGGGGCGAACTTCTTAATGCACTCCTCCATCACTTTCCGGGCACGCGGAACCTCTTCCTGCTCGAAGAGAGGGCCGCTACTCGCCGTGCGAGCGCTGTGTTCCACATAAGCTATGAGTGTCTCAGGCTGACACAAGTAGTTCTCGATCTCGCGCCGTTTCCACTGATGCTCTCTGAGTGGTGGCTGGTTGTCCAAGCCCTTGTCAAGCCTGTCGAACAGTGCGAACCCAATCAGGTCGGTCTTGGCTTCGCGCAACCCGTGGAAGTGATCGCGCGCAGATTGGGGTTGGTTCACTACGTGTTTCACGAAGGGGCGTTCGAGGTGTTTTGTCGCTGGGTGGTCCAACTTTCGTGCAAACTGCTGCAGGATTGCCAGGTCGGTCGCGCCTTCGACGTACAGTACCCAGCCTCGCTGTTCAGCCTCGTAGTACTGGTCGAACCCGATATCCTGGAGCGCCTTGCGCACCTGGCTTCCCCGGTTGTCGATACGGTGCGGTCTGCCAACGAAGGCGACGACCATGTCGCGATCGGCTGCCTCGTTGAGCAGGACCTCGGAATGGCTGGCTGCAATGATTTGACAGCCCTGCTTACGCGCCACATCCGTGAGCAGTTGGTATATCTGTCGTTGCCTGAGGATTTCCAGATGTGCGTCCGGCTCATCCAGCAGAAGCACACTGCCCGGGTTTGCATGGAGGTAGGCTAGCAGGAGCAACGTCTGCTGCAGGCCTCGCCCGCTACTGGAAAGATCCAAGCGCGTGCCGGACGCTGCTTCTCGATACGACATCGTGATCTCGCCCCGCTCCCCCACATACTCCGGCGCCTCCAACCTGACCCCGAAGAGTCTCTCAATGTGATTGCACAGAGATTCCCACGCGTCGGGCGAGTCCCTCTCAGTCAACGAATAGCACAGATTCCGGATGGCCTCCGCCGTTCGACCTTCACCGATTCGCACGTTGATGGCACCGCGGTCGAGGCGCGTTTCGCTGGCGGCAAGGCCCGACAGGGGCGGGAGGAAGGCCACCGTTGTGCTCGCCGCTTCCTCAGGAACCGGCATCCGCTCGGGGGTCTTCCCATGCCCGATCCGGAGCGGCCTGCAGTAGAACGATTCCTCGTTGGCGTAATCGAACTCGAGACCGCATTTCCAGTGTCTGCCTTCGTACACGCCTTCGACAACGATCTCGACGCAGACATTCTGGGTTCGTGGCTTCCCGTTGGAGGTCTGAGACGTTCGAACGTGGAGGTCCTTCCAGAGGAGTTTCGCGTTCGGGACGGGGAGCGCAACAAGGTCACGGCGGTTGATTGTGACTCCCGGACGCTTCTCCGGTGTCTTCTCGCCCGCCCGTTTCTCATTCCACCGTTTCAGCCCGATGTTCCAAAGCGCCAGTGCCTGAAGTGCGGTCGTCTTTCCCGAGTTGTTTGGCCCAATGAAGACGACTGGGTTGCCAAGCTCGACGTCAACTTCACCGAACCGCTTGAAGTTCCGAACGATGAGGTTCGTGAGCATAAGTCGCCTGCACTGCGCAGCCGATCAACCGCGCCACGATCGCCCTTGCCTCTTGTGGCGCGGCGGAGTACTGCGCGTGTCTTATCGTTTCCGGCTACCCGAACTTGATTCCCTGGGCGAGGGGAAGTTCCGTGCTCCAGTTGATCGTATTCGTCTGACGGCGCATGTAGGCCTTCCAGGCGTCGGAACCCGCCTCCCGTCCGCCGCCCGTCTCCTTCTCACCTCCGAACGCGCCGCCGATCTCCGCGCCGCTGGTCCCGATGTTCACATTGGCAATCCCGCAGTCGCTCCCCTTGTGAGAGAGGAATTGCTCCGCCTCGAGCAGGTTCCGCGTGAAGATGGCCGAACTGAGCCCCTGCGGCACGTCGTTGTGGATCTCGATTGCCTCGTCCACCGTCTTGTATGGGATGATGTAGAGAATCGGGGCGAAGGTCTCTTCTTGAACAATCTTGAGCTCGTTGCGGGCTGCGGCGATGCAGGGCGTGACGTAGCAACCGCCTTGATACTTGCTGCCCTCGAGCTTCTGACCGCCGCAGAGAATCTCGCCGCCCTCCTGCTTGATCCGGTCGATCGCCTTCATCATGTCGTCGACGGCGTCGGTCGTGACCAGCGGACCCATCAGCGTTTCCGCCTCAAGCGGGTCACCGATGGAAACCTGCTCATACGCCGCCGTCAGCTTGCCGACCAGCTCATCACGGATCGACTCGTGCACGATGATCCGCCGGGTCGAGGTGCATCGTTGACCGGCTGTCCCGACCGCGCCGAACAGGATGGCCGGTACGACGAGCTTCATGTCGGCGTTGGGTGTTGCGATAATGGCATTATTGCCGCCAAGCTCGAGGATTGTTCGACCCAGTCGTTCGCCGACGACAGCCCCGACGCGATAGCCCATCTCGCAGCTTCCCGTGGCTGAGACGAGCGGGACCCTTCGATCGTGGAGCATCTGCTCGCCGACGACGCTGCCGCGCCCGATGACCAGGCTGAAGATGGCCGGGTCGACCCCGTTTTGCTTGCAGACGCGCTCTGCCACCTTCGTGCAGGCGATGGCCGTCAGCGGGGTTTGCGAGGAGGGCTTCCACATGGTCGAGTCACCGCAGACAGCCGCGATCGCCGCGTTCCAAGCCCACACCGCCACCGGGAAGTTGAACGCCGAAATCACACCGACGATCCCGAGCGGGTGCCACTGCTCGTACATCCGATGACCCGGACGCTCCGAGTGCATGGTCAATCCATACAGTTGACGTGAAAGCCCGCAGGCGAAGTCGCAGATGTCGATCATCTCCTGGACCTCGCCCTCGCCCTCGGGACGGATTTTGCCCATTTCCCAGGTGACCAAAGCGCCGAGATCGGCTTTGACCTCGCGCAGGGCGACTCCGAGCTGACGGACCGTCTCACCACGGATCGGCGCGGGAACCATACGCCAGTTCAGGAACGCTTCGTGGGCCCGGGCGGAAATGCGATCGTACTCCCGATCCGTCACTTGCGTCACGGCGGCGATCAGCTTGCCGTCGATAGGGGAGACGGAGTCAAGCTTGTCACCGCTCCCGACCCATTCACCACAAAAGCCGCCCGGCGTGACGGCGTCGATTTCCAGTCTCTTCAACAAGTCCTTCATGGCAGCCCCCTACCTAAAACAGGCAATCTGGTCTTGAACAAAACAGGTCGAGCAGCATAGTCATTCCGCCCCCGGCGTCAAGGCGGGGATTTCACGGTGGTGTCATCGGGCTCGCCGCGCGGAGCCTCCGTGTCATCGCTGACGCACGAGCATTTCGCGGTCGACGCCCAGCCGGTCCAGTGTCGAAGCCGCCTCGCCGAGCCATCGCTGGGCGTCGGTGTAGTACCCGGCTGTCGGTCGCAGTCCACGCTGCCGCGCAGACCAGTACTCGTTAAACAGATGCATCAAGAGCTCACGTAGGTACTTGCTGAAAAGGCTCGCCAGCGCAACCGGGAAGTGAAGGGCATCGCCGCGCGTCGTGAACTGGATCTCGCAGACGCGTTGCGATCGGACCAGGCGATACTCGCTCCGAAGCGGGGACTCCTCGAGAATCTGAAGCTCATAGCCCGGAAGAGCGGTGAGAAGGGCATCCCGGTAATGCTTGCGCCCGCCGAGACGATCCACGTAAATCCGAACACGTTCTCCAGGCACCTCTCGCATGATCCGATCGATGACCCGTAGCGTCTGACCGAGCAGCAGCACGCCCTTGTTCTGGATGTTGCCCACAAGGCGGTTGTAGTGCCCTTCCGGAAGCGGTTCACAGAACGCACCGAGGGGTTGAATCCCTTGCTCCGTGCAATCCAGTCGCACGGCGTTCGCCTTCGGCCCGATGGCGGCGGAGTTTTCGCTGACGGGGAGTTCGAGCTCGGTGTCGGCGTACCACGCGTACGCCGCAAGCCGTTCACACGCCCCTGGAGCCGTCGCGTCGAGCAATGCCTTGAGGGTCCTGGGACGCAGACCGCGCACCGCGAGCATCACCAAGACAGCCCGTTCCAACGCCGCAATCCCGCCCGACCGATACAGGTCCTTGCTATCCGCAACGGCCAAACGACGCTCGTTCCGCCTGGCACGACGGGCACAGGAATGCCGGAGAAGGTTCCATAGACAAGCGTCAACACGGTCATCGGGCAGGCGAAACGCCACGCCGGACACGACCAAAGGTCCCAGCACCGGCCCGTAGCCGGCCTCATCAATCCCGGCGATGATGGCCAATGGAGCCTCCTCGCAAAGAAAACGCTGCCCCGAACTTTCCCAGGGTACGAACGGGCAAACAGCGAGGCAAGCGCCATCCTGAAGGCGTATGGATACCGTGACAGCCAGCCCTACGGCGCCTGTTTTCGGCGCGCCCCGCCCCTGGCGTCCTGTTTCCGTTGCGTCTGGAATGATTACACCTACCCTTTTTTGGCTGAGAACCCTCGTTTTTTCCACGCCACAGTCCGCGAAACGGTGTTATTATCTATGATTCGGAGCGGTTGCCGAGGCCTTGGCTCGCTCCCGCTCGGGCTGTGGGACAGCCTGGGCTGCCTCATGGACATCCAAGACCGCTTTGTTGCGGTCTGCAGTAGTTAGGGCGTGCACGTGTCTTTGGGGGGCGTCCACGCCGTCTTCAGGAGAGACTCGAAGATGAAAAACGTACTCAAACGAAACGCGCGGGGCGGTTTTACCTTGATCGAGCTACTGGTCGTCATTGCGATCATCGCGCTTCTGATCTCGATCCTGCTTCCATCGCTGGAGTCGGCCCGACGGCAATCGAAGCAGTCGACCTGTCTGTCCCACATCAAGAACATTGCCACCAGCAGCCGTGTCTACGAGGCGGACGATCCCAGTGGCTGGGGGATTCCGGTCCACCCATGGCAGTTCTTCCAGAGTCAGCAGGACCCGACGTTCATCGGCGCCTATGAGTATGGCGGAAAGGCCGGTATCGGTCGCCCCGGGTTCTGCGAGGGGCCTTCTACGGGTGACTACGCCTGGATATCGAGCAAGTACGGTACGAGGTGCGGTTTCGGCCCTTCGACCCGCCCGATGAACGACGTCCTCTACCCCGGCGGGTTCAAGGACAACAACCAGCCGATGTTCGATCGTGACGGCGCGGAAGAGGACACGGACTTGGACCTCAAGTTGTTCTCCTGCCCGGGTGATGACGGTCCGCCGCGTGGCGCGCACTGTCCGGACTGGGTCAACCACACCGAGCGAAGCTCGTATGACCATTTCGGCAACAGCTACGCAGCCAACATCTTCATGATCGCCACCACGGGTGGTGAAGAGGCCGGTTGGATGAAAACCAACTCGCCTTACATGCGTCCCGTGACACGTGTCCCGACACCGTCGCGTACGCTGTACTACGAGGAGAACATCGGACGCTGGGCCTGGTCATGCCGGCGCGAGATTGACGATTGCTCATGGATCGGCGCGGGCGTGGACCCGGGTCCGACGAAGGCGGTCCGTGGTTGGCATGGCAAGGACTGGACCTTCAACCGGTCGTTCGTCGATGCGCACGCGGAAACCCAGAGGATCTACAACGAAGGCACCGAGGACGCGGACGGTTACGCCACGCACTATCGCAACGAGCAGGTCTTTAACGAAGACGAGGACCCCGGCCAGCAGGAGTCCTCCAGGTGCATCATCGTCCGTGGCAACGGTTGGCAGAAAGACACGCTTCCCGCGGAACTGATCTGGACCGGTCTGCACTTCCCGGGTAGCGGGCGGCCCTCGTATGAGGACTGTGTGGAAACCGACTAGTGTGCGGCCAATCCTCAATCTGCGGGTTGGTGTGGCACTGCTCTCGAGCAGTGTCAATCCACAGGTCGAAGTTCTGCACTGCTCAAGAGCAGTGGTATCGCCCGCGCTAACGCTTGGGCATGGCACGGATGGCGCCGCCGACCCTCCTGGGACAGGCTCTTGCGTCAATCAGCCGGGCACGGCGGCAGTTGCACGTTGATCCACGGATCGAAGGTACCCGCACCGTTGAGCAGATCGATGACGCGAAGGATGTCCGCCGGCGCCGGTGTGCCGTCGCGGTCCATGTCGCTCTGCCAGTCCTCCAGTTCGATCACGCCGTTGAGTCCGTCGATCACCGTCAGCACGTCGGCCGGGGCACTCGTCCGGTCTCCGTTTGCGTCAGCGGGAAGATAGCCCAGGCATCTCTTGTCGTCCGGATGAGCGGTGAGCGCGAAGCACGTCCAGTTCCCGGGATTCATCGGCCCGTCAAGCTGGAGGGCGAGCGTATTGCCGCCGATCGCGTTGGCGGACGCAATGTCCGGTGGAGCGGGTGCCGGGTTCGTCTGGCTGATCACGAAGTCGGACGCACCCAGCCAGGACGGATCACAATCAAAGGTGATCTCCGCATAATCCCAACCGTATTGAATCGACGGGTTGTTGATCGCATGTGGCTGACGTGCGTCGATCTCGCAGTTATGCGGTAGTGTCAATACCATGGCACCCGGGCTGGTCGTGAACGACCAATACGCCGGGGCGGGCGGCGATGTGGTCCCACCGCAACGGTTCCGTGTGGTCACACTCCAGCAGTATTCCGTGTTCGGATCGAGCTCTGGAAGAGGCCAACAGGTCTCCGTCGTCGTGCCGAGCAATTCCACCGCCACGCACGGGCCGAAGCGCACGTCGTACTCCATCTGCGGCAACTCGGGAACGAGGTGATCGAACTCCGTGGCTCGCGTCACGTCTTCCCAATAAGGACATCCGGTGTCCTGGCACCAGTTCGAGGCGACACAATCTTCGCCAGTAAGGACGAAGTCCGTGTTGCCTCGCACGAGCAACCCTTCGACCTGCAGATTGACGGCGTTGAGAACGGGCGAGCCGGAGTTGCCTCCGTACGCATCCACGTTGGCCTGGAAGTAGTCCGCATGGCTGTTGCTGCGGACAGTGGCTCCGCCGGCCACCTTCGTCGGAAGCCCGACGGGATGCCCGATCAGCACGAGAGGTTCGCCGTTTGGAACGGTGCCCGCGCGACGGACGGACAGCGGGGTCCGACCCGTTACCAGTCGATCCAGTTGGATGATTCCCCAATCCGCCCCGGCGGGATCGAGTACGCGGTCGACAATGGAGTTGCAGAAGTAGACGTCGGATGCGGGGAACGTCAGCGCCGGTGTGCTCGCGTCGATCATCTCGAAACCGAAGACGAAGGCGGTGGCTGCGCAGTCGCCTGTGTCCACAATGCAGTGGCCGGCAGTGGCGATCAGGTCCTCGCCGACCAACACACCCGAACAGCTTGCGTGAGTCGGTTGATCGTAGAACGGTTCGTCTCCGCACAATGGGTCACCGTACCAGTACTCGATCGTCTCAGCCAAAGTCGGATGGGCCGAGACGGAGTAGGTTCCGTTGCCGTTGTCGGTCAGGCGAGACGTGTCGATGAGTGCCATCGTCGAGTCCGTCACCGCCTGAAGAGCCGGCTCGGTGACCTCGTACACGTCCAATCGGTCGTCGTCGCCATAGATCACCCTTACCGTTCGACCACCGGGATTCCAGCACAACTCGGTCTCAACGGGAACGCACGAGGCATCATCCGAGGGCGTTGGATCGGTCACTGCCGGTGGCGGCGGACATTCGCACGCTTCGTCGTGGACGATATCAGCACAACCAACCCACCAGCCGGACCCATCGGGGAAAGGTCCCGGCGGATCATCACAGAAAGAATCATCATTGTGCCCGTCGCTCCAGTTCTCCCAGCTAACCAGAATGGGCAGATCGGGATCGTCCGAGTCACAGCAGACAACAGTCCCACATCGGCCAGCCGGTAGATTCTCGGCCCCGGATGGAGCGTCCACGAGAAGTCGCACGCGATCCCCCGATTCGAGGGGAGGATTGCAGCAGTCGCCACTGCCGAAAAGCGTCACGGGCCAGGTTTCGCCCCAGTTGTTGTCCTCGTTGGATTCACCGACTTCGTCCAAATCATCTGCCATGACCGCCACGTAGTAGGTCTGGCCGGGTGTGTTGTACGGTGCGACGTCGGGCCAGGGAATCGAGCCGAAGACGCCGCTTGTGACGCCGGGACCGAGGCAGCATGAAACGTAGCGATAGCCCCATTCGTAGTCGGATGTCGTAACATTGCTGTCGATGGAGATGAACCACGTGACATAGAAAGACGACCCGGCCGCTGCGTCGCCCTGATTCAGGACCGCGTCCGACAGGCTGATCGAATCACCCGGGTGGACATCCACGCCCGGGCTGCGACTGGAGTCTTCAACGATCAGATCGGGCTGCTCACCGCCGCCGCCTTGATAGTAGACCTTGATCCACCAGTAGTCGATGTACCCCACGTCGTTGGGATACACGTCCCGGGCCCAGAGTATCCACGTCTGGTTGACCGGTTCTCCGTTGAACGTGGTGATACCGAGTTCGGTTTCGTCCAGATCGGAACCCCATCCGTCGTCGGGTCCCCACAGATCGTGGTTGTACGTGAAGTCCTGGTCGTTCAGGTCGATATCAAGGTCCTCGACCCACTCGTGGCTGATCTCATAGTGTACATCGATGCAATTGACGGTCGAACCGCCGGGAGCGCCGGATATGAAGATCGTGCTATACACCCAACTGCCGTCATCCGGGATGCTGACATTGCTGCCGTTTTCCCCGAAGCGATAGTCTCCGCTACAGACGGGCATCATGGGCTCGCCGTCGTCGCCCGGGGAGTCAGCGCGATTCGCTTCAATCAGGAAGAAGTCACGGAGTGCCATGACATTGGCACCGCGTGCGACGAGTTGACTGACGACGCCCGACGGCAACTGGGCCACAATCCGTGCGGGGTCGGCAAACAGCTCGGGCATCGTACCGGGCGCCTGCGGAAGGGCGCGGACTTCCTCGATTGTCACGGCCCCGTCCAACAGAATGGCCACTTCCTCGTACGCGGTCGCCGTTGCGGCTGCCCGCGGTAGGCGCTCTGCCGTCCGGTCAACCGCGCCGTTCATTGCCTCGATGTAGACCCCGGTACCCGGGGAAGCTATCCGCGTGTTGGCTGTTGCCGTGGGCGAGTCGACGTTCGACGTCTCTTCCGCAAGACCGGTTTCGACGGACATCCCGCAAACCGCAATCCCAGCGACCATGCCCAACGTGATGATTGCCTTCATGATTGTCCCTCCGGAGAATCGACGCTTGTGCATCCAAACGAGGCGAGCAGCGAAAGATTGCCAGTAGATGACTTCCTTCCCCGCCCGCTGCAGCGACGCGTTACCGGACCTGAACTGGCGCTGTGACGGTTCGGTACCGCGCCCGGTGCGTTACGGGATTCGCACCCGCCCCTCACTGCATTCCATGTTACCTCTTATGGCTCTTCGGTTCAAGAGGGTTGGCGGTCGGGTGACACTGATCCGCCGTGAGTACCCGGGGCGTGTGCCGCCTGGCGGTGAGATTCCGGCCATCATGGTTTGGCAGATGATGTGGTCGAAGAGTCCCCTTTCCCCGCAGCACCTCTGCGACTGGGCCTGGCAGGATTCGAACCTGCGACCAATCGATTATGAGTCGACTGCTCTAACCGCTGAGCTACAGGCCCACGACGGAAGGACGCAAGAACGTCCAACGACGTTTCAGGTGGGCTTATGATACGCGTTCCTTCCAGCAGCCTCCAGCCCCACCCCGGCGCAGCCGACGGGTGCGAGCCCGACCGTGATAGGATCGGTGAGGCTCCAGGGCTCTTGTGGGACGGATCAGACGCGTTCCGGCATAGGGCATCGGGGTCATCCGGCTGCCCTTCACGTCCGTGCGTAGCCACGTCTTCCGTCAAGACGTCGCCGACGCAGGCTCGCCCTGTCCCGGTCTCGTCGTTGGACAGCCCCGCCTGATCGGATCCGGCGGACGGACGCCGCTTGGGCCTATGACGCGGTGCGTGTCGCCACGAGGGCGGCGTTGACGCAGCCGGATGCGACGGCTATCGTGCCATGGCGGTGCGGATGATTTCCTCAACAATCGGTTTGAGCGCGTTTCACGGCGGCGTTACGTGTGCAGATTCCGGCGCGCTTCGGCGATGCCGCGCCGGCGTGCGTCTCGCCGTCGCGCTGCTCTGCCTGTGTGTGATCGTCTCTACCGGCTGTTCGACGCACGCATCCCGGTTCAAGGTTGTCGACCACCGGCGGTCCGGCCCTCCCAGGGAATATCGGGAGGTGTTCGACGAGGCCTACTACTACGTCGACGCTTACGATAACGCCGAGATCGTCCTTCGCCGAAGTGAGCCGAGCGAGGCCGACCCCGACCAGACCATTACGCAGGTCATCCACATTCGTAGCGTTTGGCGGTCGATCCCCGGCGTGACCGTCGCCCACACGAGCCAGATCAACGCAACGGTCAGCTACTTCATCATCAGCGGGCATCTCGGCGCGGCGTTCGAGGGGGCCGGCTCGGTCTTCTTCGATGAGAACGAGCACAAGGGCACGTTGGCCGGTTCGCTTGACCTGGCTCTTCTGAGCCCGACGCGCCATCTTTCCAGCGCCGGCGCGATTTTCGAGCGAGCCGAGCTGAAGGGTGAGTTTCGCGCGAAGCGGAACCGTCGGCGGGTTGACCGGGTGGTTCACGAGATGAATCGCCTGTTCGGACCGCCACTGCCCTATCACCCCGCCGCGCCGAATTAGAACTTGTTCCAGCGCGTATAACGATCACCTGTAGTGGCTATGTCCCTACCATTCCCCCTTACCAAGGGTGGAAAGAGGGGGGTCCGCTACGCGGGAATCGAGTCTGGTCCAGGCGTGGGCAAGCGCTTTCGGAGCGGATGTTACGTGTCTTTCAGCGCCTCTTCGGCGAGGGCGATGTCGTCGACGCTGAGCACGAGCATGAACTTGGTCATGTCGCCGCTACTGCCGTAGACGTAGTCGATGTTGACACCGGCCTTGGCCAGCTTGCCCGCCACGCCTTCCAGTACGCCGGGGCGGTTGACCATCGATACGGTGAGTACGGGCTCGGTAACGAACTTGTAGCCGCAGTCGCACAACGCCTTGTCGGCGTCGGAGTCGGGGGAGGGAACGAAGTTCACCCAGGAGGCCTGCTCGTCATCCGAGACGAACAGTGCGTCGATGTTCACGCCCGCGCGTTTCAGGTCCGCACAGAGCTTCGCGAGCATGCCCGGCTTGTTCTCCAGGCCCACGCAAAACTGAGTTGCCGCCGGCATCAATGACCTCCCGCCCGCCGCGTATTCAGCGTCGGCGTGTTGTCCTGCGTCCGTAATCGGGCCAGGCATTGGCTCCGCCCGTTTGTCGACCGGGCCGTCCCGGCTGGTGGAACCATCCTAACACGCCGGGGCTGATCTGCCCAGCCTCGCCGGATGCTACGTCGGGGGTGTCTCAGGGGGTGTTTGAGAAGTCGTCGGCTTTCGCTCATCAGGAAGGATGAAGGCGGAAGGGTGAAGGATCAAGAGAGTGGCTACGAGTATGACGATCCCGACGATCATGGCCGTGACAACGATCTCCGTGAGCACAAGAGGCCATTGCGTGAGCCAGTCGGGCAGGTCGAGCACCAACCGCCGCGAGAGCATCCACATCGACGTGATCAGCATGTACCCGCTGATGAGCAGCTTCCAGGTCAGCGGAGAAACCGACATAGGGGGGTGAATCCCGATGATGATGGAGATGCAGCAGATGGCAATGGCCAGCACCGAACAAAGCCAAACCGGTATCTTACGCTTGAGATTGAGGAACCTGATCAGCGGCAAAAGCATGGTGATGACCACGACCGACGTCGACGCGATACCACCGTTTGATTGCCGAAAATCCGCCGCTTAGCCCATGATCGGCATCGCCGGCCTGACAATCGCTACGCCGCTGCCCGTCGCCGCACGAACAGCACCGTGCCCACCGTCAACACCAGCAGCGTCATCGCGACAAGGCCCCATTCGGAGACAGTAGGAATAACGACAGGCGCGCACACGCTCGGTTCACCGCTGCAATTCCAACCCTCTTCGACCACACAAGTCGCGGAGCACCCGTCACCGTCTTCCGTGGCACCGTCGTCACACTCCTCACCATCCTCGACCATTCCGTTGCCACAAACGGGGCTTGGCTCAGAGGTTTTGGCGACACGAAACCCGAGGGAGAAGGCCTCGTTCGTCGGGTAACTGAGGTCGCGGTGCGACGCGCGCAGCCCGACCTCTTCGAAGTTGAACGCCCCGCCGCGGAGACCACGATCCGAACCGTCGCCATGGATGTCGGCCTCGTTCCACTCCCAGACGTTGCCGCCCTGATCGAATGTGCCATAGGCGCTATTTGAGGGCCTCGCGGTGTACGCGCCGACGTCGGTCATGTCGAACAGGCCCACAATCCAATCGTAGTTTGCGGAACCATTGACCATGTCCGTACCCGGCGGGCCCTCCGCCGTCGGTGGATTGGGGTCATCCGTCTCCGTCGGATAGTCCCAGTACCCCGCACCGGTCCCGCCGCCCTTGTAGTACGCCGCCTTGTACCACTCGTCCTCGGTAGGCAGGAACACCTGCGCATTGGGCTTGCGGACCACGCTCGACCCAAGGGACATGTCGTACGCGCCATCCTCGGTGTTGCCGCCGCCCTGACCGTTATGCATCCAGTTCGCAAAACGCAGTGCGTCGTACCAACTCACGTAGTTCACCGGCATGTTCTCGCGCCCCACAGAGGTGCTGTAGGTGTAGTTTCCCTCAGACCCAGTGCGCGCGATCCCACCATAGCCGCTGTCCATCATGATGTTGTACAGTCCATATGTGTCGGTCACGGCCACCGCGTTGAGGAACTCGGCATACTGGGCGTTTGTCACCTCGTACTTGCCGATGTTGTACACGTAGCCCACGGCCCCGCAGATACGGCTTGGAACGCTGCCGCCACCCGATGGCTCGCCGGCGTTGCCAGGATCACCGACGGTCACCGTCTCGATGACGACCTCGCCTTGCACGGCTGCGTTTCCAGTCAAGATCAACAACACGATCACAGCAATATTTGTAGCGCGAATCATCTACCCACCCTTTCAATCGCCGTTTCCCAGTTATCGAACCTCGATCGGTCATCCTACCCGAACGATCTAGCTCGAATCAAGCGAAACGGCCTCTTGCGTCGTGACTCGTGCCTGCCTGGCCGCTCCAACGTCCCGATCTTGCTACAGCCGCCTTCGGGACGTGGTTGCCCACGGCTTCCGCGTAGCATCAGCCTCTTACCGGTCGAGATTGGCCGACCACCCGTGCGGTTCGCCGGTTGGATGCCCGTAGCCGGGGCCGTTCACAGTCGCGCGGAGACGCTTTACGACCGTTGTGCGTCGAAGCCGGCGGCGACCGCGTGGCATTCTGGCGAACCCGCGTGGTCTCAGCAAAACAGCGAGGGCTTCCACATGGAGCACGACACCGGCCGTGCCCGGACTTGTCGTTTCTCGTTCATGCCACGGACAATCGGCAAAGCGTCCCCTGTGGCACGCCATCCGTTGACAACGGGGGCTCGGCGGGCCAGAGTGTTTTCCATGAAAATCGCTTTGGCACAAACCCGCGGGACGCCGGATGCCGGGGCGGACACGTGTCAGGCGGCGCAAATCGTGAATCGGCGCGTGAGCCAGCCGCTCGGTGTTGGATGGGGACTCTGTGGCTGCGAGCCCGTGCTTTGGGACGGTTGACGTGAACCTCGCCTATTTCGACTGTTTCAGCGGTTGCGGTGGGGACATGATCGTCGCCGCGCTCATCGATGCCGGCGCGGACATCGACGCGCTTCGGGAGGGCATCGCATCGCTTGCGTGTGATGGGTATGAGCTTTCGATCCAGCGTGTTGACAAGCAGGGCTTCGCCGCGACGCGGTTCCGTGTCGAACTCGACCAGGCCAAGCAGCCCCGGCGGAACCTGACGGATATCGTGGAAATCCTTGACGGCTCGAAGCTTCCCGCGCAGGTAAGGCAGACCTCCAAGCTGATTTTCGAGCGGCTGGCTGCGGCGGAGGCACGCGTACACGGGATCGGGCTGAACGAAGTCCACTTCCACGAGGTCGGAGCCGTCGATGCGATCTGCGACGTGACAGGGGTTGTACTGGCCCTCGATCTGCTTGGCGTCGATCGGGTCATCTGCTCGCCCATCCCCACCGGCTCGGGCACGGTGAAGTGCGAGCACGGGGTCTTGCCTGTTCCCGCCCCGGCGACTGTCGAACTCCTCAAGGGCGTGCCGCTGGCGACGTCGGACGAGGTGGGCGAGTTGATCACGCCGACTGCGGCAGCGGTGCTCACAACACTGGCAAGCGGGTTTGGCTCGATCCCGCCCATGACGGTCGACGCGATCGGATACGGCGCCGGTTCGCGCGAGGGGCGCAAACTGCCCAACGTCCTGCGGGTCCTGATCGGCCAGGCGGGCGACGCGGGCGATACCGATCGGATCGCGGTCCTCGAAACCAACCTTGATGACGCCTCGCCGGAGGTGGTTGGGCATTGCATGGAGCGGTTGCTGAGCGAGGGTGCACTCGATGTGTACACCCTGCCGATACACATGAAGAAGTCGCGCAGTGGCGTGCTCATGACCGTGCTGTGTGAGCCTGGTCGGGCTACGGCGTTGGAGCGGATTCTCTTTGCCGAGACGACGACTTTCGGCGTTCGCCGCACGTACGCGGATCGCGTAAAGCTCCGGCGGCGCCACGAGACGGTCTCGACGCGTTTCGGTGAGATCCGCGTCAAGATCGGCGAGCGGGACGAGGTCACCACGGTCGCCCCGGAGTACGAAGACTGCAAGGCGGCTGCCCGAAAGCACGGTGTTGCCCTGCGCGAGGTTCTGGCCGCCGCGAACGGGGCGTGGAACGCTCGGTCGCACGAGTGAACCGCGGGCGGGCGAGTGAGCCGCTGGCGGCCGTGTGAGCCGCGGGCGGTCAAAGGACGGACCGTCGCCGCTTGATGTAAAGACCCTTGGGTGTGAGTCACATGGATGTCACTCTGCCTGTTGCACTTCCAGCCCCGGCCTCCGCGGCCGTCGGCGCGTTGGCCATCATGAGCACGTCACAGCTTCTGATGCTCGTCATGGCTGTCGTTTGCCTTACGATCCTCCTTATCTCCACGCGCCGCAAGATCCACGAGCGCCAGCGCGAGCCCCGCTCCACCGCGCGCGAGCGCTATCGGGGGCTTGAGCAGGAGTCGAAGGCCAGGCGTGACATCGAGGAGGTCATGCTCGAACTGGATCAGCTCTCACGTCAGACGCACGGGCGGCTGGATACGAAGTTCGCCAAGCTCGAGGCCGTCATCCGTGACGCCGACGATCGGATCGAGCGGTTGTCAAGACTCCTTCGGGTCGCCTCACGGGAACCGGCGTGCGACGTGACGTTGGCTCCCGAGGGCCCGGACATTCCGGCGCCTGATTCGGAACCTGTGGACCCGAGCGATTCGCGAACAGGCATCTACCGCCTTGCCGACGCCGGGGTTCCCACCGGTCAAATCGCTGCCGAGGTCGGAAAGCCTGTCGGCGAGGTGGAACTCATCCTGGCGCTTCGTAAGACCCGCCATCAGGCGGGCAGGGAGTCCGGGCTTGTGCAGTCAGGCCGGCCCAGCGCGGACGAGTAGAGCAGATTCCGTTTCCGTGCGTCGCTCAACCCCTCTGTTTATCCCTTGGTCTGCGCCGTCGATTACACCCGATGGTGCCAATCTGCCGCGACTTTTTCAGATCGCGGCCGACCCACCGACCGAGCCACGTTCCTGTGCCGCACCGCCACAGCCAGGAAACCGTAGCCGACTAGAGCCGCTTCCAGAAAGGTAATGGCGTTTCTTCCTCCCCTCCTTGACAAGGAGGGGCTGGGGGAGGTTCTTCTGTGCCTGCATGGACCCCCCTCAATCCCCCCTTGGTAAGGGGGGAAGGAAACAGACCCCCCTATTCCCCCTTTAGTAAGGGGGGGAAGAAAGCGGAACAACCTTTGTTGAAGCGGCACTAGAGCCCCGTGCACGCCCTCCGAAAACCCGGTACAATTCCGATGGGAGGCGCGGTCCGGTGGACGCACGGCAGCGTCACGCGGCGTTGGGCTTCTATACGCAGGATGGGTCATCGAATGGCATCATCAGATCCCAAGAAACAGGGCCGGGTTCACAAGGCACTGGGCAGTCTCTCGGCCAGCGCGCTGGCGGGCCTCGTTACGAACTTCCTCCAAAGCGTCAGTAAGTTCGGTTGGGCCGGCGCGGCGGCCGCACTTGATCCCGTAACGGCCGGCGCGGTCCTCGCCACGACCACCATCTTCGGCATCTCCCAAGCGTGCGAAGGTGCGGCGGAACGGAAGAAGGCCGGCCAGTTGGCGGAGGAGTTGACGAAGGAGTTCACGAAGCTCGGCAACCTGCAGGGGAGTGCGCTGGATCTTCTCAACAAGATCGCTAACGGGGAAATCGGCATCGAGTTGAACTGGTTTGGTGTCCAAGAAGTCGCCGAGCGCACCACCGCCATGATCTCCGGCAAGCTGGACGAACAGTTTGCGAGTGTGCTCGAAAGTCAACAGGCAGGGTTCACGGTACTCGACTCGCAGGTAGCAGAGTTGAACAGGAAACTCGACGAGGTTACGAAGACCCAAGTGAGCGCGGCGGGCACCGGCGCGTCTGGTCCGACCTTTCAGGGTGGCGTGCATAATCACTATTACCTCAAAACGCCACCCACGAAACCGATACAACCCAACCGGAATTTCCCCGACGGGTGCCTCCTGGAATCCGGGGAGTATCGCGCCTGGATCACTGCCCCGCCCAAACAACGTGCGACTCCAGCCCGCAGTCCTAATCCCGATGAAGGCCCTCATTCGGACACACCAGAGGGAATCACGATTGTGATCAAGGGGCGTGGCAACGAGCTCACGGATGTAGAGAGAACAGCCTTGGTAATGTTGCTCTCACTTGTGGCCGGAGCGAATCCGAAGGACATTCAGATCTTGTACGTTAGGAGCGGGAGCATTTCGGTAAGACTCACGATGCCGACACCAGTGGCACGTCGCCTAGTCGGCAGCTACTGCGATGATGTACGCCTGAAGGAATACGGAATCCAGAGCATCGAAGCAGGCCTTGGGAGCGTCAGGGTCTCGGTGGGACGGCTGCCCATCGTCGGCTCGCACCTGTTCGGGCGTGACGCTATGCTCAAGCAGCTCGACGACGCCTGGGCAGACGAGAGGACAAACGTCTTCGCCCTCGTCGCCGGCGGCGGTATCGGTAAGTCCACTGTGGTCAACCACTGGCTCGCGGCGATGGGGCAGGACGACTTCCGCGGAGCCCGGTGGGTCTATGGTCATTCGTTCTACAGCCAGGGCACGTCCGACGGGACGGCCTCGGCGGATACATTCTTCGCTACGGCGCTGGCGTGGTTCGGCGATCCCGATCCGATAAAGGGCTCGGCATGGGCCAGGGGCGAGCGGCTGGCGGAACTCGTACGAAAGGAACGCACGCTGCTGATCCTCGACGGGATGGAGCCGCTGCAGTTCCCGCCGGGGCCCAATGCGGGACGCGTGACCGATCCGGGGTTGCAGGCATTGCTCCGCGAGTTGGCGGCGCGGAATCCGGGTTTGTGTGTGGTGACGACGCGCGAGCATGTGACGGACCTCGATCAGTTTGAGGGTGCGGGGGCATCGCAGAAGAACCTCGAAGACCTGCCGAATGAGGCGGGGGCGGAACTGCTCAAGAAACTCGGCGTCGACGGGTCAGTGGCGGAGATGAAGGAAGCGTCGAAGGAGTTCGGCAACCATGCGCTGGCGCTGACGCTACTGGGGACTTTTCTCGTCAAGGCCTGCGGCGGCGACATCCGCAGACGCACGGAGATCAGCCTTGTCGATGCGGATAAGGTGCAGGGCGGCCACACGCGGAGCGTGATGGAATCCTACGAGAAGTGGTTCACCGAGCACGGGCGCGAGGCGGAGCTTTCGATCGTGCGGATGCTCGGGCTGTTCAATCGGCCTGCTGAGCCCGGCTGCATCGCGGCGCTGCGCGGCGGTGAGCCGATCGCCGATCTGACCGCGGGTCTGGCGGGAATCCGCGACGCCGACTGGAACATCGCGCTATCAAACCTCCGCGAGGCGGGCCTCCTGGCGAAGGCCGACGACGAAGCTCCGGGCACGCTCGATGCACACCCGCTGGTGCGGGAACACTTCGCCGAGCGTTTGGAGAAGGAGTATCCCGAGGCGTGGCGCGCAGGACACGAGCGGCTGTACGAATACTTGAAAGGCGATGGCTGCAAGAAGGATCTGCCCGACACGGCGGAGGAGATGGCCACGTTGTACGCGGCGGTCCTCCACGGCTGCGCTGCGGGTCGGTATCAGGAGGCGTTCGAAGAGGTGTACCGACGGCGGATTCAGAGGGGGCGGGAGTTTTTCAACACGGCGAAGCTCGGGGCATTTGGCGCTGACCTAAGCGCACTGGCGGGGCTGTTCGAGGAGCCCCGGCGGACGCCGGTGGCGTCGCTGAGCGAGGCGGCTCAGGGCTTCATCCTCAACGAAGCGGGCTTCTGTCTGCGGGCGATCGGTCGTCTGACGGAGGCCGTGGAGCCGATGAGGGCCGCGTTTGAGGCCGTGGTCGAACAACAGGACTGGAACAACGCCGCGAGGTACTCGGGGAATGTCAGCGAGCTCTACTTGACGCTTGGCCGAATCCCAGAGGCGATTGACGCCGCGAAGCAGGGCGTCGGTTTCGCCGACAGGAGCGGTGATGCGTTCATGCGAATTGTCAATCGGACGACGTTCGCCAATGCGCTTCATCAGGCTGGGCAAGTCCCGGACGCCCAGGCGCTGTTTCAGGAGGCCGAGCTGACGCAGAAAGATCGCCAGCCGCAGTATCCACTGCTCTACTCACTGCGAGGCTATCAATACTGCGACCTGCTACTGGGCCGGGGCGATCATCAAGAGGTGATCAATCGTGCGACGCAGACCTTGGAATGGGCAACAAAGCAGAAGTTTCTCCTTGACATCGCCCTTGACCACGTTTCACTCGGCCGGGCGCATCTGCTCGCGGCCCAGGCGGAAGGGACGGACGCCCACAAGAAGGCGTGGGCACACATCGATCTGGCGGTGGACGGCCTGCGTGAGGCGGGGACGCAGGACCATCTCCCTCGCGGCCTGCTCGCCCGGGCAGAGTTGTACCTGTTCATAGGTGATCATCCCGAGGCCCGGGCCGCACTGAATGAGGCGATGGACATCGCAACGCGCGACCCGCAGGGGCACATGAAGTTGCACGCCACCGACTGCCATTTGGGCAGGGCGCGACTTGCGCTGGCGGAGAAGAAGCCCAACGATGCCAAAGATGAACTCGCCAAGGCCCGAGCACTGATCGAGGAGACCGGGTATCACCGGCGTGATGCGGAGTTGGCGGAGCTTGAAAAAAGCGTCGAGGGTTAGATTGCTTTCACTCGACATGTAGCGCCGGGGCTTGTCCCCGGCGCCCGGCGTCAAGGGCTATCGGGCGCCCCCCACGAGGGGCGGCGCTACACTTGGATTGAGACTGCTCTAGACGGCCAGTGTAGTGCCTCAAGGAGATGGCCTCTTATCCGAACCCCGACCGTAAGGGAGGGGCGGGCTTTGCGTCGAACCAGCCGCTTCCTGACGGGCGCGGTTCTGATTACTGCTGTACACTGCTATGGGCAATTGATGTCGTTTGGTATGTCAAAGAGCGGAACATCACCCCCTCGCATCTTGATCGCGGACGATCAGCCGGACGTCCTCAAGGCCTTGCGGCTGTTGCTCAAGCCGGAGGGCTACCGCGTCGTCGAGGTCATGACGCCTGCGGGCATCGTCGCGGAGCTTGACGCGCGAGAGTTCGATGTTCTGCTGATGGACCTCAACAACACGCGCGACACCACGTCGGGGCGTGAGGGGCTCGAACTGCTGCCGCGAGTCCAGGAGCTTGACGGCGCCCTGCCGATCGTGGTCAATCAGTGACGTTCGTGTCGTGAACCGGCGGCTGACGGCCTGTCGGACCTCTTGTCCATCCTGAGAACGCCATCCTTGCGCCAGGTGTGTTGGTCCACCGAGCTTTGCGCCATGGACGGCACGCCATGAATAGGGCCGCCCTTGTCCGCTTGGGACTGAGGGCGTTGAGAAGAACCGTGTCCGCGCACACATTGGGTGCAGGGAGGCGCGGGAAGTGGCGGTCGCCTACGCAGCGCGTCTGTCGGAAGGAGTTGCCGTAGATGGCATCACAATCCCGGATGAGAAAGCGTGGCGATTCGTCGTAGGGAAAGGCGTCAATGACTTGCTGAGCGGTCCACCGCGCAGTCGGATGAGCCGTGACGTTAAAGTGAGCGATCGTTCGGCGGTGGTGACGGAGCGCGACGAAGCAATACAGGATGCGAAACGTGGCGGTCGGAACCGTGAAGAAGTCAACCGCGACGATGTCGGTCAGATGATTGTCGAGAAAGGTGCACCAAGTCTGCGACGGCGGCTTCCGATGTCGGCAGCAAGAAGCGATGGTGCCGGCTGAAGTGATAGACATTCCGCCGAGGATCGCAGAGTACCCCGCTTATGCCTCGGCGAGTCCTTCGCGAATCGCGTACCGGGCCAACTCAACGCGGTCGTGGATGTCGAGCTTGGACATAAGGCTTGTCGTGTGCCGGTTGACCGTGTTCACGGCAATATGCATGGTGTGTGCGATTTCCTTTTTGGCCATTCCCCGGGCGAGGTATCGCAGGACCTCCATTTCCCGCTCTGTGAGGGTAGAGACACGGGATCTCCCCTGGGAGGCAAGTCGCGCCCCATGGGAGTCGACCACGATTCGGGCTTTCACTTCAGGTGAGAAGTACGCAATTCCCGCGGACACCTTGCGGACTGCGCTGAGGACCGAATCCTCCGGCTCGCTCTTCGTGATGTAGCCCCACGCTTGCACGGCCATCGCCTGTTCGATGTATCGATCGTGGAAGAAGGCGCTGAGAAAGATGATGCGAGAATCGGGACACTGCCGGCGAATTGTCGCAGCAGCCTCGAAACAGCTTAACCCCGGCATTTCGATGTCCATCAGAATAATGTTCGGTTTCAGCCGAATGGCCTCGGTGATTGCCTCGTCGGCGTTGCCCACCATGGCCACGACCGTCATGTCCGGTTCGGCCTCCAACCGTCTGCCGAGCAGCCGACGCACCATAGCGTGGTCATCGACGAGCAAAATGGAAATCGGAGTTGTCACGACCGTGTCCCCCGCCCATCGTCCGTTTCGAGCACCTCGGACACGGTGTCGGCAAGTTCAGGCATTCCGAACGGTTTGCGGAGCAAGACCGTCTTATCGTCCAACGTACTGAAATCAAGGTCGACGTTCCCTGTAATGACAATCGCAGGCGTCTTCACTCCGTTCTCGCGAAGCTCTCGAAGACAGTCAGGCCCACTTCGCGCGGGGAGGTCTGCGTCCAGAATGAGTAGCTGAATCTCGTTGCCGTAGTGCGCGAATACTACAAGAGCTGTAGGCCCATCATTAGCAAGGACCACGTCGTAGCCGAGAGATTCCAAGGTTGATGCGATGATACCACGCACATGCTGATCGTCCTCGGCCAGCAATATCAGCTCCCCCTTTCCCTTGGGAGTGATGGTCGCGGACGTGACCGGTTCAGCAACTGCGCCGGACCGGATACAGGGCAATACAACAGTGAATGTGGTCCCCGTACCAACCGTGGATCGGACTTCGATGTGCCCTCCATGGTCCTGGACAATACCGTGAACGATCGACAGTCCCAGCCCTGTGCCCTGGCCACGAGTTTTCGTCGTGTAAAAGGGCTCAAAGATGTGAGTCTGGACTTCCGGCGACATCCCCACACCGGTATCGGCGACCACCAAACGAGCGAACGATCCGCCCGAACCCGGGGCTTCCGGAAGATCACTTATGTCTGATTCGATCGTCGACGAGAGAGAGACCCACAAGGTACCGCCGTCCGGCATGGCGTCGCGGGCGTTGATCGCCAGGTTCAGGATAACCTGACGCACCTGGGTCCGGTCGGCATTCACCCAGAGCGGCGACTCGCATGCCGCATCCACGACAAGTTCGATGGCGGCCGGAAGCGTACGGCGGAGTAGCCGCTCCGATTCCTGGATAACGACGCACAGATCGACCGGCTTCTTTTTGGTCGGGAGCTTCCGACTGAAGGTCAGGAGGGACCGCGTGAGATCTGCAGCCTCGTGAGTCGCCTCTTGAATGAACTCGAGTTCCTTGCGGGTGCGATTCTCGTCAGGCAGCATGACGCCCGCGCGATCCGTATGGCCACGGATAACGGTGAGCAAATTCGAGAACTCGTGGGCCACGCCGGCACCCAACTGCCCGACGGCTTCCATCTTGTTAGCCTGGTGCAGTTGCTCCCGCAGAGCCTCCCGGTCCTCCTCAGCCCGCGTGCGCTCGATGATTCTTCCCAACCTTTCGGCGATTGCACGGATCAGGTCCCGTTCCTCCCTCGGGAACAACTCCTCGTCGCCTTCCGGCTTCTCCTCTCGGTAGCAGACCTCCAGGGTGCCGACCCGCTCGCCGCGCACCACGATGTCGCAGTCCAGCTTCCGCGGGGTCTCCTCCCAGTTGGCTGTGTCGAAGACTTGCCCTTCCAGGATGATCCGCGCGCAGGTCGTCTCGGGATACCGGTACGCAGGGGGGATGAGGTCTACGGTGCCCTGAACGACTTGGTCCAAGGAAACGTTCGGTTGCTCGGTGAGGCTACTCATCTTGTACAGGCAGTTTAACTCCTTTACCCGTCCAGCAAGGTCGTGCGATCGTTTCCGCAACTCCTCTCTGGACTGGAGGATGGACAGGAAGAAGGGGCCGATACGTATCACGCCCACCAACATGAGGACGGAGATGAGCAGGGCCACACATTCCGCAGCCAGATCCGGTGGATGGACCACGTCGTGCGACAGGGAGCGATACAGGACTACGCTTCGACGGACCGCCTGAAGGAAGACGACTGCGCTTATCAGCAGCCAGGCCAGTTCTCTCCCCGTGATGCGCAGCACCCGCAGAGCCAGAATCGCCGCCGTGTATTGAAGGAGCGCTGCCAGACCGACAATGAAATCCACAACCATGGTTCGACCATCTCTCGGGTGGGCTCATCAACCTTCTACGCGGCCATATCGTCGAGAGTCTACCCGCTTACCCTCGCGGCGGTTTACCCTCTCCTCCTGCCTTCGTGCCGCCACCTGAAGGAACCCTATCAGATACAATATTCACCGGAATTTTCTCCATGAGCAAACCCACGACATCTCCGTTCTCGTTTGAAAGGGCGGTATCGTACGTCATGAACATGGTTTCGCCTACGGTATTGAAGCGCGGTGGCAGGCGTTGGCCCGAAAGAACGGCAGCAACGCGGTCCTTCATCCGACCGCGCACGTCTGGCGGATGGACCTTAACCAAGTCCATGCCGATGACCTTGTCTCGTTCCCATCCTGTTGACGTCACCTTCTCGACGTAGTTGAGCATGGCCTGATTCAAATAGGCAATCGCGCCCTCGGAATCGAGCAGAAGAACTGGATGATGTAGCCGATCGAGCACCTGCGTCAACAAAAACACTGAAAGCTTACAGTTACGTGATTCTGGCATGGTCCGCTCCTCGTTTCGCGTCAGGGAAAACCTAGTGCCGTTTCCAGAAAGATAATGGTGTTTCTTCCTCCCCTCCTTGACAAGGAGGGGTTGGGGGAGGTTCTTCTCCGTCTGCATGAACCCCCCTCACTCCCCCCTTGGTAAGGGGGGAAGAAAGCGGAACAACCTTTGTTGAAACGGCACCAGCGTGTCTCAATCGCCTTGGTACGGTGGTGTCAAATAGGTCTCCTCGGTCTTATCATCCGGAGAGGGACCTTGGTCCAACTCTTCCCAGGTGCCAAGGTACCCGATCACGTTCCCATCGTCATCACGCACACAATCGGAGCGCGAACGCCATCTCACTCCTTTAATACGCCAGGTTCCCCACTGTCCTTTTCGTTCTTCCATGGCACGAGTGAAACCCTTGAGCCGGTGCCACTTCTCCATGTTGCTGCCGATGACGTCATAGCCGGTATTAATCTCGGAAAAACCGACAAGCCCTCCCAATGCCTTGATGCTCTCGGCGGCATGAGGATTGACGTAGAGAATCTTTCCTTGTCGGTCGCACAGGCAGATGTTGAGATGAATTTGGTCAAGGAGCGGCTTTGCGGCCTTCACGATCTCAAGGTATTGCGCTTCGTTCACGGCGAGTACTCCCTCAGGCAATGGTTAAACGTTCGACCGGCCTTCAACACGCGAAGCACACCAAGTATCCTCTAAGACCGGTATGCCACCATCCAAACGTCGGGGCTGAGCAACATTCCCGGGGGCCCGTGGTCGATTTGCAGCCAGTAGCCGACCGAACATCGTACCGAGAACGCGCCCCCGGATTCATCGCTTCCTCCGGGCGTTCGGTCATTCTCGGCGCCAAGATCATCCCCCGCAAGGCCTGATCCGGCCGCGCAGCCTGGCGGGGTCAGAGGGTTCCGCCAGCTTCGGACCGTACTGCGGGGTTGGTTAACAGGTGAGAAAGTGCCTCCTGGGCCAATGGCCCGGCGTGTTCCCTGTCGTTGAACACTGTCCGCCGAGTCCACCGTGGCGCCGATCAAAGGGGCAGACGATCGGAGCGATCAGGATTGTCACAAGGCCGACCAGCGGATTCAAGGGTATGCCCAATCTCAGGTAATCGGAAAACCGATAGCCACCCGGGCCGTACACCATCAAGTTGGTCTGGTATCCAAGATAGGCCAACTCCGCCATCACTTGTCCTACCGTCCCGTAGAGCGATTCTGCGATCAATCAGTTCCTTGGGCACGGGGGAGGTGCCGGCTCCACCGTTATGGCTGTCGTCTTTATACCGACCTTTGTCTCGCCACACGCTGGGAAGTACATTGTTGCGACAGGCTCCAAATGCTCTACTGCCACGGTTTCGTCACTCCGATCAAAAACGAACCGTCGTCTGAACGTAGAAGAAATCGCCATCGTTGGCCGGGCCTGTGTTCCGGAAGAAGGTTCCGGGGAAAAGGTGCGAGTAGCCCACCTCCAATTCCACACGTGGGTCAATTCTGTATCGCATGCGTAACTCGACTTCCTGCCCGACAAAGTCACCGCTGTCGCCGCTCGGATCACGCCGACCCGGGAGGACCCAGGCGTCGTTGTCGCTGGCCAACCAGTAAGCTCCGTAGGACGTATCCAGGCGCAACTTGGATGTGGGACGAAGCGTCAACCGGATCTTCGGACTGATGATGTTCTGCCAACTGAACAGGTCCGAAGTCGACGGACAATGCGTGGACTGGAACAGCCGATCGAAACGTTCGCTGAGCCCGTCGTCAGGATCGCGATCACCACTTGCGTAGGCAAACGAGGCGCCGACACGCGGCCTCCAAGCATGTTGGAACGTATAGCCGACTTCTCCGTAAACAGCGAACGCCCGCTGTTTTCGTTCACCGTCGTCTCCGAACTGGAATGCCGTGTCGAAATCGTAGTCGAACTGTGTACCGCCGATCGGGCCGAAAACGTGCAGGCCGAGCGTGTGGATCTCGCGGTCGCCGCGCTCACGACCCTTCCGGTCCTCGTCGAGGACGAAGTAGTAGGGCTCCAGGGTGATGAATTGAGACCAGCGTCGCCACGCGCCAACCAAACCGTAGAACCAGCGCTCCTCGTCGGCACGGTCGCGAGAAGCCATGCGGCGCTCCACCGGCTGAACCGCGAAGACGTCGAATTGCCAATCGGCGTTGGGCCGTCCGAGGCGAAGCCGAAACCCGTCAAAAGCGTTCGTTGTGTTGCGCCAACGGTTGCGCGCTAGCAGCCGGCGATCGACGTACTCGAGCGACATCCGCCCCATCCGAAACTGAAGTGGGTAACCATCACCGAGGGCGTCGTCGAAATACAGCTCAGCAAAGGCCTGAATGAATTCGGTTTCGTTTGCATCCCGGTTCCGGTCCGGGAAGTCGCTGTGGAATTGCCGGGAGTCCTGGAACTCGACGGCGAAGCGAAGTGGGTCCAGGATGTCCCGAACACCGATGTAAACCCGAGATCGCAGCAGGAACTGCTCGTCGTCCAACAGATCAGGGCGCCGAGAGTCGGAGCGGTACTCGAATCGCGTACGGTGCTCAAGCCCGAACTCCAGCCAATCCAGATCTTCGAGGCCGGCGACCCCGAACTCGTTCAGGGTTTTGACATAACCCGGCAGCTCGGTCTCGAGCCGGACTCCCCAGGCCTTGGACTTGTACGGCGCCGACTTCTTTGATTCATCCTTTTTCTCTGGCGGCGGTGCGGCTTCGGGCCCCATTGGCACCGGCTGGGGTTGGGCATGCCGGCCTGCTTGTGCCGGTGATCCGGGACTGGCGATGAACAGGAACGCACCGGCCAAGATCGCCACTCGGCGGTGGCGAGTGACCCGCATGTCAGCCAATTGGCCGCTCCTCATTCGTCTGGAAAAGTGAGTCACTGTTTCCGCTCGTCATCCACGAACACATTGATCTCGCGCGGACTGACGAACACCGTCTTACCGACGGATAACCCTAAGGCCTGGAACCGTTCATGAGGAAGCTCTACGTGGACCGGTTCCCCGAAGTCAGTCGCCAGGTCGATCTTGACTTGCGGCCCGGCGGCATTGATGTGACGAACTGTGGCATGAAACCCCGGCTTGTCGTTGGCCTGCGTTTCAATATCAAGATCGTAGGGGCGCACCAGCCCCCGGGCCGGCTTCGTGGTCGCGTGGCGTTGACCGGAGTATTCGACTTCAAGCGGACCGAGGAACGCCCTGTCACCTTCCACCCGCCCATGGAAAACGTTCACGTGCCCCACGAACTTCATAACAAACTCATTGGCCGGATGATGGAACACCTCCTCCGGCGTACCGATTTGTTCGATTCGCCCGGCGTTTGTGATCACCACCCGATCGGCGACTTCGAGCGCCTCTTCCTGGTCATGAGTCACGAGAACACTGGTCACGTGCAGCTCGGTATGCAGGCGGCGAAGCCACCTTCGCAGTTCTTGGCGTGTTTTGGCGTCCAGGGCACCGAACGGTTCGTCCAACAACAGCACCTTCGGCTCAATAGCCAGGGCGCGGGCCAATGCAATGCGCTGGCGCTGGCCTCCCGAAAGTTGCGCTGGGTAGCGGTCCGCCAGCCAATCCAGTTGCACAAGCTTGAGCAGTTCGTAGACTTTCTCACGGATCTGATGTTTGGTAGGACGCAGCTTCCGAGGGCGTACTTCAAGCCCGAAGGCGACGTTCTTGAAGACCGTCATGTGCCGGAACAGTGCGTAGTGTTGGAAGACGAAGCCCACGCGCCGCGTACCCACGTGTTGGCCGGTCACATCCTCCTCATGAAGGAGAATCTGACCACTTCCCCGGTCGGGTATCTCGAGTCCGCTAATAATCCGAAGAAGCGTGGTCTTTCCCGACCCGGAGGGTCCCAGCAACGCAACCAGCTCACCGGTCGCCACGTTGAGGCTGACGTCCCTCAATGCGGCGAAAGTCCCGAAGTGTTTGCTGATATGCTGAACTTCAATGCTCATGCCGGCCGTCTCTCCTCCTGCTAGTGCCGTTTCAACAAGGGTTGTTCCGCTTTCATCCCCCCTTACCAAGGGGGGAGTGAGGGGGGTTCATGCAGACGGAGAAGAACCTCCCCAAACCCCTCCTTGTCAAGGAGGGGAGGAAGAAACACCATTACCTTATCTGGAAACGACATTAGGTTGTGTGCAACTCCTGTTTGAACTTCCATTCGGCGAAGCTCTTCAGAACGAGCGTGATCAAGGCGACGAACGTCAGCAACGAGGCTACGGAAAAGGCACCGACGAAGTTGTATTCGTTGTACAGAATCTCTACGTGCAGAGGCATGGTGTTGGTCAGCCCGCGAATGTGACCGGAAATCACGGAGACGGCTCCGAACTCACCCATCGCTCTCGCGTTGCACAGAATCACGCCGTAGAGCAATCCCCACTTGATGTTGGGCAAGGTCACTCGAAGAAAGGTTTGCCACCCGCCGGCTCCAAGCGACAGCGCGGCCTCCTCTTCCTCCGTGCCTTGAGCTTGCATGAGCGGTATCAGCTCGCGGGCGACGAACGGAAAGGTGACGAACATGGTGGCCAAGACAATGCCAGGCACGGCAAAAATGATCTGGATGTCATGGGCAGCAAGCCACGGCCCCAGGTATCCGTGAAGACCGAAGAACAGCACGTAGATCAGTCCGGAAATCACCGGGGAAACGGCAAAGGGTAGATCGATCAGCGTGGTCAAGAGGCTCTTGCCTAGGAACTCGAACTTGGCGATCGCCCAGGAGGCGGCCACACCGAAAACGACGTTTAGGGGAACAGCGATCGCGGCGGTCAGCAGCGTCAAGCGTATGCTGGCCAGCGTATCGGTGTCGTGCAAAGACGCCCAATAGACGGCAACGCCGTCCGCGAAAGCCTGCGCGAATACGGCCGCCAACGGCGCGATCAGGAACAACCCGATGAAAAGCAAGGCGACGGCGGTAAGCAGGAATCGCACCAGAACCGGCTCCGTCGTTGCCCGATCCAGCGGGTTGGCGGTTTGCCCAATGCTTGAAAAGACCGTTCGCTTCACGGATGGGTCCTCACGATTGCAAGCCGGAGTGTCGTTGCCCGCTCCACCATTGCAGAAGGTTGATCGCCAGCAGAAGTACAAACGATGCCATGAGCATCACGACCGCGATGGCCGTAGCGCCGGTGTAGTCGAATTGCTCCAGTTTCATCATCATTAGAGGTTCTCCTCCCAAAAAGTTACTGACGTAACCCCTTGAAAGACAAGGACATC
>CBDUZO010000037.1:0-37772 GCA_965371725.1 uncultured Phycisphaerales bacterium
CGAGGGGTACTGAGTCAACGCCGCCAGGCGGGTGATTTAGATGCGATTGCCCTGCGTTCGATCCCCCCTTGACATGGGAGGAAAGAGGGGGGTCGGTCGCTACGCAAAAACAGACTTTGTTCTAGGCCACAAGCTCCTCGCGGGGTCTGTCCATGAAGCGATGTCTAAGGCGTTGGAGAATCTCTTTGTGAATCTGGCTGACCCGCGACTCCGACAGGTTCAGGACGGCCCCGATCTCCGCCATCGTCATTTCCTCGTAGTAGTAAAGGACAACGACCAGCCGCTCCTCGCGGGCGAGGCCCTGCGTAAGGTGCTCGGTCAGCAGACGGCGGGAGACCTGGACAGCCGGGTCCTCTCCCTTCGTGTCACGGATGTCCCATGTGTGGGAGGAGGCATCGTCGCGGTGCTCGTCGGGAGGCTCCATTGCGCTGAAGTGGATTTCCTTCCCCAGTTGTGACAGGCGAGAAAGATAATCGTACCGGTCAAGGCTCATGTCGAGCCGTTTGGCCAAGTCGGCCTGGGTGGGAGTGAATTCCAGATCAGACCCGAGCGCCTCCCTGGCCATCATGCGTCGCTTCTCGAAGGTCCGCACGGTTCGGCTCTGCGGGTCGAGACTTCGAAGCCAGTCCATCACGGCGCCCGAGATGCGTTGCTGGCAGAACGTCTCGAACTTCGCCTTGCGATCCGGATCATACGCCTCAATGGCTTCGATCAGACCGTCAAACGCCGCGCTGCATATCTCGTCGTAGGAGACCTGCGCGGGTAGCCTGCGGGACAACCGTGCCGCGTGGGTGTGAACCAACGGGCTGTAGTGGATCACCAATCGATTCCGCAGGTCGATTGAATGCTTGGTAAGGTAACTCTTCCACATTCTTTCCACCGACATTTCCTTCCTCGGCATTGCTGGCCTCCTTCAGGCGGGTGCGCTCAAACACATCCCAAAAACGAGCCTTTGCTGATCGTGCCCCTCAAATCACGTCTGCCCCGGAACGCTAGAGCGAATAGGTAGGATAGGTAAGTACGCGAATATGCGTAGAATCGGCAAAACGTTAGCCAAAGCTTCGGGAAATCTAGGAAAACCTTTAGGCGTGCTCGACTTGGCCGGAATACGCGTAAGTCGCTTGGTGACAATAGCTTACGGTCATTAACCCACGCTACCGCCAGAAAAATAACTGCACCAGTAGCGAAATCGGGCGCGGTTGAGAGCCCAGGGGAGGGGTACACGGGCGGGAACGACGGCCATCTGCGGAAGACACTGCATCGCCGAATGGAGAATTCTACGGAGCTCGCTGAGATGTCGGCGTGGTAGCAGCCAATGCTTTGGCGTCACCGTTACGCACCTCACTCTGAACCTGGCCGTCCCGAAGCGTGATGATGCGATCGCACCGATCCGCGATGCTCTGCTCGTGGGTCACCATGATAATGGTCTTGCCCTGCTCGTGCAGCCTCTCGAATATCTCGAGGATATTCTCGCCGGTGGCGGAGTCGAGGTTCCCGGTCGGTTCGTCAGCCAGGATGATCAGCGGGTCGTTGACCAGGGCTCGGGCGATGGCGGCACGCTGCTGCTCTCCGCCGGACAATTCGGTGGGACGGTGCGAGGCGCGCGGGGTGAGGCCTACCAGCTCCGCCATGCGCGCAGCGGTCTCACGACGAGCCCGAGCGGGCGCACCCTGGTAAAAGAGCGGCACCTCGAGGTTCTCAAGGACGGTCAATTGCGGGATAAGGTTGAAGTTCTGGAAAACGAACCCGATGCGTTGGCTACGGATGTCGGAGAGTTGATCATCGTCAAGTCGCGACACATCGACGTCACCGAGGAAGTACCGCCCGGCGGTGGGACGGTCGAGGCAGCCAAGCAGGTTCATCAGCGTGCTCTTCCCCGAACCGCTCTGGCCCACGATGGCAACGAGCTCACCTTCAATGAACTCGATGTCCACACCGCACAACGCGTCGACGCGCACGTCGGTGCCGGGTTTACCGTAGGTCTTCCATAGGTCTTGGACGAGTGCGATTGCCACGGGCTGAAGCGCCTTTACGACTCTTGTTTGGGTTGCGGCGAGGCCTTGGTAGCGCTTGGCCGAGGGCGCTCGCTCCCTGGCTTACCGGGGGCCTGGCCGATCTTGCGGACCTTCGGCTTGCGTGGCGCCCCCTCACCGTCGGCGGCTTGCGGCTTTCCTTGCGACGTTACTCTGGCACCGCGCGGCGGAGCACCCGGTCGGGCTGCGGCCGGGATGTCCGGGATCAGACGCGTGTGATCCTCTGAGAACGCCAGAAGGACCCGATCGCCCTGGGCCAGTCCATCCGCCACCTCGGCAAACTCCGTCCCAATCGCGCCTATGTGAAGGGGAACGGGCTCGATCTTGGAACCGTCGTCTCGGAACACGTATCGTTGACCGGCTTTGGTGAAGATCGACTGCACCGGGACCGCCAGTTTGTCCGTGACCTCCTGCACGAGGATTCTCGCGTGAGCCGTAACGCCGGGTTTGAGCGAGACCTTGGTTGGGTCAAGGGTGATCTCGGTCTCGTACTCCTTCAGTTCAGGGTTGAGCCAGCGATTCTGGGTGTCCGCGAGGACGGCGATCTTCGTAACCTTGCCCGTGAACTGCTCACCGGGAATGCCCTCGACCTCGATAACAACCTCCTGGCCGACCCGAATCTTGTCGGTTTTGGCTTCGTGGATACGCACGATGACGAGCATCTGCGACGTATCGGGAAGCTGCATGAGCACCTGTCGCTCATGCACGGTTGCGCCCTCCTTGATCTGGTCGTCGCTGCCCCACCGCCAGGACTCCGAGTAATAGACGACGAAGCCGGGGGCTGAGGCGGTGATCCTGCTCTTTTCCTTCTGATCGCGCAGTTTGGCGAGTTGGGCCCGCGTGATTTCGAGCTCCTTGTCCTTGCCCTCGAGGTTGCGGGTTTTCCTGGCTTCCTCCGACGCGGCGTTCTTCTTGATGCGCTCGAGCTCCTTGACGCCCTCCTCAAGATCGGATTGCCGCTGGCGAAGCTCGGCGATATGGGTGTATGTTTCGAGCACGACCTTTGCCTGCCTTGCTTTTTCCAGAGCCCACTCGGCGCTTCTGAACTGGATGTAGCTCTCGGACAGCTTGGTCTCGGTGATAAAATCCCTTTCAAACAGCTGCTGGGAGTCCTTATGATCCTCTCTGCGCCGCTCCAACATAATCTCGGCCTGATCGATGGCGATCTCGGCGTCTCGGAGGCTCTGGCCCCACACACCCTGGACCTCCTCCGTACCCTCGTACTTATCGAGCTCCAGCCGCTTGAGTTCGACCTTGAGCTCGCCCTTCAGGATGTCGCTGACGTTTCGGTCTCGCTGGATATCGAGGTCGGTCTTGGCCGCCTCAAAAGCCGTTACCGCCGAAGCCTCTTTGAGTTCCTGCTGTTGGATGCGATCGTCGAGCTGGTCGCTGGCGAGCTCGACGAGCAGGTCACCCTCCTGAACGAAGGTGCCTTCGTCGACGATGCTGATGATGGTGGCACGACCTTCGACCTCGGATTTGATGTCGACCGAGCTGGCGGCCTTGAGCTCGCCCTTTTCCCTGAGCTCGACCATGAACGAGGCAGGCTGAACGATGTACCTATCGACGCCGGCCACCCGCTCGTCCGTGCGTAACCGAGCGGTCGCAGCCCAGACAACCGCGGCGACCGCCACCACGGCGACGGCGGCCAGTACGATCACGGTCGTCCGCCGGCCCCGGGTCTTTGCCACGTGGGCCGGCGACGGGCCTGGCCCCGCACCGAGCTTCGCTTTCTCCGACGTGCCCGAGGTTGCGGAGGTCATCGCGTCCCTTCCTTTCTCTTTCTTGGCATGGAACTCGTGTTGGGTTGAATTGCCGTTACGGTCCAACCGTCCTGCCCCTGATACAATCTATCACAACTCATCGTTTGTCACAACTTCCGAAGCAGTCGGAAGTTATATTCAGAGTAGGTCTCGGGCCGTCATCAGTCCGTGTCCGGGGCACGGTCCGGGACGAGGCCAGGTTCGAGCCAGCGACCGTCGTCCGCGACGCGAAGCGTTCCTGTGCTCAGGCGGAACTCGAGGATCGCCACACGATAATCGGCAACCGCGCCCGCCAGCCCATTCCGGGCGGCGAGCAGATCGTTCTCCGCATCGACGACGTCCTGGTTGCTCACCATGCCCAGGTCGAACTGAGCCTGGGCGGCTTCGCGACGCAAGACGTTCTCCTCGACGTTGAGCGTCTGGATCGCCCGCAGGTCGGCCTGTTGATCGATACGGCGGAGGGCGCGGCGAACGTCCGCTCTGACGGAGTCCACGAAGCGTTCATGTTCCCGCTCAGCCCGTCGCAGGCTGATCATCGCGGCCCGATACGCGTTACGCTCTGTCTTGCGATCATCCATCTGAAGCGAGATCCCCGCCTGCCACGTGGCCCGCTCCGAGTTGTAGTTGAGTGAACTTCGATGGCTCGGATCGCTGTCGAACGTCACGCTCCCTGTCGCATCGAGATCGGGCAGAATGGCGTTTTTGGCGATGACAACACCCCGTTTCGTGTCGTCGATGCCATCAAGGCTGTCGAGCAAATCCAACCGGTGTGCAAGCGCGACCTGCACGGCTGTCCGCTCGTCCACGTTGGGAAGCAGCGACTCGACGGCTTTGCCGGCCTGGTCCTCCTCCTGGGAAACAACGTCAAGCAGCGTGTCCACCGGCATCCCGATGAAGATCTTGAACTGATCGAGCGCGGAGGCGTATTGCTCTTTGGCACTGACAAGGCTCGTTTCGGCGCTGCGCAAGCTTGACCGCGCTCGCGACGCATCGAAGACGGTGTCGCTCTGCCCCACGCGTTTGATGAACTCCGCCTTCCGCCAATCCTGCAATCTGCTCAGATAGCTCTTGTGGGCGTTGGCGATCCGGGCGCGAGACTGCTGAAGGTCGAAGTGTGTTCCGGCGACATGAACGAGGAACGATCTGCGAAACCGCTCGTACGTTCGCACGGCGTAGATCATCCGGCGTTCCGCCACGTAACGTGACTCGTAAGCGACCCGTCCGGCACCGCGGAAAAGCGGGATACCGGCCTCGATGATCATCGTTCCCGATTCGCCGGACGTGACATGTTCGCCAAGATCGCGCACGAGCGCGCTGATGACTCGAGCGGTGATCTCGCCGCCGTAGGGAAGACTCTGTGTCACCGCCACCGAGGCTGTCGTGGACATCGCACGGTCATGCGTCTGCTGGTCATCGGTGTAGATGCTCTGCACCGACGCGACGAACTGCGGTGTCCAAAGATGGCGTTCGAGTGTCAGATCCAGCGCCGCCAGGTAAAGATCCTCCTTGGCGTTTTGAAGGTTGCGGGCGTGGCGCACGGCATAAGCCAGCGCATCCGGTAGGGCAAAGACATCCTTCTCCCGCTCCTGCTCGGGCGTGAAGATGCTCACCGCGATCAACTCTTCATCCCGCTCCCCCGCCGCCTCCCAATCCGATTCCTCGACCGGCTCGACGGCGGGTGAAGCGTCCGACGCAGGTTCGGCGTCGACAGGCTCGTCACCCGGCGGCGGCTTGGGCTCCGCCGCCTGCGGTCCCTCCTCCGGCGGTGAGACGTGAAACGACGGCGGGAGGCTTGCGGACTCGATCGGATGCGGCACGAAGTCGTACATCTCAGGGTTGCGGGAGTAACGGCCGTCCTCCCGCCCGATTTGCACGTCCGACGTAATCCCGAGCGCATCGCGCTGACGCTGCTCGATTGCCCGGTAGACCTGCCGATCGGTCCGGTCGTTGACGAGTTGCTGACATCCCGCAACCATCAAGGACACCACGGTCACAAAATGTATGTTCTTGGCTCGCATGCGGGCATGTTGCGTGAAACGGCTTATGACTGTCAAGCACAAAGGAAACCCAACATGTGTCGAACCCGCGTCACGGCTCCAACAGCGGACGGCCACACGCAAGTTTCGACAAGCTCCGGTGGCTGCGTCCGTGCCGGTGAACCATCCCTTCGTATGACGAACTGGGGGTTGCAACGTTAGCGTGACCACCGGAGCGGTCGTGGTCCGCACGATCGGTCGGAGGTAGAATGATTCCCTCGCGACGCCCGGACCGCGTCACCCGGACCGCCGAAGGGGGTGGGGCGATGTAGGATTCGCCGGGCGTGCGGGTTCGGCGCCAACAGGCTGGCTGATGCTCACGATGTCCCCACACTCGACAGACCGGATCGGTGAAGTGCCCGCGAATGGGGCCTTCGACGAGGGTGTCGCTCGCGTGACGAGCGGCGGGGCCGAATGGCTCGTGCGCGAGAAGTGGCGTGACCAACTTCTCGGGCCGGGCGCGCCGAACTGGTTCGCCCTGTCCACGAAGCGCGGTGCCACGCGCGTGAAGCTCGGACGATACCGAGAGGTGTGGCGTCTCGATCTGGATCGCCATACGGTCTACGCCAAAATCATCGACCAGGGCAGTTTGATGGCCGGTCTCAAGGCCCGGCTTCTGGGAACCGCAGCCAAGCGGGAATGGCACGCTGCGCTCAAAGCGGAACGCCGGCGGGTTCCCGTCGTCCGCGCTCTGGGCGTTGGGCGGAAGCGCGAGGCGGGAGGCAAAACCGTATTCCTTTCAGAGGGTCCGCCCGGGGCCGTCACCTTGCCGAAGGCGTGGGAACGCCATGTGGCATGCACCGGTCCCGGTGGCCGCCGGTTAGCTGCCGCCCCGCTCATCGACGCTTCCGCAAGACTCTTTGCCGTCGCCCACGAGCAGGGGTTCCGTCACCGCGACGCCCACCCGGGGAACATCCTCGTCCGAACCCCGGCGGGCGGCCCGTGGGAGGCGATGTTCGTGGATGTCCTCGGCGCGAGCACGAGCGGCAGGCGTGTCTCATTCGGTCGGAGCATTGACGCGTTGGCTCGGCTCGACCACTACTTCCACCGGTTGGCGACACAGACTGAACGGCTGCGTTTCCTCCGCGCCTACACTCGTTATCGCGCGAGTGGGAGACAAGGTGTGTCCAGGTGGCTGACCATCCGCAAGATCATCGCAACGTTGGGTGAGGCACGGACCGTCCACGCGAGTGAACTCGCCAGGCAGCGCGATCAACGCCTTCGGAGGGACGGAAAGTACTTCGCCACCTTCCCGGTGGGCAGGGGGTGGAAGGTGACGGCCGCCCTCACGCTCGAGCGACGGCACGTCTTCCCGGAGCGAGATGTGCCCGATCGAACCATTGGACAGTGGCGAGACCTGCTGCGGCGAACGTTGTCGGCTGTCGCAACCGGCGAGAACCTCGAAACGATCGTCCGGACGGATGGGCTCCGCTTTGCCGCCCGATACCCAAGCGGAACGTATGACAGGCTTTGGTGGGCCATCGGAACGGCTCCGGACCGCCGGGTGTTCAACGAATGCCACCGGCGGCGGCACCGGGACGAGCCGGGCGATCTGATTCTCGCCTGTGCCGAGCACAAGACGGGTGGATTGGTCGATGCCACGGTGTTGATTCGCCCGGATAAGTGCGAGTGTGTCCGACCGGGCGAGTCGGGCAGCGAGTTGGGAGATTGATCGTGACCGGACACGGGGGACGAATCGAGATTGTCCGCGGCGACATCACCACGCAAGAGGTCGATGCGATCGTCAATGCAGCCAACCCCTCCCTTCTGGGCGGCGGTGGAGTCGACGGTGCGATCCATCGGGCCGCCGGGCCCGAACTGGTCGCGGAATGCCGAACGCTTGGCGGGTGTCCTACGGGTGAGGCAAAGATCACGCGCGGTTACCGCTTACCGGCCGGGTTCGTCATACACACGGTCGGCCCAATCTGGCGAGGAGGAGCCCGGGGCGAGGCGGACATGCTCGCATCCTGCCACGAGTGCTCGTTGACGCTCGCCCGCGAGCACGGTTGCCGCTCCGTTGCGTTCCCCGCCATCAGTTGCGGCGTGTACGGGTATCCACTGCGTGAGGCGGCCGGCGTGTCGCTGGATACCGTCCGACGTAGCCTTGCAAAGCACGGAGCCCCCGACCTCGTGCGGTGGGTCCTGTTTGACCAGGCTGCGTACGAGGTCTGGATGGACGTCGAAAGGGCGGCCAACCCGTGAGACCGGAAAAAACGAGCACATCTATCCCAGACGCCTGCCGGACTCGCCCCGCCGCGGCGTATGCTCCGCTTGACAGGTAACTTAGGTTTCCCAACAATGCGGTCGACCGATCGGGTTCATCGCGGTCGGGCCGGGCGCGTTGATGACGGGTGTTCTCAGCTGTCTTGCCGGCGACGGGGATAGTCTCGCTGCGAAAGATCGTTTTCCGCTTGCCGTCGTCCGGATCGATCCGCCAACGGCGTCTACCCGAGTGAAGCCGGGTTTGCTGACTTAGAACGCTTCCGGTGATCTCGTAGCATCCGACGGCAAAGGATCTTCGGTAGACTTCGGGATTCGGACGCTGCATCAGGATAGAACTTGTTCTAGGCAACGGTTGACATGATGGTTTTACGTGAAGGTGAGCCTCCGATGAATGGTTGTGGCGTTTCGTCCGGTAACCGGCGTTGGTCAGGCCTGCTTCTCGCCGGCGGATTATTGGTTTGTGTGACGGCTGGGTCGGTCAATGCAGAAGGCCGGTTCCTCGTGCTCCCCGACGGTGAGCGAATCCCATTGATTCGTTCGCAGACCGAGTACGCCGTAACGTTTGGGAGCCTGGAAGATGTGCGCGCCGGCAAGCTACGTCTGGCCTCGCGCGGACGCGGTATCGTGGAGGACCGCCCAGGGCGGGAGCACTCGCGTATCAAGCTTCTCCGCGTGCTGAAGACTTCGCGGGAGCACCGAAAGGTCCTGAGGCAGGACCCGTCGATCCTCGACGTGCGTCCGATCTATCGGCAGGAAGGCGTCGACGAGCCGCTCGTCTCCACCGGTACGATCAACGTCAAGTTGCGTCCCGGACTGAGCGAGGATGAGCGCAGCGAGTTCTGGAAAACCTACCGGGTCGAGGTGGTCAAACCTGTCGAGGGGTTGCACGATGTGTATCTGATCAAGCCTCTCGATGAGGACGAGGATGAAGTGCTGCGGGCCGAGGCGCTCGCCTTCGATTCTCAAACAGTGTGGGCCCAACCGAACTTCATCCGGCGGTTGATCCGCCATCAGATCGTCCCGTCCGATCCCTATTTCACTCAGCAATGGCACTTGGACAACACGGGGCAACACGGCGGCGTTGCCGGCGCCGACATCTCGGCGTTGGGGGCCTGGGTCTACGCCGAGGGACAAGACGTCCTGATCGGCATGTTTGACGACGCGTGCGATGTTGACCACGAGGACCTTTCAGGCAACTACATCGGCGTCGGGCAGGATGCCTATCTCCCGTCAAACGACGAGGACTTTGACAACCCTCGTCCGAAGCAGACGGGCGATCGGCATGGCACCGCCGTCATAGGCCTCGCCGTTGCCCGGGCCAACGGCACCGGTGTTCGCGGCGTCGCCTATCTCTCCCGCTTCACGGTCTCTCGCGGACTGGATGAGGATCTGAGCGACCAGCAAATCGCCAGTGTCTATACATTCGCGCGCCAGCAGGGCGTCGGTGTGCACATCAACAGCTGGGGGTACCCGTGGAACACAGCCAACCCCTCCATTGTCGTCGAGGCTTTGAGGACAGCGTTCGAGGAGGGTCGGGATCCGGACGAAGAGGGCGACGCCGATCCGCTGGGTATGGTCGTGGTGTTTGCCTCGGGTGACGGAAGGGATAACTCGGGGCCGGGCGAGAAACTGGATACGGGAAGATCGTTGGCCATGCTGGACACCGTGATCGGCGTGGGCGCCAGCACCATCAGCGACCGGGTGGCCACTTACAGCAACTACGGTTCCGGGATCGACATTCTCGCCCCGGGAGGTGACGAGACAGCCGGGTTGGCCACAGTCGATAACGATGAGGAATTCACCACGGTCGACGACGGGTACAACGTCGGCGGCGTCTCCCGTCTTGGTGAGACGGAGCTCGATCCCAATGGGCGTTATACGAAATCCTTCACCGGCACGTCGGCGGCCTGTCCGGTGGCGGCCGGGGTGGTGGCGCTGATCCTATCGGCCAACCCGCTGCTGACAGCGACGGATGTGCGACTCATCATGGAGCACTCGAGCGACCGCGCCAGTCCGGGCGATGCAGCCTACCACAACATCACCGGTCGCAGCACTCGCTACGCGTACGGGCGCATCAATGCGGAGGAGGCTGTGTTGGCCGCGCGAGAGGCGCTGGACAACGGTTTTCGGACATGGCCCGCTGCCGTGAATGATCCTCGCATCGAGAGTTCAACGCTGAAATGGGAGTCCGGGGTGGGCACGCGGGAGTTCCTCATTATCGAGAGTAACGGTTCGTTCGGTTTCGACAACGATCCCGACGACTTCTTCCCCGCGGACGGCGTCTGTTACAGCAGGGAGCAACTGGGGTGTCAAGACCTCAGCGATGCCGAACTTGGTACGCTGCCTCCAGGTGTGACGGTGACTGCCGTCGTGAGCTGCAGCGGCATCTGCAGCACAAGCGACGAGCAGACGCTGGAGGACGTGGACGGGGATGGAGACGTCGCCTACGCGGTGTATGGGCGTAACGGGATCGCTCGTTACTCCTGGGGGGTCGAGGCCGACCTGAGCGGCGGCGGCTCGGAGCAGAACGGCTCGGGAGACAACGGCGAGACCGAGGGACCGAAGGTGACCATCCAGATCTCGGTGACCGAAGGTACCTCGCCGCTGACGGTGGTGTTCACGGGTAACGCGCAGCGGACGTCTGCCGACATCGATGAGAGCCGTACGCAGTGGGACTTCGATATCGACGACGGCGTGACGGTCAACAGTACGTCGCGGAACGCGAGCCATACCTACGAGGTTCCCGCCGGTGAGACGCGGACGTTCATCGCCCGGCTCACCATGTATGACGTGGACGGCAACCCCGGAGCGGCACAGGTCACCATCCGCGTTCAAGGAGCTTCGGTCGAGGATGGCGGTGGCGGAACCGGGCAGAGCAACGTGCGGATTATCATCGGCATTCCAGGTACCGTCGATTCCGATGTCGATGAGGGAACGGCGCCGTTCGAGGTGCAGCTCAGCGTCGACGCGACGACTCTGGCCGGTACGCTCAGCTCCGTAACCTGGGACCTGGGGGACGGAACCACGGCCACGAGTATCGTCGTGCCGCACACCTACTACAACGAGACGGACGCGGACCTCCGGTTTCCGATCACGGCTATCGTCGCGACGCGGAGCGGATCGACGACGCAGACGGCTTCAGCCACAAGAGTGATCACCGTTCATCCGGGAACGGTGGAAGTAACGCAACAGGATCCCGACCTGCCGGGGACGGACCCGACAGCGGGGACCGGCTCGTCAACGACGGCCTGTGGTGCGCTTGGAATGCTTCCGCTAACGGTCATGTTTGCCACAGTGACGTGCCTGCGGCGTAGGTACATCTGAGGGGTCGTCTCGTTCATCGAGCCCTAGCCGCCTGTTGAAGAAACCGTTTCCGGTCACCCAAGTGTAGCGCCACCCCTCGTGGGTGGCGCGATACAGCGGTTTCCCTTGCCCACAAGGGGCAACGCTACATTATTCAACGGGTTTCTGCTGGCCGCTCGGTCCGGCGCCGTGCCGAAGCTTCCCCAAGGCCGTCCTGTGCCTGTTGGGGCGAGCGCAGTTCGCTGTGTGGAAGGTGGCTCTGCGTGCATCATTTCGACCTGTTCGGTTTTTACCGGTTCATGCTGGCTGTGGTCGTTTCGCTATACGCCATCTGCCGGTTGGTGCACTTCGTTTGGCGCTGGCAAGGCTTCGGGCGCGGCCGGGAGCCCAGCGAGGCTTTGTTCAAAAGGTATCTCATCACGCTTCTTCTTCGGGCCCGGTTTCGGCGTTTTGCGTACGATTTCCTCGTGCTGGGCGGGCTTGCGGTCGCGTTGTTCCTGTTGCTGCGCGCTCACGGAGGGTAGAATGCGCCCCGCACCATGAGCGATGCACGGATCCAATCCTCGCGGTCGCTGTCGGACCTGCCGGCGGATGAGCTTGCGGCGTATGCGATCGAACTCGGTCTGCCGGTTGATGCACACGTTCCGCGCGGTGAGCTTCTCCGGTTGATTCGAGAGCGTCACGAGTTGCTCCTCGATCTCGATCGGGAGGCCATGCTCGAGGTCGTCGTATGGGCGCGTATGCCGGTGCGGCGATCGGCCGGGAAGGAGGAGCTCGCCAGAGGCATCACGGGGATCACGAAGCTCCACTTCGAGGATCTGTCGGATCGAGGCCTGACCGTGCTGGCCCGGTTGCGCGGGATCGTGGTCGACCGGGAGGAGGATCGCGCCGCGATCGAGAAGAAGCTGCGCAAACAGACGGGTTTCTGGGCACGCGTGCGGCGCAAGCGCCGATCCGTCGTCGGAGGTTGGGTCAGCCGGCTGGTCGAGGGCGGCGCGCGGAAGGGGGATTATCAGTTCCTTCCGGAGGATGGGGGTGCTCCGTCCCTGAAGGAGACAATCGAGGATGCCGGCGTCGTAAGCGGGATCGCACAGAAACTGCGTGGGGCGGCGGATCAATATGTCCACGAGAAGCTTGACGAAATCGAGCACCGGATCGACCGGAAGCTTGACGAGATCGACAAGCGGATGGCTGAGTGGCGCGACCGGGAGATCAACAACCGCCTGCGGATCATCAAGATCACATTGACAGCGGCAATCCTTGTGGCTGTGATCTCTCTTGGGTACGATTACCTTACGTCGCGGATTCATCCACCGGCGGTGCCTGGAATGGCCGTCGAGGCGGACGGGAATGATTCGCCCTCCTAGCATGGGCGGCGCGTGTCAGATGGGTGCGGGTCGGGGAGGAACTCCTACTTATGCTACCGAAGTCCAGTCAGCGGGTGGCTACGGTCTTCAAGATCTCCAACCAGATCGCACGTGAGTATGAGCGTGAGTACGTCGGGACCGAGCATGTGTTGCTGGCCGTCCAACGGGAGGGCACGGGGATCGGCGCGGCGGTTCTCGCGAAGCGGGGCATCACAGCCGACAAGCTTCGCGCCGAGGTCGACACGCTGGTAAAGGCCCAGTTGGAGGAGACCTGGGTCTTCGGTCGTCTTCCGGGCACGCCTCATTTCAAGAACGTCATGGCTACGGCCATCAAGCAGTGCCAACAACTCGAGGCCAATGAGGTCTGCACGGAGCACCTGCTTCTCGCTCTGCTAAGGGAGAGAGGTAGTGTCGCACAGAAGGCACTGAACGCCCAGGGATTGACCTATGCGGAAGCGAAGAAGGAAGTGATCGAACTGACGTCAAAGAGGTAACGGCAGATCACACGTTCGCCGTTTTTCTGCGCGCCGAGCAAGACCGTCGCGCGTCCGTCCCCCATCCTTCGCGGAGCGAAGGGTGGGGGACGGACGGTTGTCGAGGATTGAAGGGTGGGCATGGCCCACCATCGACGGCGATGTTCTTGGTGGGCGGTGCCCACCCTACTCGCTCAATCCACTCCCCACCCTTTTCTAACGAAAAGGACGGGGCACCCGCCACACGTTTCAATCGTCCCTCCGGGACTTGGAATCACCCGTCACCGATTTACCCCGCGATAAATCACGGGGCTATTCTCAAATGTCCCTAACGGGACAAGATGGCGCTGGGCGACGCAAAGAGCCCGGGACGCCACGTTCTTCAACGGGCTGTCACGGGCCTTCCTCATACCATCGGCTCTGCCGGTGGTCGCTGATCTACGCACTGCGTCCTTTGGTGAGCTTCAGTTGGACCTGGGCTCGCTGGACGGCCTTCGATCGTGCGGTGTACGACGCGTCATCGGTGATGGACAAGGCGCGGGCTTCGACGAGATTCTGCTGGGCTGTCGCCGCCTCGAGATCATCGGGCTTTCGTGCCTGGTCGGTCAGGATGGTCAGTTGATTACCCGTCACCTGTGCGAACCCGCCGTCGACGAAGAGTGTGTGCTTGTCGTCGGGTGTCTCGATGCGCAACACGCCGATGCCCATTTCGCAGATCAACGGCGCGCGGCGGTTCAGCACGCCCATCTCGCCGTCGTGCGCTGGGAAGGCGACAAAGCGGGCGTCACACTCGATCACCGCTCCCTCCGGCGTGATGACGTTGCAATGGAAAGTATCGGTAGCTGCCATGATTCGATCGACCGGTTAATAAGCCGGTCCCACACAAGCTCATGAGCTGCAGTCAGCTCGTTTGGATATCCGCGCGGACGCGGCAAAGCCGCCTTGCGGCAGTCCGCGGCTCGTTTGGATGTCCGCGCGGACTAAAGTCCGCGGCTCGCTCCTTCATCGTTCGTCGTTCGTCGTTCGTCGTTACTCCTTCGCCAGCTTCTCCGCCTTCTCGGCGGCCTCCTCGACCGCGCCGACGTACATGAACGCCTGCTCCGGGAGCCGATCCCACTTGCCATCGCACAGCTCCTCGAACGAGCGGATCGTCTCCTCGCGTGAGGTGTAGTTCCCCACGAATCCGGTGAACTGCTCGGCTACGAAGAACGGCTGAGATAGGAACCGCTCGATCTTGCGGGCACGGGCGACGATAACCTTGTCCTCCTCACTCAACTCGTCCACGCCGAGGATGGCGATGATGTCCTGCAAGTCCTTGTATCGCTGGAGAATCTGCTGCACGCGACGGGCGATGCGGTAATGGCGCTCGCCGATGTATTCCGGCGCAACGATACGGCTGCTCGATGCCAGAGGATCGACAGCCGGATAAATACCCTTCTCGGCAATGCTCCGCTCGAGGTTGACGGTGCTGTCCAGGTGCGTGAACGCCGTTGCCGGGGCGGGATCGGTGTAGTCGTCTGCGGGAACATAAATCGCCTGGATACTCGTGACGGCGCCCCGTTTGGTCGAGGTGATCCGTTCCTGAAGCTCGCCCATCTCGGTACCGAGCGTGGGTTGATACCCGACGGCTGAGGGCATTCGGCCGAGCAGCGCCGAGACCTCGGAACCGGCCTGCGAGAAGCGGAAGATGTTGTCCACGAAGAGAAGCGTGTCGGCTCCGGTCTGATCCCGGAAGTGCTCGGCCATCGTCAACGCCGACAGGGCGACGCGGAGTCTGGCGCCGGGGGGCTCGTTCATCTGTCCGAAGACCATGACGGTCTGATCGATGACACTTCTTCCGGTGTCGCCGATCTTGGCTTCCTGCATCTCGAGCCACAGGTCGTTTCCCTCTCGGGTTCGCTCGCCCACGCCGGCGAAACAGGAATACCCGCTGTGGAACTTGGCCAACCGGGCGATGAGCTCTTGAATGATGACCGTCTTGCCGACGCCGGCGCCACCGAAGAGCCCGGCCTTTCCGCCGCGAACCAAGGGGCAGAGCAGGTCGATCACCTTGATACCGGTCTCGAACAGCTCAGTTTTTGGGGAGAGGTCCTCGAGATCGGGCGGTTGATGGTGGATGGGGCGCCGCTCCTTGACCTCGACCGGGCCGTACCCGTCGATCGGCTCCCCAACGAGGTTGAACACGCGACCGAGCGTTTCTTCGCCAACGGGAACCGTGATGGCCTGTCCGGTGTCGAAAATCTTCGAGCCGCGCTGCAGCCCGTCGGTCGAGCCGAGGGCGACCGCGCGGATGCGTCCGCCGCCGAGGTGCTGGGCGACCTCGCACCAGAGCGATTCCTTCGCGGTTTCACCGAGGACCGTTCGCTCAACATCCACCTTCAAGGCGTTGTAGAGCCTGGGAAGCTTGTCCTCAGGGAACTCGGCATCGAGCGTCGAGCCGATGACCTGTGAGACCGTGCCGTAGTTGCCATTGTCCATCGCTTGGGTCCTATGAATTCAGAATGGCGAAAGCCCGACAGGCCGGTTCGCCGATCGCTCGCTCATTCATCACGGAAACGCTTCACAACCGTTGTCACGATGCGCATCCCCTGGTCCGCTTCGTCAATGTTCTTCCTTCGCCGATCGCACATCACGCCAGTGCGTTCGCTCCTCCCACGATGTCCAGAAGCTCCATCGTAATCTGCGTCTGCCTCGCCCGGTTGTACCGCCTGGTAAGTGACGTAATCATGTCACTTGCAGCGTCGGTGGCGGCCTTCATGGCCACCATCCGGGCGATCTGTTCACTCACGGCAGCATCGGTGAAACACTGGAACAGCCGGACCCGCACGGTTGCGGGCAACAGCTCATCCAGCAGGCCCTTCGGATCGGGCGAAAACTCATAATCCGTACCGGTCCCGGCGGCGCCTCCCTCACCGACGCCCTCTCGCACAAGCGGGAGCAACTGCATCACGGCGGGTCTCTGTCGGCCGACCGTGATGAAGTTCATGTACGCTACATAGGCCGAAGCGATCTCACCCTTGCGAAACCGGTCCATCAACCCCTGTGCGATCGGCTCGATGCGATCGAACCGCGGCGTGTCGCCGATGTCGGCGCTCTGTTCGACCGTCTCGCGGCGGAGGAAGCGGAAATACGCGATCCCCTTCTTGCCGACCATGTGCACGTCCGTCTCGATTCCCTTTTCCAGCGATTCATCGAGATGGGGGATGGCGGTCCGCAGGACGTTGGCGTTGTACCCGCCGCACAACCCCCGGTTGCTCGTGATCACCAGCAGCGCCGAACGCGTCACGTCCTCCGGCGTTTGGAGCAGCGGGTGCTTGACGTCCTCGGCCGCACCGGACAGGTTCTCCACGAGCTCACCGAGCTTCTCGGTATACGGTTTGGTCGCGGTGGCCCGATTGAACGCGGCCTGGAACCTGGCGGTGGCGATGAGCTGCATCGTCCGCGTGATCTTGCGGGTGTTGCGAACCGCCTTGCGTCGTTTCAGTAGGACTCGCCTGTTGGCCATCGCTCTATTCGTTTAAACCGGTCTTCCGCGACCGCAGGTCGTCAAGCCCGCTACTTGTCGCTCGTCACAAACGTAGTCTTGAAATCGCCAATTGCCTTGCTGAGTTTCTGCTTGAGCTCGTCCGAAAAAACGCCCTTCTCGTCCAACTCCTTTACGAGATCCGCCTCGGACGCGTGGAGATACTCGAGCATCTTCCGCTCGAACTCCGCCACACGGTTGAGCGGTAGGTCGTCCAGGAGTCCCTTCGAGGCGGCGAAGATACTGATCACCTGATCGTTCACATGGTAGGGCGAGTACTGAGGCTGCTTGAGAAGCTCGATCAGGCGCCCTCCGCGATCGAGCTGTCGCTGTGTGGCTACGTCGAGCTCGGTGCCCAATTGCGCAAACGCCTCAAGCTCCCTGAACGAAGCCAGGTCCAAGCGCAGAGAGCCGGCCACCTGTTTCATGGCCTTGCGCTGTGCGTTGCCGCCGACGCGCGATACGCTGATCCCCACATTGACCGCCGGACGCACGCCCGCAAAGAACAGGTCGGGTTCGAGATAAATCTGCCCGTCCGTGATCGAAATCACATTGGTCGGGATGTAAGCCGCAACCTCACCCTCGAGGGTCTCGATGATCGGCAATGCCGTCATCGACCCTCCGCTGTCCGGGAACTTGTGAATGTGATAATCGTCCTTGTCCGGAAGGGTGGCAAGCCAGGCCTCAGCCTTTTTCAACCCCCCGGGCCGGTGGTAGAGACCGAACAGGTCGTCGGGACGGTGCTCTTTGGGCGCATCGAGCCCTTGCGGGTGTTTTCTGGCCACCGAACGATCCCGGCAGTCCTCGGGCGTTCCTTTCGGAACGATGCCGTATTCGTTGCGCAGCTTGACGCTTCGTTCGAGCAGACGCGAGTGCAAATAGAACACATCACCGGGATACGCCTCTCGACCGGGAGGGCGACGCAGCAGCAGCGAAAGCTGACGATAGGCCTGGGCATGTTTGCTGAGGTCGTCATAGACGCAGAGGGTGGCCCGGCCGTCCTTGTACATGAAGTACTCGGCCATCGCGGCCCCGGCGTAGGGAGCGATATACTGGAGCGGCGCAGGATCGGCCGATGAAGCGGCCACGACGATCGTATAGTCCATCGCCCCGTGCTCATGCAGCTTCTCGATCACGCTGGCAACGGTCGATTCCTTCTGGCCGATCGCCACGTAGACGCAAACGATGTCGTTGCCTTTCTGATTGACGATCGTGTCGATGCAGATGGCCGTCTTGCCCGTCTTGCGGTCGCCGATAATGAGTTCGCGCTGCCCACGCCCGATCGGGGTCATGCTGTCGATGGCCTTGATTCCGGTTTGAAGCGGCTCGTTGACCGGTTGGCGCTCGGCGATTCCGGGGGCTTTGAATTCGAGAGGGCGACGGTGGGGCGTGTCGATTATGCCCTTCCCGTCGAGCGGACGCCCGAGCGGATCAACAACGCGCCCGATCATCGCATCGCCGCAGGGCACGCTGAGAAGCTCGCCCGTGCGCCGGACCTCGTCACCTTCCTTGATACCCAAGTAGTCACCGAGAATGACGACGCCGACCGAGTTCTCCTCGAGGTTGAAGACCTGCCCGAACTCACCGTTGGCGAATTCGATTCGTTCCTGGGCCATCGCCTTCGTGAGACCGTAGATACGCGCGATGCCGTCGCCGACTTCGAGCACGCGACCGACCTCGGCCACGTCCACCTCACTGCGATACTGCCGAATCTCCTCGGCGATGACCGACGAGATCTCGTCGACTTTGAACTTCATGTGTCCACCTGCCTGTATTGCGAGGCCACGGTTGCGGCGGTCCGGTTGCTGCCCGCCGCTATCCAGTGCTTCATTCTCTTATCCCGGTACCCGACCGGTCATCCGCACGCTGCGAACCGATCTCCTATGCCACGTGCGACCGATCGCCGTGAATCTCCTTGGACGCGCGATCCGACAACGTCTTGCCCAGATGCACGAGCCGTGAAGCGAGACCGGCGTCGAACTTCTCATCGCCGATCTGAAGGATCACGCCGCCGATGATCGACTCGTCCACTTCCTCCACGAGCATGGCCTCCTTGCCGGCATATTCACCGATGGCGCCTTTGATCCGGGCGCGGAGCGAGTCTGTAAGCGGTACGGCTGTCGTAACGTTGACCTCGACGCGGCCGCGCAGTTCCTGATGGGCCACGCGATACGTCTCCGCCACGCCACGGAAAAGGCCCAGACGTCCCTTGCGGTTGAGGATCTGAACCGAGTCGACCAGCAAATCGCTTGCCCGCCCACGGAATATCCTCTCAATACTTTTTTCTCGCGAGTCGGGGTCGACCGTCGGACTCGAGAAAAAGGCATCGAGCTCGGCGTTCTCCTCGACGAGTGCCGCCAGCGCGAGCAACTCCTCGAGCAAGGAGTCGGCTTCACCCTTGGACTCCGCCAGCTCGAGCATTGCGGTGCTGTACACCTGCGCCAGCGCCAGCTCTTTGTCACTCAGTCCGGCCATCGTGATGGTGTCTCGATCCTGGATCCCCCCTGCAAACCCAACCGCCCGCTACCCCTTGGCGTTTCGCCCGGCCGTCGATCGCAACTCCTCGATCGAATCGGCGATCAGCCGCTCGTGATCCGCGGCGCTCAGCTCCTTGCGGATGATCCGCGACGCGATATCCGTCGCCAGCTTTCCGGTCAGGTCGTAGAGCTCCTTGACCGCCGTATCAGTGGCCAGGCCAATCTCCTGCTTGGCGCGTTGGATCATGGCAGCCGCCTCTTCCTTGGTATCATCGTGTATGCTGCGTTTCAACTCTTCGGCGGCGCGGCGGCTCTGATCAACAATGCCGGTCGCTTCCGCCTTGGCGGTTGCCAGGTTCCGTTCGTATTCACGGAGCTGGGCACTCGCCGCCTCCCGGTCCTTCCTGGCCTGTTCGAGGGAGCCGTGAATGAAGTCCTCACGCTTCTGAAGGACGTTGAGGATCGGGCCCCAGGCGAACTTGCCGAGGATGAGCACGACAAGAATGAAGATCACCAGGGTCCAAAAGACGTTTCCGATGTCGCCAGCGAAGGGGCTGGCCGCCTCTTCACCTCCCGAGGCGACGGCGCTCGCCGTCCACGCGAGCGTGGCCAGGAAGGCTGATGCTTTTTCCGTCATCGCACAACTCACAATGGTTGACCCGCCCCGAACCGCTCGGGGTGGGTGATTGGCCCTAACGTAGCCGAGCTCCCACACGACCACGCCGCATTCTGCGCGGGAGGACCTTGCAGGAGGCGCGTTGCGTCCGCAACACCCTTAAGTGAGCACGGCCAACAGCCCAACCACGACGGCGAACAGCGTTGCACCCTCGACCATCGCGGCTGTGATGATCATGGCAGTGCTGATGTTCCCCGCGGCTTCGGGCTGCCTTGCCAGCGATTCGACGGCGCTCCCACCGATACGGCCGATCCCAGCGCCGCCGCCCATGATGGCCAGTCCCGCTCCGATGGCGCCGCCGACGCCCCGCGCGCCCTTTGCCGTCAGGAAAGTGGCGTTCTCGGCCTGTTCGTCATGCTCAGCCGGTTGAGCGCTGGCCGCGTCTGCGAACATCAGGGCGAAACCAGCCACAATCATTGCAAGAGCGACCTTGGATAACCTCTTACTCATGACCCGTGTAGCCTTTCTTTGCTGTGGCGATCGTGCGAGGGTGACCGCCGAACATTGCTTCGCCATCGCCGTAATGCCATGCAACCCGACCGCCCGCGCACGTATCGGGAGTGGCGAATATGCGAATCACTTTTGGTTTTAACCTGCGTGGACCTCCTCATGGTCCGCGTCATGGTGAAACACGATCGACATCCCAATAAACAGCGTCGTGAGGAACGTGAAGATAAACGCCTGCAAGAAAGCGACGAAAATCTCGAGCATGTAAATCGCCACGCTGCCGAGCACGACGGGAATCGCTATCAGCAAACCGCCGCCCGCCCCAAGCCCCGCCCACGCACTCAGGATGAAACTGAGCAGGACGGCCAGCAGGATGTGGCCGGCGATCATATTCGCGAAGAGTCGAACCGCCAGCGCGAAGATTTTGGCGATCAACCCGATGATCTCGACCGGTACGAGCAGCGGCGCCAGCCAAAGAGGCCCGGGGCAGAAGTGGGCGAGGTACTGCATTCCGCCCAATCGAATCCCGTTGACGACCATCATCACCATGGTCGTGACCGCCAGCGTGGCCGTGACGAAGATGTTCCCGGTCGCCGCGCCGCCGAGGTGAGTACCAAACAGGGCGCTGATCGGAGCGATCGGAAGCATCCCTAGCAGGTTGACCGTCAGCACGAAGAAGAACACGCTCCAGATGTACTTGATGAAGCGGTCCGTGTGCTCCTGAAGGGCCGGTTCGGCCACCTCCTTGCGCAGGTATTGGCAGACGGACTCGAAGAAGTTGGCGAAACCCGTCGGCACGAGGCTCTCGGTGACGCCGCTTCCGCGACGCCTTCGAACCGCGCGGGGCACGAACAGGATCAGCAGGAGCCCGGCCAGGATCAGCATCACGATATGGTCGCTCAGGACCGTGACCTTCCCGCCGGGGGCAAGCCACTCGAAGAACCCCCAGTCACCCACCTCCTGGGTCATCAGCGGGTGCTGCACGATGTGCTCAAGGGGATTTGAACTTGCCAGAAGGCCCGCGCCCATAGGCGTTACTTCTCCTGCGTCGCCGCCTCGCTACTGAGGCGTACGACATACACGGTGTCCGCAGCCAACAACACCAGGTAGCTTATCGCCACCCAAACGAGCAACGGCGCCGTGTCAAACCAGCCGCTCAGCGCGGCGGCCAGCGCCAGCATCAGGACGACGAGAAACCGCAACGTCGTAGACAGCAACGCCACCTGCGGGAGGTTCTGAACCGGGCCGCAAGATGCCCGTGCTACCGGGACGGCCCCGGCCACCGAGGCAATCAGGCTGATCAGACAGCCAACCAGCATTGCGGTGACGGCGCTGGAACCACCGAGCCGCATGGTCGGGAAGTACCCGACGGCGGCGATGATGACAGCCAGCATGACCGACAATCCCACCAGATGTACCGCGTGTTTCGTAGCTCGCGATTGGCCTGGCGTCATAGCTTCCTATTTGCGGGTTCCCTTTTCCTCGTTTCCGCCATCAGCGCGCCTTACGGCGGCCAGCGATTGTCGAATCAGGTTGTATCCGCCTCCCACGACCCCGAGCAGGGCACCGATGAGCAATCCGCTACGCTCATACCCGACACGTCGCCCGACCCAGTACCCTACAAGCGTCAAGCCCACGACAGCAGCCGCAAACTCAAAGCCCATACCGGAGTATCGAACCCACGTGGTACGTTTCTTCTTCGAGCCGGGCAATGGATATCCAGATCCCCGACCGTGTTTCGACAAGGCTACAGACCGCTCGACGGGAACGAACGCAATCGACACGCAAGCATGTTCTCCGGATCACTCCCGCCTTGACCGCGGCAGCATCCTAGCAACCCCATATTCGGCACACAAGGACCTTTTCTTCAACTTGAACCCGCTTGCCCTGCTCGCCAAGTGCCTTCGACCCATAACCAACAGGGGTTGTCGGCATGGGGCTTTTGCGTCGTACGGCAACCGTGTAGAGTGGGCCGGTGTGTGGTTGGCTGGCCTGTTGATTGATGCCAAAGGACCATGATCGAACACTTGGCTGTTGTGGGCGCGACGGGAGCGGTCGGACGGGAGGTCTGCACGCTCCTCGATCAACGGGGGATTCGCCCTCGGCACATCTCGCTGCTTGCGTCAGCCCGAAGCACCGAGCGCGTGTTGCGTATCGGCGGACAGGAAGTAGCCGTCAAACAGCTTACGAAAGACAGCTTCGCGGGTTGTGATTTTGTGATTTTCACAGCCGGGGCCGAGCGGAGCAGACGCTTGGCGCCGCTTGCGGTCCGCGCGGGGGCCGTCGTCATTGACAACTCCTCCGCCTTCCGGATGGAGCCTGATGTCCCGCTGGTCATACCGGAGATCAACCCCGAGGACGCAGAAACTCACAGGGGTATCATCGCCAACCCAAATTGCTCGACGATCGTCATGAACATGGCAATCTGGCCGTTGCACCGGATTAATCCGGTCCGGCGTGTCGTCGTCAGCACGTATCAGGCAGCCAGCGGCGCGGGGGCGGCGGCGATGGAGGAGTTGCGAGCCCAGACGGCCGACTACTTGGCTGAACGTCCGGTGAGGCCCGAGGTCTTTCCACACCCGGTCGCCTTCAACCTGTTCTCTCACGAGACACCCGTCGGGGCGGACGGGCTCAACACCGAAGAGCGGAAGATGATCCACGAGACCCGGAGAATCTTCCACGAACCGTCGCTGGCAATCACGGCCACCTGCGTTCGCGTGCCTGTTCTGCGGACCCACAGTGAGTCGATCAACTTGACGTTTGACCAACCGATCACTCCGGAGGAAGCCCGAGAGGCTCTCTCCGGCGCACCCGGGATCAAGGTCGTCGACGATGTGGAGCGGGGGCGGTTCCCCATGCCGATCGACGCAACCGGGCGAGACGAGATTCTCGTCGGTCGTATCCGTCAGGATCCGAGCCAACCCGACGGTCGCGGAATCGACCTGTTTGTCTGCGGCGACCAGCTCCGCAAAGGCGCGGCGCTGAATGCGATTCAGGTGTTGGAGCTTTTGCAGGATCGTCGCGAAGGATGAGCGGTCGGCGGGTGGGGCGGAACAGGGGGCAAGACGAAGGACGAAGGCTGACGGATGAAGAACGCGACTTGTTGCGGAGTGGTGCCCCATTCTTCGCGTAGCGAAGGGTGGGGGACGGACGGTTGTTCGAGGATCGTAGGGTGGGCATGGCCCACCATCGGCGGCGATGTTCTTGGTGGGCGGTGCCCACCCTACTCGCTCAATCCATTCCCCACCCTTTTCTAACGAAAAGGACGGGGCACCCGCGGTTCCGCATGTCAGGTGTGTTGCCCCGCCGTTGTTCGCGTACAATCCTTCCGCATGAACCTCGTTGAGATCCTCGGTACGAATGGGCGGATCGCCCAACGGCTGACGAGCTATGAGCTCCGGCCGCAGCAGCTCGAAATGGCGGAAGCCGTGGCGGAAGCCTTCGAGGCGGGCGAACATCTCATCGTCGAAGCCGGCACCGGTATCGGCAAGAGCTTCGCCTACCTGATCCCGGCCATCGACCGGGTGACGCGGTGCGGTGGTCGGGTGTTGATCAGCACGCACACGATCGCGCTGCAGGAACAGCTCGTTGACAAGGACATCCCCTTTCTCCAATCGGTCTTCCCGGATGAGTTCACAGCCGTTTTGGTCAAAGGGCGGTCGAACTACCTCGGTCTTCGAAGGCTCGCGCGGGCCAGTGCCAAGCATGAGACACTGTTCGAGTTCGACAAAAGGAAAGGGAAACTCACACCCCAGTCGGAGCTGTGGCGTATCGAGGAGTGGGCGTACGAGACGACCGACGGGTCCCTCTCCGACCTCTCGCCGGAGCCCGATCCGGTCGTGTGGGACAGGGTGAGAAGCGAGGCGGACGCCTGCCTGGGCCGACGTTGCCCGCACGTCAACGCCTGCTTCTATCAGCGGGCCCGCCGTCGGGCCATGAGCGCCCAACTGCTGATCGTCAATCACGCGATGCTCTTCTCCGATCTGGCGGTCCGTAAGCAGGGAGCGTCGATTCTGCCGGACTACGACTATGTCATCCTTGACGAGGCGCATACGATCGAGACTGTGGCCGGCGAGCATCTCGGATTGGGTTTGTCGAATACACAGGTTCGCTACTTGCTAAACACCCTGCACAACGAGCGAACCGGTCGGGGCACGCTACGTGGCGGGTCTGGCGAACGGGCGATTCCGACGGTCAACGCCGTCCGGCAAATCATCGACGGGTACTTCGGCGGGCTGGAGCAGTGGCATGACGAGCAGAGAGGCTGGAACGGCCGGGTGACCAAACCGCCACCGGTGGAGAATCGGGCGTCCGCCGGACTGATCGAACTACGCGACAAGCTGCGCGAGGAGCGAAAAAAGGTCCGGGACGAGGAGGATCGGTTGGAGCTGGCTGCGCTGATGGAGCGGTGCACCCAAGCCGCCACCACGATCGATCACTGGCACGCCCAGAAGAATGAGCGTTGGGTCCACTGGCTCGACGCGGGCACACAACAGGCACAGGCCAGGAACGGGGAGTGGCAGTCACCCCGCGCAAAGCGGCGCCGGATCACGCTGCACGCCCACCCCATCGACATCGGCCCGGAACTGAAGGCCTCGCTGTTTGACGCGGTCAAGAGTGTCGTGCTCACGTCCGCCACGCTGACGACGGCGTCGGTGGAGCCGTTCGACTACATGACCGGTCGATTGCGGCTTGCCGACGCGAAGTGCCTGGCGCTCGGGTCACCGTTCGACTATCGAAAGCAGTTGAAGGTATACGTCGAAGCCGACATGCCCGATCCGGGTGACGCAGCGACGTTCGTTCCCGCGGCTTGCGAGGCGATAAAGAAATACCTGCGCATGACCGAGGGGCGGGCGTTTGTTCTGTTCACGAGCTATCAGACACTCACGCAATGCGCCGAGTCGTTGAGCGAATTCCTCGAGGCCGAGGACATGCCTCTTCTGGCCCAGGGTTCGGGGATGCCGAGGTCTCAGATGCTCGAGCGGTTCCGCGAAGTGCCCCGGAGTGTGCTGTTCGGGACAGCCACCTTCTGGGCCGGCGTCGACGTGCGGGGCGCGGCGCTGAGCAACGTCATCATCGTCAAGCTCCCATTCGCCGTGCCGAACCGCCCCATGGTGGAGGCCCGAATCGATCGGATCCGCGAGGAAGGCGGCAACCCCTTCATGGATTACCAGATTCCCGAGGCGGTTCTCCGATTCAAGCAGGGCGTCGGACGACTGATCCGTGCGAAGACGGACACCGGTATCGTCGTGATCCTCGATCCGCGCGTGGTCACGAAGCGCTACGGGAAGCGATTCCTAAGCGCGCTGCCGAAATGCGAGATCGAGGTCGTAAGGAGAAAGGATGAAGGATGAATGATCAAGGATCAAGGACAGGCGTACGTCAACCGAGGCGTCCCTCTTCCCCCATCCCCTCCTTCATCCTTCATCCTTGATTTCCAGTTCCGACTCGGGTCTTCCGGCGGGGCGCACGGGACCCAGCATGTCGGTCACGTTGGGTTGCTCCAGGACGAACCTCGCCGTGATGGAGCCGTCCTTGGCCATACTGCAAAGGGCTCGAACAACAGCGGCGTAATCGAGGCCCAAACCCGTCACGTTACCGTCTCGGTCCATTCGCACGTCGTTGCCGAGGAGCCTGATCAGCGGGATCAACTCGAAGGGGGCGGGGATGGGCGGTGAGCTGGCCTTACCGGTCGGGTCCTGCCTGATAAGTGTCAGCGCCTCGTCACCTTCCTGTGCGTTGATCGTAATCGTATTGTCGGGGGCAACGTAGAAAACGGGCGCCCGGCAGCGCAGGTCCTCACCGAACAGGGCGATCCTCTGTGATCCGGACCGTTTGGCGTAGATGAAAGGATCTCCTCTGGTGGGCACAACGTCCAGCACGAAACTCCCCAGTCCGATCGGTATGGAATCGATCGTAGCGTCGTCCCGCTCAACGAGCGCCTCGTAAGCGGCGGTCTGGACGCGCGGGTCCTCATCGTCGAGCAGGTGGCGCAACGCGATGGCGGCACCGGCCATCCCCTTGCCTTCGGCCAGCGCGCGGATCGCCATGAAGCGATATTCCCCCGCCGGGTTCTCCGCGTGCACCACGACCGCGTCACAACCGAGATGATCGCCAAGCCGGAGCCCGACCACGGCGGTGTGAAAGCTCACGTACGATTTGGCGTGTGCATAGAGATCCTGCAGGACCGGTAGCGCGCCGTGTCCGATCCCCTCGAAACAAAGGGCGATCTCGGCGTGCGGCGCGCCGGGTTGGAGAATCTCCCGCGCAAGCTCGCGCATACGGACCGCCTCGAACCGAGGATCGTGCGTGATGTAGAGCTGCCGGACCAACGCGAGGAAGTGTCCCGGACTGTCACGGAACTCCTCGGGGATGTGCAGCCGGATGAATGAGGGTGAGATCGCGTCGGCAATCTTGCGGTCTCCGCCGAAACGCGAGTTGATCCGATCCTGAATCCGCCGGGCCCACTGGTACGACGGCTGAACCAGGACAAGCCGGAGACGCCGATCCTCCACGACCCGTGCACCATTGAGGACGATACCCTCCAGCGGGCTCGACTGGGTCGCTGCCTGCTCATCCGAGAAGGGATTCATAAACAACGGGCCGGTTGCCCGGGCCAGAACCCGCCCGGTAACCGCCCTTCGGCCCGCCTCCCTGTGGTACATCTCCAGATCGGCCAGAAAGAGGTACCCGCCGCGCAGAGACTTCGTCTGCGTGCCCGGAACGGCGCGGACAACGACGTCAAACGGCGTGCCCGCCACAGTCGCCCGCGGAATCTCTCCGTACACCGTCACCACGGCTGAGCCCAGGCTCCGAATCATCTCCTCCGGCGTGTCGATCTTGACACCGATCCGGTTGGCTCTCTGCTGCCGCTTATGGATCCTCTGGACGAGTTCGCTGTAGATCTGTGCCGGGCAATCGCGCGATCCGTTTGTTCCGAGACCCGAGACCAGGCCATACCCGCGCACACGCATCGGGCGAAGCCCCTCGTAGTACGTGTGGTAACCGATCGTGTCCCGAACGGCAGCCGAATGGGATGCCATGGCGTCGCTGGGCTCAACGCCCAGGTCAACCTGACTCGGGTCTTTTCGGGACCAGGTGCAACCGCCGCCAACCCCGCACACAAGCGCCAGAGTGACAACCGTCATCCCCCATTTTTGGCAAAACCGTCCAGCAGCCATCGTTGTTCCTCGTCGTATCCGGATAAGGCAAAGTGCTGAATACTATAGCACTCTCCGAATCGGTGTAGCGGGCGCGGGGCAAGAAACCCGGGAGATAAGGGTTGTTTCACCGCTACACGAAAAAAGAGCTTGCTCTAGCAGGGAACCGGCATCTGCCGGTCGAGCAGCAAACAGCGGCGATGGTCGGCCCGGCTCGCCCGCGTAGGATAGACGGTCCGTCGCCGCAAAGTCAACACCGCCGGGCCCCTGATCAAGCGTGCGGCAGCGCAAGCGCATCCACAATCGCCGCAACGGCGAGAATCACGCTCACAATGCCGTTGACCGTGAAGAAAGCCAGGTTCACCTTGCTGTAATCGCCGGGACGGACCAATGCGTTCTCGACAATCAGCAGGACGGCTGCCAACGCCACGCCAAGTGCGTAGACAATCCCGAGGCCCTCGACGATCCCCAGCGAGATCAACGCCGAGACCGCAAGGACATGGGACCCGCGCGCGAACCACAGCGCTTTTCCCGGTCCGATGCGCGACGGAAGGCTGTGCAAACCGTCACGCCGATCCACCTCAATGTCCTGACAGGCGTAGATGATGTCAAACCCGCCGATCCAAAAGGCCACCGAAAGTGACAGCACCAGAGCGGAAAGACCGAGCGAGGCCGGGTCGACAGCCAACCACGCCGCCGCCGGTGACAGCGCGATCGCGCTTCCCAAGTAGAAGTGCGACCACTTCGTGAACCGTTTCGTGAAGGAGTACCCGCACAGACAGAGGAGCACGGGACCGGACAGGAACATCGGCCATGTGTTTGCATACCACATGTGGAAACCGAGGCAACCGACACCGAAGGTCAGACCGGACACCACAAGCATCACCCAGGCGGTGAGATACGACAATCGCCCGGCGGGGAGCGGACGATTCGCCGTCCGTGGGTTGAGCGCATCAATCTGGGAATCGATGATCCGATTGAAGGTCATGGCGACGCTGCGGCCGGATACCATGCAGACGAGGATCAGAGCAAGCTGGCCGAGGTAAGGCCAACCGCGACCCTCGATATGGCGCCCGGCCAGAAACGCGCCGATCGCCGCAAAAGGCAGGGCGAACACGGAGTGGGAGAGTTTGACCATCTCGGCCCAGATGTGAACGGACGAGGCGAGCGACGTCATCGGTCGAATCCCGCCTGGCGGTGGGCATCGAGGCGGTCGGCCCAGCGCGTATTCAGCTCGTGCGGAATGTCGATAAGGTCCAGCAGCTTGCCCGCCACGAAGTCAGCAAGGTCCGCGATGGACTCCGGGTGCATATAAAACCCCGGCGAAGCGGGACAGATAATGGCCCCGGCCTCGGACAATCGCAGGGCGTTGAGAAGGTCGATCCGACTCAACGGCATCTCACGCGGAACGAGGATAAGACGCCGCGATTCCTTGAGTGTCACGGCTGCGGCACGCGTCAGCAGGTTGTCCGCAAGCCCGCCGGCGATGGCCCCCAACGTGTTTCCGGTGCAGGGGCATACGATCATTCCGTTGGTCTTGAAGCTTCCGCTGGCGGGAAGCGCGCCGACATCATCGCAGGGATGGATGAGGAGTCTGTTACTCTCATGGCCGAGAAAGGAGAGGGGAGAGACATCGGTGACAGCAAGCTCCTCGCCGAGCAGGCGCCGTCCGTTCGCGGATACGATGAGGTGGACTTCAGCGCTCGCATCACAGAGGCACTGAACCAGCCGCCGCGCATAGATCGCTCCGCTGGCGCCGGTGATACCGACGACGATTCGCGCAGCCGTCCCGCAGTTCGTCATGGCGAGGCCCTCATCAACCGTGCTGTGTGCGGCCAGGGCGCGCTTCGTGCGGCCTGTTCGGCCCAGATCGAATCGGGATGTTTCTCCATCAGGCGTGCAAACGCTTGTTCACTCTTTGCCAGCTCTCCATCAGCCTTGTAGGCCGCGCCAAGGCGATACAGCGCTTCGGGGAGTGCATCTCGGTGCGGGTATTTCGCCACGCAAGCCTCGAGCAGCTCGACCCTGGTCGGCCGCGGGGCGATGGTCCGTCGCGTGCTGTGGTCGGTGAACCGTGACGGCGTGGCCTTGGCGATCTCAAGATCAATGTTGTCCATGATCTGGCAGTCCGGGAACTGTCTCTTGATCCGTTTGAGGTTGTCGGCATAGGCCGCATGGCGCGGATCGGCTTCGAGGAAACCGAAGGCGAAATCATCCCTGGCGCGACGCGGACCGCACAGCGGTTCGTAACCGTAAATCGGATCGCGGTTCTTGTTGAGAAGACCGTGGAGACGATACGCTTCGAGCAAGACCCGCTCGACCGCGATAGGGAGATTCGCCTTCGGCGTCACGGGCTCGAGCATCCCCATCAGCACCCCCGAGCCGGCCTGGCGGACCGCGCGAGGCCCGGTCTCCGTGGCGCTTGTCCCGATCAGTTCGGTCAACCTGTCCATCGCTCGCTCCACGTCACCCTCGCGGGCTTGAAGTTGAGCGAGCCTGAGCAGCGCGAGCGCGTGCAGGGACGCGTCGGGCTCGTTCCTCAGGATCATCTCCCACGCTCCCCGCGACGCACGGTTGGGAAAGTCATCGTAGAAGCGTATCCACCTGTGCTGGCGGAACTCGACCGGATCAACCCGCGTGTCGAGCGCCTGGGCTTTGAAGTACAGAACATTGAGGGCGTATCGGCTGTTGGGAAAATGGATCAGGAACCAGTCACACTGGGCAACCAGTTCCGCCTGGTGCTCGGTCAGCTCGGTGCAAACCGGGCCGATGTCCGAGGCGAGCTCGAACTGCCACTGCTGCTTCTCAATCTCGAGAAGCTTCTCGTAGCGCGGTCGCGGCATCGGATGGCGGTTCCATCGCCTGAGCGCCGCTTCCTTGAGGTCGTCAGCCACGAGGCGGTCGGCGAAATGGTACGCCTGCCTCGCCTCCAGGAGGCGGTAGTGCAGCTCATCCCGTCCAACGTGGAACTCGAACAGGACGACGGGCAACGCGAACATGATGGCCAGCAGCGGCGCGATCGCCCCGGGTCGGTAATCGACAAGCTTGGCGATCAGCAACACGAGCGCGAACGTGAGCGCCGCAGCCACGATTGCCAGGACCCACGGGGCGATGAACTTCATCAGGTCGATCGGATCCGTCCGGCCCGTGACGAGCTCCTCGCTTCCGGACCATGCAAGGATCAGATAGACGACGATCGGCACCAGCCCCACCAGCGCGGAAACGAACCGGTAACGCGTGCGAAACGGGCGGACCGTCGCGAGGATGCACGCGCAGGCAACCGTGATTGCCAGCCAGGGCATCACCGCCAGGAAACCGACCACCAGAATAAACGGCAGGCTCGACCAGAATCGGTACAGCATGGCCGTTAGAATCGGGATCGATACCAACGTCGCCATCAGCAGACCGATGATTGGAATCTGCATCGGAACGTCCTGCACGCTGATCGGCTCGATGAGAAGATGTGCGAGGGACCTCGTCGTGTCGTGACCGAACCGGAACGTGTCTGCCAACTCGTCCCAGTAACCCTCCACCCCCGGTGCGAACACGACGCCGCTACGAAGCCAGAAGGCGAAGCAACCGACCCCGGCGAACAGCAACACGTTCAAGGCCAGAAGGGTGACGGCCCGGACGCGATACTTCGATCCGGACCGCGACCAGACGTCGAGCCGCGGTGGAGATTCGTTGTGAGGAGCGACCGTCGAGGAACCCGTTCCGCCACGACGAACGGTCGGCGGGCCCGTTCGCTGCCCGGTTGAGCTTGCCTGGCTCCGATCCGTCATCGTCACTCCCGCCTGGCGACCCACACGGTGACAATCCCGAGTGCTATGGGCGTGGCTGTCACGTGGCAGAACCCAACGTGCCGCAGCCTCTCGCACATCCGGCCCGCATCGAGGAAGGATACCACGGAGCTTGGCAGATAGCGATAGGCACCGGAGGTATCACGGCTGACGAGTGAAGCGGCCATCGGCATGAATCGCGTTGAGTACAGCTCGTAGATGCCGCGAACGACCCGGTTGGCCGGTCGCGTAAACTCCAAAATAACGGCCCGTCCGCCACTTCGAAGCACACGGTGCATCTCGCACAATCCGGCGTCAAGATCCTGAAAGTTCCTGACGCCGAACGCGCACGATGCAATCGAAAAGCTTGCCGATTCGAATGGCAGGCGTAACGCGTCAGCTTCGCACCAACACGAGCCGACCTCCGACCGCCCCACCGCCCTGACCAGCATGTCATGGGCGAAGTCACACCCGGTCACGGTTTGCACACCGGCTGCGGCGAATGCCCGCGCGAAGTCACCGGTGCCACAGGCGATATCGAGCACATCGTCCCCTCCTCCCGCCCCGGCAAGCTCGACCGCTTTGCGACGCCACGCAGCATCGCGTCCCGCGCTGAACAGTGTGTTGACAAGCTCATAACGCGGCGCGATCGCGTTGAACATTCGCCGGATGCGAGGGGCCTTGTCCGGTGTGGAATGGGGCGAGGTGAGAAGCTCCTTCGTCCAAACAGTCTTGTCGGCCCCCATCGCCGATCCCTCGCCGCGCCGCATAGAATCAACAGGAAACGTATAACCAGTGCTGTTTCAACAAAGGTTGTTCCGCTTTCTTCCCCCCTTACCAAGGGGGGATCGAGGGGGGTCCGTGCAGACGGAGAAGAACCTCACCCAACCCCTCCTTGTTAAGGAGGGGAGGAAGAAACACCATTGCCTAACCTGGAAGCAGCACCAGGTTTGCCGTCCCCGACCCAGGTTTGCCGTCCCCAACGGGGGCGCCATCACCGACGTGGGCCCGGCGGAGGACGTCCGCCGCCGTTGTCGCTTGCGTCATCATCGCCGCCGTCGCTGTCGTCCGAGGTATCGTCGGTTGCCGGATCGACACCGACGGTAACCGACGCCGGTTCGCTTTGGGTTCCACCGGCGCTTTCGCCCACGCATTGGAAGGTGAAATCGCCCGCCTGTTCAGCTTTGAACGTCACCACACCGGGAATGAGATCGGTCAGGGTCACGTCCGCGCCCTCAACCTGCGTGACTGTCAGAAGCGCAGCCTGCGTCTCGCCGACGCTTGCGCACGTAAGCATGACATCATTCCCAACGACGGCCGGGTTCGGAATCGCTTCCAGCGTCACGACCGGGGCGGCGGAACTTACAATCCGCGTCGAGCACCCAGAGATCACCTGAAACAAACCGTCGCTCGCCGTCAGGCGGATGACCACATCGACCTCCCGCTCCGCGTGGAATGTTGTGTCGGGGGCGGCCGAATTGCCAAAGCTCCCGGCATCGGACGGGAATACTTCCCAGAGGTAGCTGGGGATGCTACCGGGGTTCTCCTGATTGGCCCGTACCGGTCCCGAGCCGCCAACCTCCAACTCGTTGGGGCAACTCGGTTCAATGGATATGGCGGCGCAACCACACCACGTCGTAGCCGCGACGAGCAGGATGCCGGACGCGGGCGAGCACCGCGTGAGGCGCCGATGCAGGTGGCGTCCTCTCCCCAGATCGTAACTCACGGACAAGCCCTCCCATCCATCGCCAGGCGGACACGGTCAACCCGCTCACCGCTCCCTGAATCACTGCGGATTCTACAGGCACCGGCGCGGGCGTCCAAACGCCCAAATGTCGATCGCGCGAGGGCCCCGTTCGCCGTGTCATCCGCTGCCACCGGCCGCTCCGGTCGTTCCCGGGGATGATGACATCAGCCGGGCGCGGTACTCTATGCGTTCCGGTCGCCGACCCGCCTGACGGGCCCTGTGGAATCCGCGATCGGCACTGCTTAAAAGCAGTGGCATCACAGCCGAGAATCTCCGGGGAACTTCGGGATTCGGACAGTGCTATAACGTTGGAACCCCGCCATGCGACGGTCGACATCATCCACGGCTTCGTCATCCGTCAGTCGGCGTCGAACCCTGCCCGATCTGCTGATCGTTGCGATCGTCGCGTTGGCTGTGCAGGCGGCTTATCTCGCCGAGAGTGGCAACCCACAAGTGGGTGGCGGCGCCCCGCAAAGGCGTGGCGGTGACCCGACGTTTCACCATCCGATTGTCGATGCGGGAACGTATCACGCAGCGGCCACGCGTTTTGCCGAAGGCGGACCGCTGAGCCCCGGCGCTTTCTGGCAACCACCACTTTTCCCCCTGATGCTCGGGGGCATCTATCGCGTCGTGGGCACAAGCATCCTGACGGCGAAGATCGTTCTGGCGGTCATCGCGGCCCTGAGTTGTGTGACCGTTTGGTGGTTGGCGGGACGGCTCTTCACGCGAGGTGTCGCCCTTGTGGCCGGGCTGATGCTCGCCCTGTACGGGCCTTTCATTCTCTTCTCGACGCAATTGCTGCCGACCGGGCCGGCGATTTTCCTCAACCTGCTCGCGTTGGTGCTCTGGGTGAAATGCCTTGATCGTCCGTCCTGGTACGCATGGTTGCTCTTCGGCCTTGCGGTCGGCGCGGCCACGATCACCGTGCCCAACAGCGCGGTCCTGTTGATTCCGGCGGTGATCCGGCTGATCACCTCGGCAGCAAGTCGAAAGCGGCGGAGATCATCGCTTGGCGCGTGCGTACTCGTCATTGTGGGCACAGCCTTGCCGGTCGGCGCGGTGACGTTGCGCAATTACGTGGTGTCGGGCGAGTTCGTCCTCGTCTCCACAAACGGCGGTATCAACTTCTACATCGGTAACAACCCTCGCGCGGACGAGACGGTTGCGGTTCGGCCGGGCGAGCACTGGCGGCGGCTGGCCCGCGCGGAAATGGGCGCCGAGGTGCAAACCCGTTCCGAGCAGAGCGGGCACTTCTTTCGTATGGGCCTGGCCTACGCATCCAACCAGCCGATCGATTTCATCAAAGGACTCGGCCGCAAAACACTGCGAATCGTCAACGCTCGCGAGATCCCCCGCAACATCAACCCGTATGTGTATCGGGATTTCTCCCACATGCTGAGCGCGGCGATGTGGCGTGTAGGGTCGTTCGCGTTTCCATTCGGATTGATCGCTCCGCTTGCGGTGGTCGGGATCATCACGTCGGTTGGCGTCGACGATGGGAAGCGGCAAGCTCGGCTTGCGTTGATTGCGTTTCTCCTGGCGTATGGCGCATCCGTCGTTCTGTTCTTCATTTCATCGCGGCACCGGCTTCCCGTGGTTCCGGTTCTTGTGGTGTTCGCCGCAGCCGGTATCGTTTGGCTGATCCAACAAGGCAGATATCGGTCTCGTTCTCCGCAAGGGCGCCCGCTGCGCCGGACGGTGGCGATCAGCTTTGCGGCGTCTTGCGTGCTTGTGAATCTTCCGGTGTCGGGGCCGACCGACGGCGTTGATTTCAGGGCGGAGTTGTACATGTGCATCGGCGAGGCCTTTGTACGAGAGGGTAACCTGCTCGAGGCCGAACAGTGTTTTCGCCGTGCGCAACGGATCGCACCAGGCACGTCGGCCATCCAAGTAGGCCTGGCCCGTGTCCTCGGGAGACAAGGCGACTTCGATCAGGCCGAGCAGCTCCTCGAACGGGCGTCGGCCCTCGATCCGGACGCCTCGGACGCACGCGCGCTGCTCGGAGATTCGTGGCGTCGGCGGGGTCGGACGGACGACGCGATCCGGCTGCTGACGGAAACACTCGATTCCGATCCGTTCTCACCCGACGCGCATTCCGTGTTGGCCGACACCCTGGCCGACCTCGACCGGCTCGATGAGGCGATCGAGCACTATCGCGAGGCGATCCGGCTTCGCGATCGCGCCGGGTGGCTGTTGATTCGTTTCGCCGACGTCCTTGTACGCTCTGCCGCATACGAAGAAGCCATCGGAGCGTACAGGCAAGGACTTTGGGAGGTCGAGCCGGACCCGGAGACGTTGAATCGCGTTGCGTGGCTGCTGGCCACTTGTCCGCAACCCGAACTTCGGGACTGCGAGCGCGCCATCGACATGGCCCTGCACGTGTGTGAGATCACTGAATACGCTCACCCCGTCGCACTGGACACGCTTGCAGCCGCATACGCCGAATGTGGGCGGTTCGACGTGGCCGTTCGTTGGGTTACGCGGGCGATCGACGTTGCAACCGGGCGTGGCGATGTCGAGGCGGCTGATTCCTTTCGGAATCGACTCGATATCTACCTGGCATCGAGACCGCGAAAACGCTAGAGCAAAGTCTGTTTTTGTAGAGCGACCGCCCTCCGTGGCCATTCGGACCTTCAATTGGACACACCGATCTGGTATACTGCACCAAGAGGGAAAGGCCTGTCGCAGGAGTTGTTGAGTTGAGGGTTTGCGCACACGGCGGGCCTGCGTGCCTGGGGCGAACTGCTCTCGGCGCACGTCGCCGGGTGGCTTCGAGGGAAAGGATCCTATCATGCGCTCGTCAATGGTGAGATTCGGTGTCGTGGCGGCTGTGGTTGCCTGCCTGCTCGCGCAAAGCGCCGTGGCCCAGGAGGTGCGAGAGCCCGAAGGCGGAGCGCTTCCGGAGTACGCCAGGGTCTACCAGGTTACGCCGGATCGCGGCCCGGTCGTCACCGTGGACAACGGTTTGCCCAACATCATGATCACCGGGTACTGGCCGCCCACCAACGAAATGCTGCGGCAGTTCAGCCCCGACATCGAGCAGAACCCGGACGGTTGGGTCGGAGAGAACTGGGAAGGGCGAGGTTACAACATCTACTCCTTCTTCCCCGAGTTTCCCGGTGGGCTTGGTAAGGGCGAGGGCGACTTCGAGGTGGACTATCAGGACACCTCGGCCGACTTCTGGCGCATCGTGGACGAAGTTCAGCCGATCGCAATCGTCACCACCGGGCGGGCGGACTACGACTACGATTGGGAACTCGAGGGCGGCCACATCATGTACGCGTTGCGTCATTGGGCGGAGGATTACGAGGAGCCTCTTCAGCCCACGGATGACCTGCCGATCGCCGACGAACCACCGGCTACCGAACGGTATTCGACGCTCCCTCTCCAAGCCATCGTCGACGCCGTGGAAGCCGAGGTCCCGAATGTGTATGCCTACCATACGACCATCGACACCAGCAACTTCCTCTGCAACTTCGTTGGATATCACGCTACATGGTACCGTGATCTGCACGGCGACCCCGTCGACCCGCTTTGGATGATAGCAGCGGGACACATTCATGTGGGATACCGGATGACGCTCGAGGACGCGATCGAGGCCACCGAGGTCACATTGCGAACGCTGACCGACTATCTCGACGAGCAACCGCCACCGTTGCCGCTGCCTGAGAACAGCCTCGGGATCACGGATTGCGTAACGGACGACGACTGCGACGATGAGGCGAACTGCGTCGAGGGGACTTGCTACGCCCCGAAGCACCGTTACATCTCGATCGCCCGAAACCCAAACCAGTTCACCAACACCGCGCGCCGTGTCAGCCTCGCCGCCGACCCCGACCCGATTCCTCTCGGTTGGGTCGGCGCCCCTTATGACAGCAGCGGTCTTACGCTTGCACAGGTAGTGACGGCGCCCGTATACGACGGCATCGGTTTCGAGGGCGACTGGCCTGATCTGCTGCACGTGACGGGCTGTGAGATCGCGACTGGCCAAACGTATCTCGTACAAGCGATCCGAGCGGGAGCGGTCCTGAGTGATCCGGACAACTACTCCGAACCGTTGGAGCTGCACACGCCGGAGCTTTGGGGCGACGTCGTCTCGACCTGCACGAGCTACAACTGCCAGCCGCCGCAGGGTGAGGTCAACATTGATGACATTCTGGCTGCGATCGGGGCGTTCCAGTCGCTGAACAACGACCCGCTGACGTGGTTCGATATCGCCCCGGCGCTGAATGATGGTGTTCCGAACCAGATGGTCGACATCGACGACATCCTGGCGACCATCCAGGGCTTCCAGTCGAAGGCGTATCCAGGCCTCGGACCGTTGAACTGTGCCGGCTTGTCACCCTATGTGGCAGAGTACTCGAACAGTGGATGCCTGCCGGGCAGCGAACAGACGCCGCCAGGTCGTGATGTCTGCCCCGAGGATGTGATCGAATTCACTCCCGGACCGGGTACGCTTCATGTGGCACACAGGAATGCGACGTACGACTGTTGCCCCATCGACATTGCAATTACCCTGAGCGTCGACGGGAACACGTTGAGGCTCACAGAGGAGTACACCGACGGAGGGTGCGACTGCATTTGCTGTTTCGACGTCGAGTCGACCATCGCAGGTTTGGAACCGGGCGAATATCACGTCATCTTCTGCTGGGATGACTGGGAAAGCCCGCCCGGCCCGCAGTGTTACGAGGAAGACCTTGTGATTCCGTAGCGGGTGCCCCGTCCTTTTCGTTAGAAAAGGGTGGGGGACGGATTGCGCGAGTAG
>CBDUZO010000038.1:0-35095 GCA_965371725.1 uncultured Phycisphaerales bacterium
TCAAACAGGCATTACCGGGGCGATTCTCCAGTAACTAATTCGGAGGAGAACCAACGAAAAGGACGGGGCACCCGCGTCGCACACGGCTGACGGGTTTACTCGAACGCGACCGGCCTGTTGTGCATGACGCTTAGGGCTGGACCGGCGGACCGGTGAAGGCGTGCTGGAAGCCGCGGTAATCAAACAAGTCCACGTCCTCATCGCCATCGTAGTCGAAGGAACTGATGCACAGTTCCGTCTCGGCGCGAATCTCGGGACCGCTTGTGAGTTGGCACGCCCTGAACCGCCAGTAGTCCAGCAAGTCGACGTGACACGTGCCCTGTGTGTCGCTGATGGGGCGACCGTTCTCATCAACGACGGTGCCCGGCCTCGTGTACGCGCACGTGTCGTCGTCGTTGACGACCCCGTCACCGTCGCTGTCCGTGTCACACTCGTCGATCGTTCCATCGGCATCGAAATCGGACTGGCACTCGTCCGGCACGTTGTTGCTGTCACAGTCGACGCTGGAGCCGCCGAGGATGTCGCTCGCATCGGAAACCCCATTGTCATTGCAGTCGGGCACGAGGTCTCCGGTGGCCACGAGAGCGAAGCCCTGCCTGCCCACGTTGACGACCCTGCCCTTCACGGTGAGCGTGTACGTGCCGATTTCCGGTGACGAGAGGATGACCCTCTCGACGTTGTTCCTCGCGTCATAGGCCCCACCCGGCAGCGACTCTCCGTTTGACATCCAATTGCCGATGTAGAACGCCCCGCCCGGAGACTCGACCTTCAGATCGAGCTTGTTGATCACGGGGTCCGCGGCGTTCACCGAAGCCGGTGGCTCGGTCCACACCAGCGTGACGCGGAGTGGAACCTCGGCGTTTTGGACGATTACGCGAAACGTAGCATCCTCTGCAGTGCTCAGCCCCCGGGCGTTTCGCAGGTCATGCATGTACATCCTGTTGTCGTCGCCGGCGAAATGGAGCCCCGAATCGAGCTGCAACCGGCCCCAGCCCTCTTTGTGGCTTGGATAGCCCGAAACAGAAACACCAGTCATGTCGACCGTGCCGTTGATCAGGACGGCTTTGAGAAGCGCGCCGGACGGTGTGAGGGCATCACCGGGCGTTGGCTCGCCCGTGGGATAGAACCCTTCCACGAAATATTGTCTGACGAGGAGTCCGGCGCCCGCGATAGCCGGGCACGCCATTGACGTTCCGGTCTTTGCCCACACACTGCACGAGGTGGAAGAGTTGGCGGACAAGGTGCCACACCCTGGAGCGTAGATTTCGGGTTTGCGTCGGCCGTCCGCCGTCGGCCCGGTCCCGCCGCTGCAGTGCATGTGTTGGTTCGGCGTGTCCTGTGTTGCGCCGACGGCCAGTACATTCTTGGCGTTCTCCGGCGTCTTCAGGTATTCATCGTTCGTGACGGCGAACGCGACGAGGCTCTCCTCATAGTCGTAGCTGAAAAGGTCGATCTGACGGCTCCAGGTCGTGTAGGACGTCGTCGAATCATCCCCCCAACTGTTGCTGTGGACGCGGGCGCCGTCCTCGTGGGCGTCGACAAGACGATTGTAGAAAGTCGTCGGGCTCGCGTAGACGGAACCCACTTCGGTGGAGCTGATCCTGGCCGCATACGCGATCCCGTCATAGGGATCCGGCGCGCCATACGTTCCCGAATCGCCGGCCAGTGTTCCGGCCGTGTGCGTGCCGTGCGAGTTGACCCCACCGGCGTAACGCACCGCGATGATCTTTCTGTGGTCTTCGCCGGGATCGACGGAGTCGTTGAACGCGCAGTGTGCTTCATTGATCGTGCCGTCGATGAGTCCGCCGATCTGTCCCTCACCGTGAAGGCCCGTGTCCCAGATCGGCGTGTAACCGATTGCATTGCTCTGAACGATCCACTCGTTGGTGTCGTTGCGGAACGTGCCCTCCGGTGCCTCCTCGATGAACTGGATCGCGCCGACTCGCGCGAGGTTTCCTAGGATCGCCTCAGGTACATCCGCCTCGATCATCCACTGGTCACCGACGAGTGTACGTGCCAGTATCGTGGCACCAACGCCTTTCATGCCTTCGATCGCGGGATCAGCGTCCTCGCCGGCAAAAAGAGTCGCCACAACGCGCAGCAGTCCGCGCTCGGCGAGGGCGATCCGCGCCGGGGTCTTGAACTCCCTCGCACCGAGGTCCGAATCAAGCTTCCAGTCGCTTTGAAACGGGCCGGTCCAGCGGATGAAATCGAGCTTGGCCGTCGCCGCTCGCTGGGCTCGATCGAGTGTCACGATGTAGGCGTTGGTCGGTAGGTGATCACCCAGTGTGATCCCCGCGGCGTAGAGGCGGGCGCGGCGGCCGGGGTCGAGCGGCCCGTCGAATTGCAAAACATACCTGACCGGGCCGTCGGGCAGCAATGTGCGCATGCTCGTGGCCGTCGGTGCCACCGTTGTGTCGACGATACCACTTCGCAGATGAAGGGCGTTCGGGCGGACGTCCTTGGGCGAGACGGGCGGAACCGATTGGGCGGACGCGGGACTCTGCACCGCTACGAAGATCGCAGCCGTCAGGAGTCCTACGGTTATGAATCCACATCGTCTACCCAATGGAACCCCTCCAATCCCCCAAACGTCACGACTATGGCGATTCGCACGCTCTGCCCACATCTAGGCGCGCTGCGCGTGCGCCACATACCTGTAACGATAGCGTGCAACCCCACACCATCTCCACCCTTGAAGTATAGGCGCGGGCGGGGCGAAACGGAAGCCGGTCCGCTACGCCGTGGTCCGAAAACCCGCAGTGACGATCCACCCCTCTCATACCGAAAAAGGCGGATGTGTGGGGTGTTGGGGGGCGGCTTGACAGGCCACCTGCAATGGGGTGCCTACACGGCGTGGGTGTGTTTCAGCGCTGGATTCAGCCGTCCTAACCGCCAAGCCCCAACCAGCTTAGCAGTCCGCCCCGGCTGGACGAACGGTCCTCGGCGGTATTGTCTGCGGAAGTCTGCTCGCCCACGCCGAGAAGCTCATCCTCCAGCGGCGTGAGATCCTCGGGCGAAAGCGGATGGTGAAGTTGGGTGCCGATCAGGAAACCGCGTATCCCGGACGTGCAGTGTGTCACGTGCGTGCCGATCCAGACGGCGTCGGCCTCGTCCGAGAACTCACGGATGTAGATGTTGACACCCGGATCGATCTCCCGTTTGATCCAAAACGCCATGCCGGCACCGGAGACGTTGTGCATGGTGACCGGCAGGGCCGCCAACGGATTGGGCTCGCCCAACGAAGCCTCCAGTCGCAGACCCGTGGCGTAGCGGGTGTCATGCCGTTTACCGGCATAGACGTCCTCATATCCGTCGTGCAGGGCGACCCGAATGAGACGTACCATCTCATCGCGTTGTGATTGTGGTGATTGGTCTGTTGGTCCGATCATGACGCATAACTCCATCCGCCGCGCAGTTCGCAGTCCGCGCACCAGGGCCGTGCAACCGAGGTTTCTGCCGTTTCAGTCTACAATACCGCTACCAGCCCATACGGTGGTATCGGCACGCGCGGAGCAGCCTGTGCGGATGTGGCGGTTCCCATAAAGAAGGCGGTCGGCTGTTTTCGCCGACCGCCTGTCATTCTCGAGCGCCCGCTCAGATCGGGCCATTGGCCATGTTTGCGATCTATCCGAGGCCCAGGAACTGGCTGATTTGCGGCGCGAACTTCACGATGACACCGGCGAACACGACGCTGACCATGCTCATCAGCTTGATGAGGATGTTCAGGCTTGGGCCGGACGTGTCCTTGAACGGATCGCCCACGGTGTCGCCGACGATGGTCGCTTTGTGAGCGTCGCTGCCCTTGCCGCCGTGATGTCCCTTCTCGACGTATTTCTTGGCGTTATCCCAGGCGCCACCGGCGTTGGCCATGAAGATGGCCAGGGCGAAACCACTCGTCAACCCACCGGCGAGCAACCCCATTACGCCCGCCACATCAAACACAAGACCCACGCCCACCGGAACGGTGAGCGCCAGAAGGGATGGGAAGATCATCTCCTTTTGAGCGCCGCGTGTTGAGATGGCCACGCAACGAGCGTAATCAGGCGTTTTCTTCCCCTGGAACTCGACTTGCTCGCGCGGCCAGTTCTCGGAGTCCGCGGCCTGTTCCTCGGTCATGCCCTTTTCGGCTACGAGATACGCAGCGACGCGCTTGAACTGCTCACGACATTCGAGCATCATTTTATACGCTGAACGACCCACCGCCTGCATGGTCAGCGCGCAGAACAGAAACGCCAGAAGCACGCCGGAAAACATACCGCACAGGACCTTCGGGTTCATAAGCGTCACGTCGTAGAAGTCCATGAACTGCCGCAACGAGGCCTTTCGCGTCGGCACAAGTTGGAGCTTGATCTCCCGACCATCCGCGTCCTGGACGGTTTTCTCGCGGATGTAGTCGTTCTCGCGCCTGGCCGGCGTCAACCCCGTGACGATCACGGGCGTTGCGTTTTCCTTAGTGAGGCGCTCGTCGAGGATCGGGCGAGCCTTCTCGTTCAGCAGCATGTACGCATCAAAACTGCTCTCCGCAATACCTGGCTTGAATTTCTGTGCGAACTTCCCATACCCCATGTAGAAGATCTCATCGACGAGCCGATCCTCGCCGCCCTCGACCACGGCTTCGCCGTCAACCATCTTGACGAAGTCGACAGCCTCGCGAATCTGTCCGATGCGTATCTCCTCGACATAGGCAGCCAACAGCGCCAACGCCGTCAACGCAGCCGATCCGATGGCGAAACCTTTGCCGATGGCTGCGGTCGTGTTGCCCAGCGAGTCCAGCGCGTCGGTGCGCTCGCGTACTTCCGGTGCCTGGTGCGTCATCTCCGCGTTACCGCCCGCGTTGTCAGCGATCGGACCGTACGCATCCGTCGCAAGAGTGAAGCCAAGCGTCGACAACATGCCGACCGCCGCAAGCCCCACGCCGTACAGACCCAGCATGAACTCGTCCGAGCCGCCGGCGAATGTGAACGAGCCCAGGATGGCCAGGATGATGATCAAAAGCGCCGCCCACGTGCTCTTCATCCCCTCGGCGATACCGGCGATGATGACGGTGGCCGGTCCCGTCAGAGCGTTCTCCGAAATCCGCCTCGTGGGTCCGTAGTCATAGCTCGTGTACCGCTCGGTCGAGACTCCGATCAGCCCGCCCGCGATTAACCCAATGACCACCGAAAGAGCGACACCCCACCAATGAACACCTTCGATTCCTCCCAATAGCAATCCGCAAATCAGGAAGGTCGCCGCCACAATCGCCACGCTGGAGAGGATCAATCCCTTGTTGAGCGCCCACATGAGTTGAGCCATGCTGGCGCCTTCCTCGGTTTTCACGAGGTCGATCCCGGCCCAGATGCTCGCGATGATTCCGGCCGCCGCGATGACCATGGGCACTGCAAGGAACCGGATGGCATCGGAACCCCATTCCACGTTACCCAGAGCATGTGCAGCCGCGACGCCGAGGGCGGCGGTCGCCAGGATGGAACCGGCGTAGGACTCGTAGAGGTCAGCCCCCATACCGGCCACGTCTCCCACGTTGTCGCCCACGTTGTCAGCGATGGCAGCCGGGTTTCGCGGGTCGTCTTCAGGGATTCCCGCCTCGACCTTGCCCACGAGGTCCGCGCCGACATCAGCGGCTTTGGTAAAGATCCCGCCTCCGACACGGGCGAACAGAGCTTGCGTGCTCGCTCCCATACCGAATGTCAGCATGACGACGGTAATCTCGTGGAGCGGCATCTCAGACGCATGGTAAAGCGCGAAGAACCAGACGGTGATGTCGATCACGGCGAACCCGACGACAACCAGCCCCATCACGGCTCCCGCACGAAAGGCGACCCGAAGACCTCGGTTCAGCCCCTGACGAGCGCCGGCTGCCGTACGGTGGGCCGCCATCGTGGCGGTCCGCATTCCGATATAACCGCACAGACCGCTGAAGAACCCGCCGGTCAGAAAGGCGAACGGTACGACCTTATGTTGTACGTGCAGGCTCCAGGCCATCCAGGCGAGTACGCCCATGAGGCAGATAAACACGATCGCGACGATCGAGAATTGCTTCCAGAGATACGCCATCGCGCCCTCACGGACGTACCCGGCGATCTTGATCATCTGAGGATCGCCCTCGTCCGAGGCCAGCACCTCGCCATAATACTTGCGGGCCATGACCAGCGCCACGACGCCGCAGATCGGAGCGATGTACCACAACCACGGAATTCCGGGCCGATCCTGGTTGATGATCTCCGCCGCCGCCGGTTCGGTTGCGCTGGGACTTGGTTCCGCCGGCGGCGTTGCGGCCTGACGATCGGCCTCAGCCGGTGGCGTTGCGGGTGCTGTTGTCTCCGGCTGCGGGGCTGCCGGTTGCGGTGTCTTGGGCTGTGATGCTTCGGGCTGTACCTGTTCTTGCGTAACAGCCGCACCGCCGGATGCATCCTGGGCCGACGCCGGGTTGGACGTAAAGGTCAACCCCGCGACGACAACGAAAGAGGAAAGCAGCGTGAGGAATCGTGTCGCGTTCAACAGTGAGTCTCCTTCCGTACCGGCGATCTTCCAACAACCGCCCGATGACAGCCTTCGCCCATAGGACGGGCTTGCTCGTCTCTGACCGCAGGCGCGAGCCCATGTCCCGGCGAATGCCCAGCGTAACCCTATGCCATGAAACAACTTACCGCCCGGGGCTCGCCGCGCGCCCGGCGGGCCGTCCGAACGAGGGACTATAGCAAAACGACAGGTGGCTGCCAAACACAATCCGTGTCCGGCGTGACTCAGGCGTCTATCCGTGAAGACGAACACGCGGGCTGAGGTACGACAGTACCCAGCCCCACAGCGAGTGGAGCGTGAACACCACGAGCATGAACAGGAGCGGGGCCTCCTCAGCCTTCACGGCTCCTGTGAGCCTGCCCAGCACCAGCGCCGCGATGCTTCCGACCGCAGCCAGAATCGTCACAATCGCAGCCAGACGAGAGAGCCCCCGTACCGCCCGCCCCATCGCAAGACCGAGAAGGACAGTCCATCCGACCAATCCGGCCATACCAAACCGAAGCGTGGAGACGGGGAACTGGACACCGTATTCCATCCAGGCGTCAAACGCGACGAATGCCAGACCGATCGCGCCGCCGGCACTGAGAATGACGCCGGCTCGTCGCCATCTCGATCCGCCCGCCCTGCCGAAAGCGGTCCCGCCTGCCAGCCCGACAACGCAACACGCGATTGTGGATAGGGTCAGCCATGAATACCCCGTTGCCGGGATCACGATCTGGGCCGTCCTTCCGCTGATCGTCGGCTGCTCCACAGGCTCCTGCGGCGGTTCCTCCTCGGCGTTGGTAACGCGTGGGCGAGCAGCCAGCCCAGGGACAATCATCTTGGCGGCCGCGTTGACATCCACTTCGATCGGTGTCCGCAGGATCATGTTGACGGCAATGTACTTATCCGCCGGCCACCAGATCGCATAGCACAATCCGCCGGCGGCGAGAACGTTCAACACGCCGAAGACCGCCAGCGACACACCGGCCCGGCGCCCGGCGGCACGGGGTTTTCCGCCTCCTCTTGCCCTGGACCGCGACGATCCCTCATAGACGACTTTGACGTCGAGCGGTGTTGTGCTTGTCATGGGCCAAGATCAATCCGAGTGAATGCCATCGTTGCTCCTTCCACGTCAAGTTCGAACGATCAGCCACCGCTCGGCCAGCGTCGCGGCCCGACACTCGTTAGGTGTCCGGTGACGTTGATCGGATACTCCTGCAGATAGCCTTGGATCGAATCCGCCGAGATCGCGTCCACCTCAGCGAGCATCTGCTCCACGGTGCGCGGGGCGCCGCGGTATTGCATGTCATCCATGAGCTGCGTCAGGCGATAGTAGGGGGCTTCGGCTTCGACGGCCAGCGACGTCCGGCGCTTGTTCCTGACGCGATCGAGCTCGCGCTGTTCGACAGGCTCGCGGCAGATGCGGTCCGCCTCGGCTCGCATCAGCCCACAGACCTGCTCGACGTTGTCCGGTTGACAGCTCGCCCACAGAATCGTCAGACCGCAGTCCGTGTAGTCCAGATGATAGGCGCCGGCACACGGCGCGGCGCCTGTTTGAATAATGTTCCAGAAGAAGCGTGAATTGTCGCCGCCCAGGATGCTCATCGCAGCCGCCGCCGTCTCCGCCCTTGCATTGCAGGCGCTGATGCCCGGGAAGCTGATCCCCACGATCTGTTGTTTGAACCTGTCAAGCTGAAGGGCGTCCACGCCGGCGTGAATGGTGGGTGGGGTTCGTGCGGCCAGGCCGTCGGAAGAGGGCCACGCGCCGCAGAACTCTTCCGCGATACCGATGATCTTGCTCGGGTCGACGTTGCCCGCCACGATGAGCAGCATGTTGTCCGGAGCGTAACGCTGCTGGAAGTAAGCCCACATGTTGTCGCGCGTCAGGTCTCGGACCGTCTGCTCATAGCCCAGGATCGGCCAGGCGAGCGCGTGTCCCGCAAACACCTTCTCCTGAAGAAAGTCGAACGCCACGTGCTCGAGGTGATCCTTTGACATGGCGATCTCCTCGAGCACGACGTTCTTCTCCGTATCGAACTCCTTGGCGGGAAGCGTCGATCGAACCATGTCGGCCAGCAGCTCGATCTGCCTGCCGATATCACCCGAGCGGACCCAGCCGTAGTAAATCGTCCGGTCCTCGCTCGTGTAGGCGTTGTACATGCTGCCCATGCGATCGAAGTCGATGGTGATATCCCGCCAGGTGCGCTTCGCGGTCCCCTTGAACATCATGTGTTCGAGGAAGTGTGACACCCCGGCGAGGTCCGGTTCTTCGTCGCGAGCGCCGGTGTCTACAAGAAAACCGGCAGCTGCACTGCGCACGTCCGGCATCCGCTCGATGACCATACGCAAGCCGTTCTCCAGCGTGTGCAGTGTATAGGGGTCTTTCACGTGACCTCTCATTCCATGGCCCGCTGCGGGCTCAGGCCCACCGAGACGGACGCCGTACACTTATACCGGATCGACCCCGCCCGGTTGATTCCTATCCACCGAAACAAGCGAGGCTCACGCCCGGGCGTCCCCTGGCTCACTACGCCTGCTCGCCGGGTGCGCCGTCGCCGCTGAGCGGCTCGGGACCGAGCGTCACAACACAGAGTCGGTCTCGCGGGTAGGACGCGAGATAATGCTTGACATCATCAAGCGTCACCGCCTTGATCTTCCCGATCCTCTCCTCGGGAGGGATCGGCCGACCGAAGAAGAACAGATCATTCGCCAGCTCGGAACACCGCGTGCTTGTCGTGTCCCCTCGGGTTTCCTGGTTGGCCACGATCCCGGTGACGGCCCGATCGAGCTCGTCCTGCTCGATATCATCGCCGAGCCGATCCACCTCTCGAAGCAGCGTCGCATAGGTTTGATCGCGGCGATCGGGTGTTGTCGAAGCCCCCAGAAAGACCATGCCCGCGCCGCGCGGCGTTTCGTGCCAGGCGCCGACCCAGTACACCAGACCCAGCTTCTCCCGGATTTCCGTGAAGAGCCGTCCGCTCATACCGCCCGACAGCACGACCAGCATGACGCGCTGGACCGGGAAAGCGTCGTGGGTCGCATCGACTCCGGGCCAGCAGATGCCGATCTGCTCCTGTTCCAGATCCTTATGGTAGTGGCTGGCGCCGGCTGTGAACTTGATCGGCAGCGCGTTGCGACCCCCTCGCTCCGCGCCTCCAAAACCGCCGAAATGCCTCTCGAAGATATCGGCGACTTGCGGGCCCTCGACGGGTCCGGCTACCGACACGATCATCCGGCCCGCCTGAAAATAGGTGCGCCAATGCTCCTCCAGGTCGGCTCGCGTCAAGCGGTCAAGAGTCTCGACCTCGCCCAGCGGGTGACGCCCGAGCAGCGGACCGTACGCCTTCCTACTGATGTACTTGTCCACCAGACCGCTCGCGTTGTCGTCCAGTGCATCGAGTTCTTGCCTGGCCAGGTCCAGATTGACCTTGAACGCGTCCTCGGGCAGGGTCGGCGTTCGCAGGAACTCAGCGTGAAGAGCGACGGCCTCCTCGAAGCGTTCGGGCAGAATGGTGCATGTGAAGGTCGTGGCTTCCCGGGCTACGCCGCTGTGATGCGAGGCTCCGAGCACATCGAACGCGTCCGACAGTTCGCGTGCGCCGCGCCGCTCCGTGCCTTTATCGAGCGTCTCCTCGAGCAGGCGCGCGAGACCGAGCTTGCCCTCCGGTTCCATGCTGACTCCGGCCAACACGCGGATCTGAAACGAGACCACATGGCGATGGGGGAGGGCAGTCACGCCGTATTCGATACCGGACGGCAGATAATCGTGAACGTACGCCGTCATGCGTTCTCCCTCATGCACCACGGCGTGCCTAGCCAGTAAAGAAGCTCCCGCGGGACCACGCCAACCATCCCCCTGATAACCGCGCCAGCCGTACAGTACGAGTATCGGATGCCCGAGGCAACAGCGCCATGCTCAGGGCTGTTCGTCAGCCGTCTCGGGAGTTCCCTCCCGCGGCGCGAGGTGGGTGGTCGGATCGGTGTCGCCCACGGGTGGTATCGGTTGAAGCTCGTTCTTGAGAGATCGAAGTACGCTGCTGTCGGGTCGCTCGGCGAGGGCGACATGAAGGAACTGAACCGCGCTTTCGACGGGTAGTCCCAGATGAACCGCCCGTCTGAGATGCTCCGTCGCCTCCTGATCGTCGCCGGACTGGAACGCCAAATCGGCTGCGAGGAACTGTGATGCCGCGTCATCGGGATAGAGCTCGATCGAGCGCAGAATCCATCGCCGCAGATTGGGAAGCAGCGTCTCGGGTGGTTTTCGCAACACGCCAGCCTCGCGCCGTTGAAGCAGCGACTCGCACATCCGGCGGTAACGCATGGCGAGCTTGGAGAGGATGATCTCGTCGGTTGTATCGGCGTGATCGAGCTCGCGCAGCAGGACCGTGGCGGCCTGCTCCTCGTCGGCGGCAAGGTGATAGTCGACCATCCGCAGCAACACGCTCTGCCGCAACCGGCGACCGTCCCAGGATTCCGGCGCCAGGTCCTGTGCTCGCCGGGCCGCCTCAATGGCCGACGCCGGGTTGTCCGGTTCGGCGTAGAACCGACAGTCCGCAAGCTCGGCGTAGCAGCTCGCGGCGCCCAGCGGAGCACCGCTTGCAAGCGGTTCACAGGCGCTCGCCGCCAGTTCGAGATACTCCCGAGCACGGTCATAGTCGCCAAGCACAAACTCGATTGTGGCGGCGATGCGCAGCTTCTCCGGCGCCCAAGTCTCGACCGACTCCGTGGGCGGTGCAGGCTGCAAGGCTGCGATCGCCGCTTCAACGACGGAGGCGAACTCAGCCTCGAAGCCGGGAGCACCCGTCAACTGCCTCAACAGTGCCACGTAGTCCCTCGTGATGCCTTGATGGCGGAGCGGACGGGCCAAAACATTCATGATCCGATCCAGATCGAGCACCGTGGCTGTGACGCTTACGAAGTCAAGTGTGATGGCCGGGTTGAACGGTTGGCGGGCCAACTCGCGCTCAATCGCGGCCGTGGCGGCGGCGAGGTGTTGCTCACGCAGGAGGTCGTCCCCTCTCGCGCCGGCGCTGTGGGCAAGCGTCACGTTGAGCAGGTACTCGATGTGTCCGTGATTGAAGTAACCTGGTGAGCCGCGGACCAGCTCTTTCAACGCCGCGCTCCCGGCTGTGCAATGGTCGTCACTCGCCTGATAGTCCGCCGCGGCCAGATGGAGGAGGCGGGCGTTCGGAATATCCCCGCCACGCCCACGCGTTTCCCGGTCGACTGCCCGCTGTTGCAGGTCCCGTGCGACGTGCAGGTGCGCCTCGGCCAGACGGTACAGGTTGGTCAGCGCCCGTTGTGGATTGAGCCTGGTTTTGGCGATCGAGGCCAGGTGAATCGCCTCATCATGCTTTCCCTCGAACAGGGCTTCACGGACCCGATAGGTCGCGCGAGCGGCCGCGAAATCCTGTTGGGTAAAGACCAGGGCGGTTAACCCCACCACGCCGCCGATCACGGCGGTAACCGTTCGACGCCCCGTCGTGGCGGAGAGCCAGGGCACGACACCGTCTATTCGGTGCGCGCTAAACGCCCAGATCAAACCGATCACGGTGTAGAACAGGGTGCCGACGCCCGAAACGCGGAGCCCGACACCGAACGTTTCCTCCACGACAAGCCCCACCAAAGCGCTCATAAGACCGATCAGTGCCCACCGATCACCCGCCGCCGGCAGCGATTCCAGTGCCAGCACCCCGGCACGCAACGTGAGGATCAGCCCCGTCGCCAGAAGGACAAGCCCCACCGAGCCGAGGTCGGCCAGGATTTCGAGCCATTCACTATGGGCGTGCGCGATTCGGGCCTCGAACGGCTTCGGGTCGTTCAGCACGTCGTCGACGGCGTATGTGTCTCCCTTCAGCACGAATCCACCCTGGCCGTGACCGGTGAACGGTCGCTCATTGAACATCTGCAGGGCATAGTTCCAGGCGTAGGTACGCACGCGGAGTGTGACGTCCCGGCTTGTGGGCGAAGCCTGGTTCTGGGCCGAGATGAAATAAACCCAGCCAGCCACGACCGTGGCCACGGCGACAATCACCGGACCGAGCTTCAGCCAACGCGGGACTCTGAAGAACACAACGGCCAGAAGCCCAAACCACAGACCAAGTGCCGGACCGCGTGAACCCGTGAGGGTAAACGCCCACACTCCGACCGCCAGGACGAGGATGCCCGCCACGACTGCAGCGACGCATTTGACGAGGTGCACCCGATTGGCTGTGCCAACCTTCTCACAGATGAATGTGATGGCCAGAAGCAGACCCGGTATCAGACAAGCCGAAAGGAAGTTGGGATTGCCGAAGGGGAACTTGGCTCGAATGACGGGGTTGCGACCGTAGAAGTACCATAAGGCGATCACGGATGTCACCGCCACGACGATAATGACGATACGCGAGGCGATGCGCGCCGCCGACGCGTTAAGCCCGTTCCCCAGACCGAACGCCCACAAGAGTTGAATGGTCAGCAGGATGCTGCCGCCAACGGCCAACTCCGGTGCGGCTGACCATCGGCTCCCCGCGAACGACCACAGCAGGTACAACCCCACCAGCAACTGGGCCGCCAGTAGCGGCGCGACATGCGCCTTGTCTGGTTTGGCCGGAGAGTTGGAGACGCCCTGAGCCTCACCGTCCCGGCCACGGGCAGCCACCGCGATGCTCAGAGCCAGCACGGCAAGCCCCGCGCCAAAACCGAGCAGATAGATCTTGACCGCGCCCGCGTGGCGAGTCGGACACTGGTAGTTCAGACAGAGGAGCTGAACGACTGCCCGCAAGGGCGACTCAGCATGCCATTCGATCGCACCGTCAATAAGCGTCTTGGACTCAGCCGCACTGAGCAACAACGAGCCGCCGCCGACCACCACCACGAGAAGGCAAAGGAGCACCACGTGCAGGGGGCGGATAGCGCTGGGATCACGATAGTGGATGATGGTCATGTGTGTTGACGTCCGAAAGACCGGAATACTACGATCATCGTGCGGCGGCGGTTCCGGTGTTCAAAGACTGTCGGGCCTTTGGGAGAGTGGGCCAAGCTCGGTTCTTGTGCAACGCAGTACTTAGTGCCGTTTCAACAAAGGTTGCTCCGTTTTCTTCCCCCTTTAAGCTTGTTCCGCTTCCCTCCCCCCTTACCAAGGGGGGAAAGAGGGGGGTTCATGCAGACGGAGAAGAACCTCCCCCAGCCCTTCCTTATGTACCTGTTTAGCGATCCCCGCACGCGTCGACCACACATCGCCGGACGTTACGGTTCTCTTGCCCCGGAGGGGCATCCGGCAATAGCCCAGCGATTCATCGCTGGGACTCCGTGCTTCGCCCACGTGACCAGTCCCGGAGGGACGGATGAAAACACAGCGATTCTCAATCGTCCCTATGGGACTCCACCATCCGTTTGAGCCCCACTGACCCAGCGATGAATCGCTGGGCTACTCTCGCATCGTCCCTCCGGGACGGGGAGCACGACGCTAAACACGTGCCTCCTTAATCAAGGAGGGGAGAGAGGAACACCATCACCTTTCTGGAAACGGCCTAGTCCGTACGCCCGCCCCACGGAATATCAGCCATACCCGCACGATGATTCGCCCGCCGCGCCAGGGCGAACAGAAGATCGCTAAGGCGGTTCAGATAAATCAGGGTCCACTTTCCGACGGACTCCTGCCGTTTCAGCGCGACGACGGCACGCTCAGCCCGCCTGCAGACGGCACGTGCCTGGTGCAGTCCGGCACCGGTCGCCGTTCCACCGGGAAGGACGAGGCTCTCCAGTGGTGGGGTTTCATCGCTCGCCTCGTCGATCCATCTCTCGAGTTGGGCTGCCCGGTCCGGGCCGATCTCGATATCCGGTTCCATACCGTTCGGCGTCGCCAGCCCGGCGCCGAGCACGAAGAGGTCGGACTGAATCCGGCGGAGCGTGTCAGACGTTTCCGTGTCCTTGCAGGTAGCGATGACCGCGCCGATGGCTGCATTCGTCTCATCCACGTGACCGTACGCCGTGACGCGCGGATGATCCTTCGGTACGCGCACTCCCTTGAGCAGCCCGGTCTCGCCCTCGTCTCCACCTTTCGTATAGAGTTTCATCCTACGCTCCTGAGCCTTTTACCGACGAGCGGCATTATAGGCCGCACCTGCGTGGTGGCAATGAGATGGGAGCCCGCGCGATACGCATGACCGTTAGCCGGTCTAGAGCGAAGTCTGTTTTTGTGTAGCGAGCCGCGGACTGCCGCAAGGCGGCTTTGCCGCGTCCGCGCGGATATCCCGAGGAAAACACGCTGTTCGCAGGCAAGAGACCGCTACACGAAAACGAAACCTGCTCTAGTGCTTGAAATGGCGCGTACCGGTATGGATCATCGCCACGCCGCGCTCGTTGCAGGCTTCGATCGTGTCCGCATCGCGTTTTGATCCGCCCGGCTGGATGATGGCTGTGACGCCTGCGTCCATCAGGATGTCGGGCCCGTCGCGGAACGGGAAGAACGCATCGGACGCCGCCACCCCGCCTTTCAGCTTCTTCTCGTGTCCGTTCTCTTTGGCCAACCACGTGGCGATCCGGCAGCTCATCACACGTGACATCTGCCCCGCGCCGTTCCCGATCAGCATGTTGTCCTTGCAGACGGTAATCGCGTTGCTCTTGGTGTGCTTGCAGATCAGCCAGGCCAACCTGAGATCGTCCATTTCCGCCTCGGTCGGCTCGCGCTTTGTGACGTTTTTCCACTGGTCTTCGTTGAGGCCGACGAGATCGTAGTCTTGATGCAGCATGCCGCCGGTGATTTTCTTGAGGTTCGACTCCCCGGCCTCCGGACCACGCTGCATATCGCCCACGGCAAGGAGTCGGACGCGCGCTCCCCAATCCTTGCGCGTTTTGATGATTTCAATCGCATCTTCGTCGAAGCTCGGCGCGACCCAGACCTCCACGAAGAACCCACCTGCTCCGGCGTCCTTGCCCCATTTTTGGTACGTCCCCATCACGGTTTCGGCGAAGCTCGCGTCAACCTGGAAGTTGACCGCGAGGATGCCGCCCATAGCCGCGTTCGGATCACCAAGGTACGCCTTGCGATAAGCCTCGATGGGATTTTCATCGACGCCCGTTCCGCAGGCGTTTGTATGTTTGATGAACAGGGCAGCACGGCTCACGGTCTTCGTGCGGAACCCGATTTTCAGCCGGTCCGCTCGTGCCCTCGTCAGTTCGTTGCACAGTCCCAACGCAGCGTCCGCATCGACGAAATTGTTGAAAGAGATCGCACCACCGCCGAGTGGGTCCTGGGAGACGATACTGAGGCGTTCATCTACCGGAGGAGACTCGTCGATTCTCCAGGCTGCGGCGTGTTGATGCGGGTTCTCGCCGTAGCGCAGAAGGCTGTGGAGTCGATGCTTGGGCAGGCGTAGCCGAGGGTTACCGAAGCGGTCGTGGCTGATCGAGAGTCGCTCAGATTCACTGCCCTCGAGAGTCTCCGCCAAGGTGGCCGTGAGGTAATCGGAAATGCTATCGTCGTAGTCACTTGTCGCGTCGAACACGGCGCGCGCCAGGTCAAGCCTGGTGGCGTCGTCGATCCGCCCTCCGTGTTTCCTCATTCGCTCCAGCACGATGTCCGCCTGTGCGCTGCTCGAGATGACCGCGACGTGCTTGTGGTTCTTCGCTGCCGCTCGGAGCATGCTGGGCCCGCCGATGTCGATCATCTCGACGGCCTGCTCAAATGTGCAGTTCGGATGGGCGACCGTCTTCTCGAACGGATACAGGTTCACAACGACCATGTCGATCGGCTCGATACCCTGGTCCTTGAGCTGTTGCATGTGCTCCGGGTTGTCCCGATCAGCGAGGATGCCCGCATGAATCTTCGGGTGTAGTGTCTTGACGCGGCCGTCCATCATCTCCGGGAAGTCGGTGACCTCTTCCACCAGGGTCACGGGTATGTCATTCTTCTTGAGCAGGGCGGCGGTCCCGCCGGTGGAGATGATCTCGACGCCGAACGTATTCACGAGCGTCCTGGCGAGGTGGACGATTCCCGTCTTGTCATACACGCTGATCAGAGTACGTTTGATTTTTCTTTCGGACATGGCACCACCCAAGAGAGTTCAGCTATAGGGACTTCAATGGTCTTGTAGCGGGCGACGGTCGAGATTATGCGTTCAGTGCCTTCACACTCACGACGGGCCGCGACGTTCCGTGAATCCACCGCTACCGATCGCGGCGGCTGCGAAACGGATCGCTGTCGGCGGGCTCGGAATCTTCCGTGGCCTCGAGTGCTTCGCGCTGGACCCGGTCAGCGTCACTATCCGGCGATAGGGTGAGCTTCTGCCTCGCCGCTTCCACGTCTTCGCTTCGCAGATAGGGCACATCAGCGGGCCGAGCGCACAGAATCCGGCCATCCCTACCCAGGAGATAGACCGCATCGCTTTTCACGTTGACGGCGGCCCCTGTGCCTGCGGGCAGGTGAATTCGATGGAGGACTTCACCGTTGGCTCGATCCACAACCAGCAGGCTGTGATCCCGAGAGAGGATCATGTCCCGATCCATGGCCCGCGCGACGAAGGCCCGCCCCTCCGGCAATCGCCACTTCGGCTCGCCCGAGGCGGCGTCGACCGCCGTGAGGCCGACCGATTTGCAGAACTGATACACCAGGTGAGATACGGCGATGGGTCCCTCGAAAAGCCGGCACGGGAAGCGTCTCTGCCAGATCAGCCCGCCCGTGCGCGCGTTGACCTTGTAGAGCGACCGGTCGGTGCTGGCGACATACACGCCGCTTTGATCCAAAGCCGGCGTTCCGTAGATCGCTCCGCCGGTCGAGAATCGCCAGTCGAACGCTTTGTCCCACGCACGACAGGAGAAGACGTCGCCCGAATGCGAGGCGAACAGTAGCTTATCCGCGGCGTAGAGGATGGGCTTGGCCGTTACCGCTCCCCCCACTGATACCGCCCACAGCTGCACCGGCGCGCCGCCCGAGGTGCGTAATCGCAATGCGTACACCCGCCCGTCCGTGCTGCCCATGAAAAGTGTGTTGTCAAAACCAACCGGCGGGGTGCCGAGGTTGAACTCGGGTGTGAAGGTCTGGAGACGATCCCCGCTGAACCGGTCGAAGACGAAGGTTTCAGCCGCCGTGACGATGATGAGCAGGCCGGTTCCGTCAGCCGTGATCATGTGCGTCGGCTCGTAGATCCGGAAGTCCGCGGCGGTGATCTTCTCCGCCCAGCGGATGAGCCCGACATCGGCCTTGAGGGCGAAGAACGTACCGCCATCGGTGGTTACGTACAACGCGTCGTCAACCAGATACCCTTCCGCGATCGAGTCGTGCTCATTGAGTGGCAAACGGGCATCCCAGTAACGAGTCAGACCCGCCTCACGCAGAGCGGCGTCACTGACCAGTGGGTCCGCCAGGATCGGCGCGGCGCCGGCTAGCAGACCTGCGACAGCCAGGCACGAGCACACACGAATGCGTGCGGTAGCCTTCAGATTGGACGGCATGGAGTATGGCTCCTGTTCACGGCGGTGTTGGCCGAGGTCGCGCGTGGCGGGCCGGAGCAAGGGGGCTTTTAGGAGCCCGGAATCGGCGTTTCCGCGCAGCCTCGCACCGGGCCGGGCGAAAAGCCCTTCGCCCCGGACCCCACGGAGCGTCCGAGCCCTGCCGGCGCCTCCTTCGTTGGCGCTTTCCGTCGGACGCCTGGTACTATTTGAGGGAAAACCCGGGCGAACGTCAAGCGACGATCGTCATTGGGGGCCGCGGCTCGCTTCCCACGCTGTGACCTCTCGTCGCTTCCCGTCCTGCGGTCTCCTTTCAATAAAGTTGAAACCGACGATCTCTTCCTACGGGGTCTGGGCGGCGGCGGTGGGCGGTCTATAATCCCTGCAGCAGGGCCCGCTGGCGAGGGCCGTGATCGTGGACGTATCGTGCCAAGTGGGGCGGTGGAAGACGTGACTGGAACGAAAAACCAGACAATGTGGCGGCTCGGCGTTGTATCGTACCTCAACGCCAAACCGCTGATCGAGGGACTGGAAGCCGACCCTACGGTGGAGCTTCGCTACGACGTGCCCGCCCGTCTCCCTGCCTTGCTCGATGGCGGTGACGTCGATGCGGCGCTGGTGCCCGTGATCGATCTGGTCGAGCCACACCGCGATTGGCGAATTGTGTCCGACGCATGCATCGGATGCGATGGCGAGACATTGACCGTCCGGGTCTTCTCGCGGGTGGCCCCCGAAGCCATCCGCCGACTTCACGTCGACGGAGAGTCGCACACCTCCGTCGTGCTCGCGACGATCCTCTGGCGGGAACGATTCGGCACGGATATCGAGATCCTGCCGTTTACCCGTAACGAGACGGTCGCCGAATGCGAGGCCGTTCTGCTCATCGGTGATAAGGTCGTGAACTACACGCCGATCGACCTCGATATTCAGACTGATCTTGGCTTCGAGTGGAAATCGCTCACGTCTCTGCCGTTTGTCTTCGCCGTATGGGCCGTTCCGGCAGCCGTATCGGCGGCGGAACTGGCGCGGAAGCTCTCCCAGGCTCGGGACGACGGGGTCCGGTCCGCCGAGAGGATCGCGGTGGATTACGGTCCGGGGCTGGGCTGGCCGGCTGAGCTTGCCAAACGGTATTTGACCCGCCGCCTGAAGTTCACCCTCGGACCGCGCCAGCGAGAGGGCATGGCGAGGTTCTTCGAGCTGGCCCGGCGACACGGCATCGTCCGTTCCGGCCGGGAACTGGTGTTTGCATGACGGGCGTTTCGCGGGTTGCCGCCGGGTCCCAGGCCGGAGCACGCATCTCCGAGCGGGAAGCCCTCGAGCTCTACCGGGATTGCTCGATTCATGAACTGGGACGGCTCGCTCACGGTGTGACGATGCGGCTGCACCCCGAACCCCATCGTACGTACGTGGTCGACCGCAACATCAACTACACGAACTACTGCACGGCCAGGTGCGCGTTCTGCAACTTCAAAGCCGATCCACCGGGCGTAGGCTCGGGGCGAAAGGACTTGTCCGAAGGGTACATTCTGTCCTTCGATCAGATCGGGCGCAAGATTGAGGAGCTTCTCGAGATCGGCGGCACTCAGGTGCTGATGCAGGGAGGACTCGCGCCGGCGGACATGCTGCCGTTTGCGTGGTACGTTGACCTGCTCCGATTCATCAAACGCGAGTACCCGTCCATCCATATTCACGCCTTCAGCCCGCCGGAGATTCATTTCTTTCACCAGGTCTTCGGGATGAGCGTGCGTGATGTCTTGCTGCGCCTTCGCCAAGCCGGTCTGGACACCATCCCCGGCGGCGGGGCGGAGATTCTCGTCGACCGTGTTCGCCACAAGATTTCACAGGGCAAGAGCGACACCGACGAATACCTCAACGTCATGCGTGAAGCCCACAAGATCGGCATGAGAACGAGCATCACGATGATGTTCGGGCACATCGAGACCCTCGCCGAGAGAATCGAGCATCTTCGCCGCATCCGCGAACTCCAGGATGAGACCGGCGGGTTCACGGCCTTCATCTGTTGGACCTTTCAGCCGGACGGGACACCGCTCGGTCGCGCCCAACAGCTCGATTCCAGCTCCGGCAGCCCACCGGACGGTCGCCACCTGAGATTGGCAGGCGCGCACGAGTATTTGCGGACCGTTGCCATCGCGCGAATTTTTCTGGACAATATTCCCAATATTCAGTCGAGCTGGGTGACGCAGGGGATCAAGGTGGGTCAACTTGCACTTTTCTTCGGGGCCAACGACATGGGGTCGCTTATGATGGAGGAGAACGTGGTCTCGGCCGCCGGCGCGACGTATCACCTTACGGAAGCGGAACTAAGGGCCGCTATCTCTGATGGCGGCTGGGTGCCGAGGCGACGAGATTGCTACTATCAGATCATCGAACTCGCGTGAACGGTTCCAGCGCCTTTTCGCCTCAGACGTTGCCGGATGCGTTCAGCGCACCGATATGAGGCGCTTAGGGGCTGGCGTCGCGCCCCCGCGTTGTGTTACAATCATTCCACGTACTGAAGCGGTCCAGGGCGGTCTAAGTCTACGGTGATCGTTCGCCATGGTCTTGGGTGATGGCGGTTCACGCCTGTGAACCGTGCGGCGGGGATTGAGGTCGCATCAAGGGCGAGGAGCATCCCCACTTGCCGGGACATCGTTGCGGACGGTGCCGGTATAACGATCGGATTCCGCCCAACGGTGTCATTCTGAGATCGGATGGAAACGTTGGCGTCGTAACGGGCGTGTGTACCCTCTTGCGGCGGGGAAGGGACGCCATCCATGACTCAGCTGGACTCGATCCGGAACCATGCTCTTCAAGATCTCTCGATCACGACAGAGCAAGGGGAGCAGGATGTCTATCTGTGGGAGCACGCTGCGCGCGTGGCCCGCAATGCGCATGGGATTGCCGGGTTCGAGAGTATCAAAAGACATTCCCCCGACGAAGCGGCCACTGTGGCTGCCGCTCTGTACCATGACGCAGCCTGGGCCGTGCGGGTTCGTGAGGGACAGATCGCTCGCTACGCAGTCCATGTCGGGGCAAAGTCGCAGGATCACCGGGAACAAAGTGCCGCGATCATGGAAAAGAGCCTGGCGAAGCTGCTACCCAAAGCCTCGCTCGCTCGGGCTTCCCAAACCATTCGCACGCTCCATGATCATAACGTGGACTCCATCGAGGGGAGGATCGTCGCCGACGCGGAGAACCTCGACGAATTCGGGTTGCTGTCCCTTTGGCCGAACATTCGCCGCGGAGCGCTGGAAGGGAAGGGCGTCCGCGCCGCCATCGACACATGGCAACGGCGCGCGGAGTATGAGTATTGGCCGGCGCTGCTACGCGACTCGTTCCAGTTTGACGAGGTCCGTGAGATTGCTCGGAGGCGGCTCCAGAAACTCGAACAGTTCATGGCCGACCTGCGGGAGTGTCAGGAAGCCGTCGACGTCCGTGTGCTGCCAACGCCCCAGCGGAGCGGCCGGGCATCGCAGCCGACTGCCTGATCCTGCAATCCGGCGTTCGCCCCGGGCGTTCCTCACCGTCGCTTGCCTGGATCCGTTCGGTCCCGAGCAGACTTGACGGCCCGGTCATCCCCACCGAATGCTCGCCGTGGCCCGCCTTCTTCCATCAGGGACCTGATCTGCTAGAGCAAGCTCTTTTTTCGTGTAGCGGTGAAACAACTCTTTTCTCCTGGGTTTTTCGCCTCGTGGCCGCTACACAAATTCGGAGAGTGCTATAAACTCTTTCCGGGAAAAGGATTACGACCTATTGCGGACGCACGTATGACCGACGAGATCAGGGTTGCACTCGTATCGCTCGGCTGCGTCAAGAACCTGGTCGACTCCGAGAAGATGCTCGGGCTGTTGGCGGAGGCGGGGTGTGCGATCACGGCCGAGGATGATGCCGACATCGTGGTCATCAACACCTGCGGGTTTCTTGCCGCCGCGCGCGAGGAGGCCGACGAGGTTATCCGGGAGATGGTTCAGCGGAAGAATTCCGGATCGGTCAGGCGTGTTGTCGTGGTTGGTTGTCTTGCGCAGCGTGACAAACAGGCCCTTCTCGATCGGATCGACGGAATCGACGCGCTGGTCGGGGTCAACAACCGGGACGACGTCGTTCGTGCCGTTCTGGGGCAGCGTGCTGCCGAGACATCCGGTGGGACGGACCTGTTTCTCGGCGATTACCATCCCTTCGTGCAGATTGACACAGCCCGTTTGCGACTCACACCGCGCCACTACGCGTATCTTCGCATCAGCGAGGGCTGTGATCAGAGATGCACGTTCTGCACGATCCCCGCGATTCGCGGTGCGATGCACTGCAAACCTCCCGAGATTGTGCTGGCTGAGGCGCGTGAGCTTGTCGAGGACGGCGTCGTCGAGATCAACCTCATCGGACAGGACACCACAAGCTACGGGCTTGGCGCGGATGGATTCGGGGTGGGGCTGGCCGGTCTCCTGCGTGAACTCGACAAGGTCGACGGACTTCGTTGGATCAGGCTGATGTACGCCTATCCGACCGTGTTGACGGATGACATCATCGACACGATCGGTGAGTGCGAGCATGTGTGCAACTACATTGACGTTCCGCTCCAGCACATCAACGATCGGGTCTTGAGGGCGATGGGCCGCCGGATCGATCGGGCCGCGACCGAGCAATTGCTGACGACGATCCGTGAGCGAATCCCCGGTGTGACCATCCGCACCACGCTGATCGCCGGGTTCCCGGGCGAGACGGAGGGTGAGTTCGAGGAGTTACGCCGGTTCATCGAGGAGTTTCGCTTTGATGCCCTGGGCGTTTTCCCGTATTCGTTGGAGCCCGACACATCGGCTGGACGAATAAGAGACCGGGTTTGCGGGACCGTTGTGGCCGGGCGAGTTGACAGGCTGATGACGACACAGCAGAAGGTGGCGTTTGACCTGGCTGAGCAGTGCATCGGCTCGACGGTGGAAGTCCTGGTTGACGAACACGACGATGACGGAATGATTGTTGCGCGGCATCGGGGGCAGGCCCCGCTGGTCGACGCCGTTACGTACGTTGCGGATTGTGATGCGAGTGCCGGTGATCTGCTGAAGGTCCGTTGCACCGCCAGGCAGGACTACGATCTCGTGGCGACACCCGTGCAGGTTGCTCCTCCACCATGAAATCCGTACTGAACATCCCAAACCAGATCACGCTTGCCCGCCTGGCGCTGGCCATCGTCTTCTTCGCGTTGCTTGCCCAATATGCACAGCGCAGCGAATCGCCAAGGACGTGGTTGCTCGATGTGGCTGTCGTTCTGTTCATCGTTGCGGCGAGCACCGACTTCCTGGACGGTTACCTTGCGAGGAAATGGGGACAGGTGACGGCGCTGGGGCGCGTGCTCGATCCGTTGGTGGATAAGGTGCTGATCTGTGGAACGTTCGTCCTGTTTGTCGGGCCGGGTTTCGTCGATTCGAGCGGCCACAACATGACCGAGGTGCAGCCGTGGATGGTCGTGGTCATCGTCGGGCGCGAACTGCTCGTCACGGGTTTGCGCGGCTTCAATGAGTCCACCGGTCGAGCGTTCGGCGCCTCGGTGTACGGCAAGCTCAAGATGTGGATGCAATCCATCGCCGCGCCGGCGATCCTGTTCATCATCGCGCGGGAGAACCAGGGACACTTCGAGGCGTGGGCGACAGGTGCCAAGATGACATTTGCCTGGTTGACCGTGGTGATCACCGTTCTGTCGACGATTCACTACCTTGTGCTCTCGCGTCACATTCTGGAGGAGAGCGGTTCCTCGTGACAGGGTTTGATTACGTCGAGTCCATTCTTCTCGGTGTGATTCAAGGGCTCACCGAGTTCCTTCCGATCAGCAGCAGCGGCCATCTTGCTCTCACGCAACGATACTTCGGACTGGACCCGGACAGTCCGGCGATGCTGCTGTTCAACGTGCTTGCGCATTGTGGGACGTTGATTGCCGTGCTGATTGTGTTCGCCCGCTCGATTCGGCTTTTTATCGCCCGTTTGGCAAGAGAGCTGGGCCCGGCCCGACCGCGCCGCCGCTATGCGTGTCGCCTGGTTTTGCTCGCGGTGATTGCGTGTGTTCCCGCGGGCGTGGCTGGACTCGTGTTTCAAAGGCAGTTTGAGGGGGCCTTTGACTCACCGGTGGTCATTGGCGTTTGTCTGATCATAACCGGGATGCTGTTGGCGGGAATGACCCTGGTGAGGCGAGCCCGGGCCGGTTGGGGGGACCTTCGCTGGTGGCAGGCGTTGCTCGTCGGGGCGGCGCAAGCTTGTGCAATTCTTCCCGGCATCTCGCGTAGCGGGGCGACGATCTGCACGGCCTCGTACATTGGACTGCGCCGGCGGTGGGCGGCTGAGTTCAGCTTCCTGATCGCCGTGCCCGCGATCGTTGGTGCGACGTTTCTGAAGGTTCTCGATACCCTGGATCTTCCCAGCGAGCAGCTCCGCGACATCGCCTGGGCGCCGATCCTCGTGGGGAGCGTCGTGTCACTCATCGTCGGGATCGCCGCGCTCAAGCTGCTGCTCGGCGCGGTGCGACGTGCGAAGCTTCACTACTTCGCGCTCTACTGCTGGCTACTCGGCGTGTATGTGCTGGTCTGGGTGGCGTGACGAGAGACGCGATCTCAATCCGAGCAGGAGCAGCCAACGATCCGCTCCAACTCATCAAGATCGGCCCGGTGACGTGCCAGAATGCGCCCGACGACCTCATTGACGTGGGGTTCGCCGGCGAGGCGGTCGGCGGCAAGGGCGTACGTGTCGATGACGGATCTCTGGTCCGCCAATACGCGTGGGAGCACCCGCTGATAGTCCTGATAGTGAAGGTCGGCGGACGTTATATCGCCGGAACGGAGACCGGGCACGCCGCCGAGTTCGGTGATCAGATCGGCAAGCCACCCGCCGTGCTCGCGAACCTCGTCGGCCATACGGCTGATAAGGCTGTGGTCCTTAAGGGAGGACTGCGGTACGAAGACCGTCTGATGGTCAAGGCGCGTGACAAGCCTACGCTGCTCAAGCGTCAGCAACTCGTTGAGGATATCGATGATCTTCTCAGCGTTCATCAATCCGACTCACCATCTGCCAAGGCCACCGAATCCGCCGGCGCCGACGCCGTGACCGTGGCGGTGGCATGGTAAACACCATGTGAGAACCGCTCCACCGTGGACTTGAGCGGTCCGGCGAACACGAGCAGCAGGAACAGAACGACCGCGCAGATGTTGACCATCACCAGACCACCGAACGGCGCTCGAACCGCCGGCCGTTCGTCGTCCTTCAACGCCATCTGAACGACCACGCGCAGGTAGTAGAACAAGCTGATCAGGGTGTTGATGACAGCTACAATGACCAGGAACCAGCAGAACTTGCTCCCCACGCTTCCCAGGGCCACCAGGATCCACCATTTCCCGATGAACCCGGCCAGCGGCGGCAGACCCACCAGCGACATCAGGCAGACGATCATCGGGACCGCGATCCACGGCGCGCGGCGCATCAAGCCGGTAAACACTTTGATGTCATCGCTGCCCGTGTCCCACACGACCAGCGCTGTGACCCCAAACGCCCCGAGGTTCATGAACAGATAGATCACAATGTAAATCAGCAGGGCGGTTAGACCGGCCTGGTGTCCCGCCACGTTCGGGTGGAGGAAGATGGCCGCCGTCATCATCATATAACCGGCATGCGCGATCGACGAGTACGCCAGGAGCCGCTTGACGCTCGTCTGCTTGTACGCGCAGAAGTTGCCGAGCGTGCACGTGATCGCAGCCACGATTCCGATGACCCAGGCCAGCGGCAGAAGCTTCGGCATCAGGACCGGAACGTCGACAGCCGAGCAGAAGATCATCACGATGCGGGTCAGAAGAACGAGACCGGCGGCTTTGCTTGCCACGCTCAACCACGTGGTCACCTCGATCTTCGCACCCTGGAACGCGTCCGGGCACCAGAAGTGGAAGGGGACCGCCGAAATCTTGAAACAGATACCGCACAGGAAGCACAGCAACCCCAGACCCAGCAGAACCCGGTTCTCGCCCGCGGCCAAGTGCGCCACGGTGAACTCGGCCACGTCGGCCACGTTCAGGCTGCCGACCAGCCCGTACAGCAGGCTTATTCCATAGAGCATGATGGCTGCACAAACGCCACCGAAGATCATGTACTTCAGCGAGGCCTCCGCCCCCAACCGATCACGCTTGTCAAACCCGACAAAGGCGTAGCTCGGCAGCGAGGCCGTCTCCATCGCCACGACGATCATCAGCAGGTTGGCAGTGCTGACCATCAGCGACATGCCCAGCGCGCTTCCGATCAGCAGGATGAAGAACTCCGGAGCGTTTCGCTCCGTAGCGGACGAGCCCATCCACCACATCCACACGATCGCCGCCATAAAGACGGTAAGGATGATCTGAAATCCGATCGAGAGATGATCGGCGATCAACATGCCGCTCGCCGCGTCGGGCGACAGACCGCTGAAACCACCGTCTCCCACGGACCCCGCCAATCGCATGAGCAGCAGGAAGACCACGACAATCCCAATCGAACCGACCGCCCCAACCGGACGGGCGCCGCGACCGAGAAAAATTGGGCAGGCCACCACCGCGAGCATCGTGCAAACCATCGCGATCATCGGCGAGAACATCCGCAGATGTTCAGCGATGTCAACGCCCGCCCACGAACCAGCTTGTGCCAGCAAGTCCACGTTTTCCAAGACCTCTTAAGACCATGGCCGTACACACAAGCGCGCGCAGGCCCGCCATCTCCACGCCGTCACAGCATCGACGCGATGCTGCCGGTCACCTGAGTCAGCATGAGGTTGAGCGTGCCGTTGGTGAACCCGAACACCGTCTGATACGGCAGAACACCCATCGCAATGCAAAGGACCGCCATCGGCACCAGAATAAACGTCTCACGGGACGACGCATCCGGATACGCGGCGTACTCCTCCTTCTCCCTGCCGAGGTAGACCCGGCGGATCAACCAGAGGATATACCCGGCCGTCAGGATCACGCCCGACGCCGCCAGGATCGCCATCGGATAGGCCCACGGCATCGCCGGGTTCTTGCCCGCTTCAAACACGCCCAGAATCACCCAGACCTCGCCGATGAACCCGCAAAGACCGGGCAGCCCGAGCGACGCGAAGAACCCGATCGTCGCCATCGTGCCGTATTTCGGCATCGTCAACCATAACCCGCCGAAGCGGTTGATCTCACGATGATGGGCCCGGTCGTAAATCACGCCAACCAAAAAGAAGCACATGGGTGAGGAAATACCGTGAGCGAGCATCTGGAACATCGCGCCTTGGAAACCGGCTTCGGTCATCACGGCGATACCCAGAAGAACGTAACCCATGTGCGACACGGAACTGTAGGCGACCAGCTTCTTGAAGTCGGTCTGTGCCATAGCGCACAGCGCGCCGTAGATGATGCTGACCACTCCCACGATCGCAAGGAGAAACGCCCAATGACTCGCGCCCACCGGGAAGATCGGGTAGCAGATTCGCAAGAATCCGTATCCGCCCATTTTCAGCAGGACTCCCGCCAGGATCATGCTGATCGGCGTCGGCGCCTCGACGTGCGCGTCGGGTAACCACGTGTGAAACGGTACCGACGGAAGCTTGATGGCGAACCCGATGAACAGGAACATGAACATCATCGGCGCGAACCGCAAGCCAAGGAACAGGGTCGATTGGGCCCCGAAGTATTGTTGGATGGCTTCGTTCGTCGACAATTCGATCAGGTCGAACGTTCCGTGGCTGATCAGCACGCCGTCGCGGTATCCGCTCTCGACCCCCGTCACGCCCTGCCGCGCCATCTCGCTTGCCACCGCCGCGTCGCTGTAGAAGTACATCGCTACCAGCGCCACGAGCATCAGCACCGAACCGCCCAAAGTGAACAGGAAGAACTTGATCGCCGCGTATTCCCGCCGCGCGCCGCCCCATACTCCGATCAGGAAGTACATGGGCAGCAGCATGACCTCCCAGAAGATGTAGAACAGGAAGAAGTCGAGCGAGACAAAGACGCCGAGCATCCCCGTCTCCAACAGGAGAAAGAGGATGAAATATCCCCTCAGACCCCGGTTGATCTTCCACTTCTCGAAATTCCAACTCGCCACGCATGCCAGGAACGACACCAGCGTGGTCAGGATGATCAGCGGGAAGCCCAACCCATCGATCCCGAGGAAGTACTCGATCGTGAAACGCGGCACTACGTTTCCGTCGGCGTCGCGCCCGTCGATCGTGATCCACGTGGTGCGTTCCACGTGGTGCAGCTTGCCGTACCGGTCCCCGAAGACGGCATCGTCCGAGCTGTTCTCACCGAAGTACATGCCGAACAGCGCCAGTGACACGACAAGCGTCACGAGCGTGGCGAGGACAGCCACCGTCCGGACCTGACGTCTCGGTACAAACAGACACAAAACAGCCCCGATCACCGGGATGAATACGATCCAACTCAGAAGGTGGTCCATCGAAACGCCTTCTACTATCTAAAGAGCCTAGGAGGTTCCCGTGCTGGCCACCGTCGCCATGGCCGGCCCCGTGTCCATTCCGAATACCAACACGCAAATCACCACCACCGTCGCCACCGCGACGGAGATGAGCACATAATTGCGAATCCGCCCCGTTCTTTGCGGGCCGCGGAATACGTCCGACAGGTCCATCGACGTTTTGGCCACGCCGTTGACCACGCCGTCCACGCCGTGAGCGTCCAATACCCACCCGCAAAACGCGGAAAGACGCTCGGTGATCCCCGCGAGCAGGTTGAAGATCAGGTCGACGAACCAGGTGTCAAAGAACCGCGCGATTCTCGCCACCAGGATGCAGCCCTTTACGAAGACAAAGTCGTAGACTTCGTCGAAGAAGTACTTGTGCTCGAGGATCACATAGAGCAGCCCGGCCCGTCGCTTGATGGCTTCGGCCGTGGCCAACCCGTTACGGTAGATCGCGATCGCGATCAGGAATCCGACGATGAACGCGCCGCCGACACCGAACATGAGGAAGTGGTGCGCCGCACCGATCGCCTCGGTGTGCACCGTACCATCCGTGGCCATCACCATCGCGGCCGCAGTCGCCTCCGGAGCGGCATCCGCGATCAGCGGGCGGAACCAGAAGTAGCTCGCCACGAACGTTCCGATCGCCAGGATGACCAGAGGCACGTACATCAGTGGAATCTCATGGGCGTGCTCGTGCACGTGCTCATCACGCGGCTTGCCCATGAACGTCAGCCACCAACACCGCATCATATAAAAGGGTGTGACATAAGCCGTGATCAACGCAAACCAGAACATCCACTTCGGAAGGGCGGGCGTATCGCCGAAGATCGTGGCCCGGTCGCCGCCGTGGGATGCAAGGCGCTCGCCATGGCCACCGGGATGACCCTCGATTATCGCCCCCCCGCGTGTATGCCGATCGTCCTGCTCCTCCATCGTGTGACGCGGGTCTTCACGCTGCGCCGTGCCGTACCCTTCCTGGAACGATGCCAACCGGAAGGTGCTCGCGCGAACGGGCTCGACGGCAGCGTGATGTGAGCCGTGGTCACCATCGGGCTGATGCTTCTCGAAGTCAGTCCACTCATACGCCCGGGTGTAAGCGACCGCGAGAATCTCATCCTTGCTGAAAAACCCACCCAGGCCATAGGAGGTACCCGCGATACCCGCACCGGAAATCGCCAGCAATCCGACGAAGAAGGTCCAGCAGGTTATGGGCATCTTCTTGCGAAGCCCACCCATCTTTCGCATGTCCTTCTCGTGGTGGCACCCCTCGATCACCTGGCCCGAGCAGAGAAAGAGCATGGCCTTGAAGAATGCGTGCGTGATCAGGTGGAACAGCGCGGCGACCCACGCCCCGCACCCCATCCCGAAAACCATGTAGCCAAGCTGAGAGAGCGTCGAATACGCAAGGCACTTCTTGATATCGACCTGAACGATCGCCACCAGCGCCATCAGCGTCAGCGTAAGGCAACCAATGACCGCAACGAACATCAGCGCGTCGGGCGTCATCAACCTGAACACCCGCGCGACCAGGTACACACCCGCAGCCACCATCGTGGCGGCGTGGATCAGCGCGCTGACGGGCGTCGGACCGGCCATGGCATCCGGCAACCACACGTGCAGCGGGAACTGGGCACTTTTGCCCATCGCCCCGCAGAACAATCCGATCCCCAGGATCGTCGCCAGCGACCAGCCGAACAGCGTGAACGAACTCGCGAAGATACCGGTGTGCGTGGTCGCCTGGCGGGCGAACTCGGCGGCGGCCTCATCCAGATCGAGCGTGCCAAGGAAGCAAAAGACCAGCATCAACCCGATCAAAAAGCCGAAGTCGCCCACGCGGTTGGTCACGAATGCCTTGATCGCAGCGGCCGAAGCGAAGCCCTTGTCAAAGTAGAACCCGATCAGGAAGTAGCTGCACAGACCCACCAATTCCCAGCAGATGAACAGGAACAGCAAGCTGCTGCTGACGACCAGCCCCAACATGCTGAACCCGAACAGCGACATGAAGGCGAAGAAGCGGCTGTACTTGCTCTGCCCGTCGATCTCGTCGCTATGGCCGGACATGTACCCGACGCTGAAGACGAAGATCAGAAACGCCACGAGCGCGACCATGAAGAACATGGCCACCGTGAGCGAATCAAGCTTGATCCCGACGTCCACATCAACGGTACCGAGCGTTGCCCAGTGGAGACGAACGGCGTTTGCGGTCAGCTCAGCCGCGTTCCCGCCTTCCACCTCTCCGAGCCAGCCGACAAGCACGATCGTCGCCAGCACCAGCGGTACGCCCATCCCGAGCACCACGGCGAACCAGCCCGCCCCCGGCTTGCCCATCTTCGGTCCGAAGAAGACCAACAGCCAGAAGCTTACCATCGGGCTTAGCACGCCGAGTGCAAGTAGGATTTCGTATGTATGTTCGCCCATCATGAAGTTGTCAGTTATCAGTTATCAGTTGTCAGTCGTCGGTTGTCAGTCGTCAGCCTTGCAGGGTCACCGCCTGGTCCACGTCGATCGTGGCAAGGTTCTTGTACAGGTTGATGCAGATACCCACCGCCAGCGCCGCCTCGGCCGCCGCCAGCACGATGATGAACAGGGCCATGATCTGCCCGTCCAGCCTGTCCGGACCCATGTAACGGTCGAATGCCACCAGGTTGACATTCGCACTGTTCAATACAAGCTCCACGCCGATCAGAATCCCGATCGCGTTTCGCTTGACCATAATGGTGAACAGACCCGCACAGAACAGGGCGGCTGCCACCACCAGGTAATGCGTCAGACCGATTTCCAGAAACGGAGTCACTTTTCCTGCCTCGCCAAATGCGCCGCCCCGACCATGACGATCATGAGCAACACGCCGGCCACTTCAAAGGGGACCAGGTACGTTGTGAGCAACGCCCGCCCGATGGCGACCACGGCCGTGCCCGGTATGACCTCCGTGATACCGGACCAGATTCCGCCGCCCAGCAGCACACACAGTGAAAGGAAAAACGCCACGCACACGATCGCCGCGCCGATCAACTCAGCTTTGTGAATCCCGAACCTCGCCCACGGCGACCTGCTGGTCAGCATCACGCCGAAGACCAGCAGAATCAGCGTACCGCCCGCATAGACCATAAGCTGAATCGCCCCGAGGAAGTTCGCCGCCAGGAGGAAGTAGAGCACCGCGACTCCCCCGAGCGCGCCGAACAACCATGTGGCCATGCGGACGATGTTCTTGGCGACGCAAATGCCCAGCGCCGAGACAACCGTAATCAAGGCGACGCCGTAGAACAGGATCGCCTCGAGCAGCCCGCCGGGGGCCTCCGCGTTGGTCACGCCGATCGGCTCAGCCGTCCCCGCGTCACCGTCGACGGCGAGAACCGTCGAGGCAGCCACACAGAGCACGGCTGGAAGAAGCAGCCACGCGGTTCGATTTCTAAAAAGCGACGTCATCAGTTCAAGACCCAATGTCCGCCACCCGTCGCCTACGAACCGGGCAACGGATCAATCACCAGGTTACCGACCAACCGTCTGCGGTTGAGGAAACCATGGGCGGCAATAACCACAAACCCCACGGCGAAGACCAGACCGACCACGCCGAGGATCCCATTCACGATTCCATCGAAGATCGCCCAACCCGTACTGTTCGAGGTGGACGCCCATACCCATAAGGTCGTGCCGACCAGCAGGACCATCGTCAGCGGCAGGAGCACCTGCACGCAGGCGTAAAGGACCTGATCGATCCGAATCCGCGGCAGGGTCCACCGCAGCCAGATCTGCACGAACAGGAAGAACGTGCTCTTGAGAACAAACCACAAGGGCCCGCTGAACAAAATTCCCTTCAATCCGCGTGCCCACAGGCTGTCGCCAAGGGCGTCACCCCACGACGCCGGTAGCGGCGAATGCCACCCACCCAGGAACAGGATCACCGCCAGGGCGCAAACCACGAACATGGCGGCATACTCTGCAAAGAAGAACAGGGCCCAGCGGAAACCCGAGTACTCGGTCAGGAACCCGGCCACCAACTCACTCTCCGCCTCCGGCAGGTCGAACGGGGCGCGCTTGCAGCTCGCCAGGGACGTTACGAAGTAGGCCACAAAGGCCGCGAACGCGAACGGATTGGCGAAGGCGAGCCAGGTGAACCAACCGCCCGACTGCGCTTCCCCGATTACGTGAAGGCTTAACGAGCCGACGCAAACCACCGGGATCAACAGGGCCATCCCCATCGGAATCTCGTAGGAGATCATCTGGCACGCCTCACGCATGCCCCCGAAGACGCTCCACTTGTTGTTCGACGCCCATCCGCCCAGGATCACCGCCAACACCTCGATCCCTAATAACGCAAGGATGAAGATGACGGCTACGTCCAGATCGCGGAAGATGTACGTTACGCCAAAGGGCAAGGCCATGTACGCGGCCGCACTTGGGATAATGGCAAAGTAGGGCGCCAGGCGGAACAGAATTCGATCGGCCTTGTCCGGGACCAGATCCTCCTTGAGCACCAGCTTGATCCCGTCCGCCGGCGATTGGGCCCACCCGTGCCAGAGGCCCACGCGCATCGGCCCAAGACGCGACTGAATCCGACCGGCCACCTTCCGCTCCCACCAAATCGTGAAGACGGGAACAATCGTGAAGAAGATGATCAGCGCCGTCATGTTGATCACGTCGCGGATGAGCGGGTACTGCAAGGGCCAGATCAGAGGGGATACGCAATCAGGCACGACATCGGGCAGGGCGGCCTCGATCTCACCCAGTGTGAACGGTGCCCCGAGCAGCGTTGTCGCAACCGTGTTGGCGGGCGAGCCGGCCAGGTCATCACGAACCCACTCGAACAAGACATTTGTCGCCCAGACGCCAAGGCAGGAGACGACGACAGCGCCGAGCAGAAGCAGGATGGCGATTCTTTGAAGAATCGGGCCCCAGACCCGCCAGGTCTGCACGAAGAATGCAGCGGCGACGGCGGCGATGGCCAGCAAGACGGGGCCGACGAAGAACAGCAGCATGGCAAGTGAGTGGCCGTCGAACACGGTGCGCGTGAGCCACAAGCCGAAAGCTCCGATCAACAGCAGCACGACCCCCATCACGACCGCCTTGGCGGGGAAGCCGTAATTCGTTTGCTTTTTAGGAATCCAAGGGACGGAAAACTGTGTCACGACGCTGCTGAACGCCTCCAAGTTAATTGGGTTCCCAGGCCCGGATCGTATCGCCCTCATTCGACCCGTTCAACCGACCTCGAACCCTAAGCATAAATCACGATCTTCCGATCGTGCGCTGTTTCACACTCTAATGACCAGCGCTTTGTCCATCACGCGGTTATCCAAACAGACGATGCGCGACCTTGCGATCGCCCGCGCGGGTTGAAACCCGCGGCTCATCCTATCGATCCACCTCTCCCATCACGATGTCGATACTGGCCACGATCGCCGGCATGTCCGCAAGCAGGATACCCCGGCAGATCTTGTTCAGAATCGACAGGTTGCAGAAGCTCGGGCCTCGTGTCTTCACGCGGTAGGGGTACGCCGACCCATCGCCCCGGATATAGAAACCGAGTTGGCCGCGAGGGTTCTCGACCTCGCTGTAAACCTCGTCAGCCGGGAGCTTCAGGTTTCTTAGCTTGGGGGCCAATACCGGTCCTTCCTCGAGCCGGTCCAGCGCCTGGCGGATGATCCGCACGGACTGCGGCATCTCGAGCAAACGCATGAAGTACCGGCTGAAGCTGTCACCGACGACAGCCTCCTTCGGGAAACCGTGCGTTCCGCCCGGCCGCCCGATGGGGATGTCAAACTCGTATTCCTCATACCCGTCGTAAGGTAGTGTCTTTCGAACGTCCCACATGATTCCGCTGGCACGCAGGCAGGCGCCGGTGAGACCGTAGGCCATGGCGTCCTCGATCGAGATCACCCCCACATTGGTCGTGCGCTTCAGGAAAATGTGGTTGAAACTCAGAAGGGCGTTGTAGTCGTCGATCTTGGGTTCGAGGAAATCGCAGAACTCGCGGCACCTCTCGACCCACCCTTCCGGCAGGTCCCATCGGACGCCGCCTACGGTGATATAGCTGTAGGTCAACCGCGCCCCGCACAACGCCTCGAACAGATCGAGGATCATCTCCCGCTCGCGGAAGCACCAGGTAAAGGGCGTAAAAGCGCCCATGTCCAACCCATAGCACCCCACCGTAACCAAGTGGGAGGCGATCCGGTTCAACTCGGCGGCGATCACGCGAAGGACCCGGGCCCGCGGCGGCACCTCGATCCCGCACAACCGCTCGACAGCCACCGCAAACCCCTGGTTGTTGTTCATCGCCGACAGGTAGTCCATTCGGTCGGTGTAAGGGATGAACTGGGCGGGCGTGATCTTCTCGCCGATCTTGTCGGCGCAACGGTGCAGGTAGCCGATGTGCGGTACGGCCTCGAGGATTATCTCGCCGTCCGTCCGCAACACGATCCGCAACACGCCGTGCGTCGACGGGTGCTGCGGGCCCATGTTGATCAGCATTTCTTCGGTCTTCAGGTCGCCCTGCTCGGATCGATCGTGATCGATCAGAACGTCCGGAGCCGATTCCAATACGGTTTCTGCCATGGATCTTCGTCGCTCAGTTGCCAACGGCCCATCGCCGTGTTCCCGGCCGAGGTCGACCGCGAGCCGCGTCACTCTAGTGCCGTTTCAACAAAGGTTGTTCCGCTTTCTTCCCCACTTACCAAGGGGGGATTGAGGGGGGTCCATGCAGGCACAGAAGAACCTCCCCCAG